>NZ_CP136862.1:1835000-2147247 GCF_045689225.1 Methylocapsa polymorpha | reverse complement strand
AGAGATCACGG
Source organism: Methylocapsa polymorpha (assembly GCF_045689225.1). GTDB lineage: Bacteria > Pseudomonadota > Alphaproteobacteria > Rhizobiales > Beijerinckiaceae > Methylocapsa > Methylocapsa polymorpha. The sequence continues at coordinate 2,147,236 of NZ_CP136862.1, read as the reverse complement.
CCGCTCCCGTGGGTGACACGGCCCACTGCCTGGCGATCGCCGATGACGGAATTGGATTCGAGGAGAAATACGCCCAGGCGATCTTCGAGCCCTTCAAGCGGCTCAATACCAAAGCCGATTATCCCGGCTCGGGAATCGGATTGGCGATCTGCAAGGCGATCGCGGACCGCCACGGATGGCGAATTTCGGTGAGGTCTCAACCTGGCGAGGGCGCGACGTTCTTCTTCGTGCTCCCGACATCGCAACGGGGCTCGGTCGAAAGCGAGCCCCGTTCATAACCAGGCGACGGGCCCATCGCCGATTCTTTGAGATGGACGCCGGCATAAGCCCCCGCGACTTCGGAAAATAGAGAGGTCGCCGTCCGTGCCAGACTCATGTCGTTCATCCAGGTGCTTCAGGATAAAACGCCTTGCGATAATGATAATTTCGTTATATTTTACTCTAACTTCATAATGTTTATAGCGGCCTGATGTTTTGGTCGGCTGACATGATGACAGATCGAGCAACCGCTCCGGTGAAAGACCAGTCGACAGTAAGGTTCAGGCCAAGAGATTCGCTTCCGATGCGACCCTTTGCTTCACGACGTACGGTTAGTTTTTTTCGTAGCCCGACCTGCTAGCCTGCCTGTGTCCGTTCATTCCTTCCTGTATGCGGCGGCATGTCTGATCGTGGCTGCTTGGTGAACGGCGATGCTGCGCGCGAAGGTGATCGTCAATGTCGCGTGCGCAGTAGAGTTTTGACGATCCGCGCGCCTATGCGACGACTCTTGAGCGCTACGCGCGTTGTTGCGCTCGCGCCTCGCGCTAAGGCCCAAGCGAAGACAATTTTAGATGGCTTGCACTGATTTTGATTGTGGCTCGGCGCCGGCGCCGCCGAAGACTTAGACGACCAAACCTGATTGGCCCACGTGACCCGATCTAACAAGGAAATGGCGATTATGTCTTCAGATCCGAGCCCTTTTTCACGGCAAAAGAGCGCAAGCGTGGGGGCGCAGGGCGTCGCCGCCCCATATGTCGCTCGGCTGTTCAATCAGCATGGCCCTGTGAATCGACGCAAAATCCTACAGGCTGCCTCCGGCGGAATCGTCGGCGCATTTTTTGGCGGAAGCTCGGTCAGAGCGGAGGGCTTCTTTTCGCGCCTTTTCGGCTCCTCGGACTCCAACCCCGCGGCGCCACCGGCGGCGGCGCAGCGCGACAACGCCTCCCCCTTCAATGAACTTGGCGATTACCTTTGGTTGACGCCGACCAAGCTCGGCGGCGGCGTGCAATTGCAGGATCTCGCCAGCGGCAAGACGATGGCCTGGATCGAATACTGGAACTATGGCGATAGCTGTCCGATCGCGCATCATCTGGCGGCGTTTCCGTCGCCTGAGCCTCGCAAGGGCTTCGAGTTCGTCAACTCGACCCAAGGCGGCCAGAATGCTCTGATCTATGGAATTCCCAGTCAGTTGCGCGAACATGGAATGCTCGACCCGATCTGGGGCCAGGGCAATCAAATCTATCGCGTCGGCTTCGACGGCCAGCAGATGAACCTTCTGGAGAACATCGCCGAAACGACAGGCATCGGGCTCGGGGTTCACACGGTGATATTTCCCGACGCGTCGGGCTTCTCCGTCTCCGATGGACAGAAAGACATCGTGGCGTTCTTCTCCAGGGCGACAGGAAACCAGAAGACGAAAGTCCTGTCGGCCTTCCGCTTTGATTGGGCCGGCAACGAACCGAATGGCGCCTTGGAGGACAATTGGTTCAAAGGTGGCACGGTCCGCATCACTCAACTTGTCATGGCGCCTGAGACGGGTCTTTATGATTACCGCGGCGTAAAGGGCAACAAGCTTGACTGGGAGATGGTGCCTATGGGCGAATATCTCGCCTACACAGGCCAGTTGCCGGGCGACGCTGTCAAAACCCTCACGGGCTCGGACAATTGCGTGCATCATCCGATCCATCCTCTTTCCCTTGTCACGCTGCGCATGTTCGCCGTCGGCGTCGTGATTGACCGCTCCAGCATGGAGCCGGTTGCTTGCATTTCATCGCCTGAAGGAACATCGAAAGAGAATATTGCGGTCAAGAAAATCGCCGACGGAATCTGGGAGATCAAGCTCGACACTGTGGTGACCTCCGGCCACGAATGCGGTTTTGGCCCGAACGGCAAATGGTTCACCATGACCAACAACACAAGGCAAAACAGCATGGGCGTGTTCAACTGCCTGGATCGAGATCCTCGCAAGTGGACGCGCATCCTGAATTTCAAGGATTCCCACTGGGTCGGATCGACGCCAAGCCCATTCCACATCACTTACTCGATGGACGGCTCAAAAATGTTTGTGTCCGAACTGCATCAGAAGCCCGCCAAGAGCGCGATCGTCGTCGTCGACACAAACACATGGTCGACGATCAAGCGCTTTGAGAACGTCGGCGTCGATTGTCAGACCATGCACGTGACCTATGACGGAAAATATGTGCTGCAGATTTTCAGCGGCTTTCAAAGGCTGGAAGGCGGCACTTTCGTGTTCACCCAGGATACGTTGGAGCCGGTCGGCTATATGCCGAACTTCGGAGGCCACCATGATTGCGTGATCGTGCCGCGCAACAATCAAGAACTGATCCACAGCCGCTGCACCACGGTCTGACCCTTTCTCTCAAGGAATTTGACGCCGCTTGCGCATCGACGCCGACGTCTCGACCAAGCGCGCAAATAACTATTGATCGCTTGGAGCCTCTCGTAAGCGAAGATATGGGAACAGACCGTCGAACCCTTTTCTTGCTGTTGCGGCTCGCCGCGCAGAATGTCGGCCGGCGGCGTCTCCGAACCGTTTTCCTGGGCATAGCGGTCATGATTTCGGTCGGCGTCGGCTTCTCCGGCTTCGTCATCGGCTCGGCGTTGCGAGACGGCGTCGCGACGACCTTCTCCCGAATGGGCGCGGACCTCGTGGTTGTTCCCTATGGAACGCTGGTGAACATCACGAGCATATTGCTCACGGTTCAACCGACGGACCAGGAACTCGACCTTTCCTTAGGCGAAAAATTGCGAGCGATCCCAGGGGTTGGAAAGGTCGCGGCTCAGAGACTTGTTCGCGCGGAGGCGGAGGGGCGCGCGCTTAACCTCATCGCCTATGACCCGGCGACAGATTTTACGGTGAGGCCTTGGCTTCCTGAAAGCCAGAGGCTGGCGGCGGCGGATGGCGCGCTCGTCGGCGAGCGGGTTCAAATCAAGCCCGGCGAAGTCTTGAATATCTGCGGCCGCGCAATGGTCATAGCGGCGCGTTTGGGGAAGACGGGCGTCGGTCCATTCGACGAATCCTATTTCGTCAGCTTTTACGATCTTGATGGTTTGATCGCGGCACGGCGCAGAATGTCTCTTGCAGCTGGCGTCGCTGTTTCCGGCGCGCCGGCGGCGCCCATCGACCCGCTCGCAGCGGCCGCAACGCATCGCCATGTTGGCGCAGCGGGAGCGAGTAATTGCCTTGCGGATCTCGCCCCCGATCGAGTTTCCGCCTTTCTCATTCAACTTTCATCCGGAGCCTCGCCGGAACAAGTTAAATTCGCGATCGGCCAGATTCCAGGGATCAAGATCGTAACAGGCAACGCCGTTTTCACGGCGTCCCGGCAGTCGCTGGGAAGCCTGTTCTGGGGGGTCGCCATCTTCGCCGGCCTCTTGTTGCTGGCGCTGCTGTTTCTTGTTTCGCTGCTGTTTTCCGCCATCGTTCAGGAGCGCTATCGCGAAGTCGGTCTCTTGAGGGCGATGGGGGCGCGGCCCGCGCAGATCTTCAGCATCATTCTGATCGAGGCCGGGCTGATCACGGGTCTCGGCGGCCTTTTCGGGCTCGGTTTCGGTCTTTCCCTTACATTCGCATTTGCGCGCTCGCTCGGCTTCTATTTCGCTTCGATCGGCGTCCCTTTTGCGTGGCCCCCGGATTGGGCGATGTGGCTCGCAGCGCTTGTCTCAGTGGCGGTCGCGGCCTCCATCGGAGTCGTCGGCGCCTTCATCCCCGCCTGGCGCGCTCGCCGACTTGAGCCCTATGTCATGATTCAAACGGAGAGCGCGCGATGATCTTGCGCGCTTCGAGCCTTCGAAAGCGCTATGGCGGCGAAGCCGGATGCGAGGCCGTGAGCCAAGGCGATCTAACCGTGGAGGAAGGGGAATTCATCTCGATCGTCGGACGGTCAGGGTCCGGCAAGTCGACGCTCCTGGCGATGATTGGCGGGTTGATGAAACCCAGCGAAGGCCAAGTGTTCCTGGAAGGCAAAGACATCTGGGCGCTTCCCGAGAAAGCTTTGGCGGACCTTCGTTGCCGGCGGATGGGGTTCGTCTTTCAATTCTTCAGCCTCCTCCCCAGTCTCAGGGCCGTGGACAATGTCGCCCTGCCGGCCTTGCTGGGCCGCAGCATGGCCCCAGAGGATGCCTATGAACGCGCTCAAAATCTCCTGGCAAGGGTCGGACTCGAAGAGCGGATGTTCGCCTATCCGGGCGAGATGTCCGGCGGCGAACAAAGGCGGGTGGTCATCGCCCGCGCCCTAATCAATGCGCCCCGCTTGCTGCTGGCCGACGAGCCGACCAGCGATCTCGATGAAGACACCGAATGCGACATCGTTGCGCTCCTAGAGCAGCTGCGCCGCGAAGCCTCGTTTGGCATGATCGTCGTCACGCATAATCTTGATCTCGCCAAGCGCGCCGATCGAATGTTCCAGATGAAGCAAGGCAGGCTCTATGCAACTGCTCTGCCTGAGGTCGCAATCCGGCCGGCTCAGCCGCGGCGTTTTGACCCGCCAAGGGCGGCAGTCCCCGTAAACAATGCGCGGCATGTAGATGGCGCCCGTGCGATCGGCAAGCTGGGCGCAACGCTCTGGGCGGCGGCGGGCCGAGCGTTTGTCGTCGCCGGGCTTGTATTCACGCTTGTGCTGTTGGGCAATTATAGCCTCGCGCGCTACCAGCGCTATCAAGCAGCTTTGCGGAGGGAGCGTCTTGCCGCTCTGGAGGAACTCGCCACCTCGACGCTGAAAAGCGAGATCGACTCCGTCACGCGAATGGGCGATGGCCATTATGAAGTGACGATCTATCTCGAGAATACCGGCGGCGATAAGCCCATCTACGTGATGACCCCGAGCGTACAGGGCTTCATACAGGTCGGCTCCGATTGGCAGGAGGCGCCGCTCACTCCAGTTGCTGAATCTGTCGCCTCCGTTTTGAAAGTCACCGGCAAGCAGCTCTATCGATTTGTCCTAGACGCGCGCGTCGATAAGTTCACCGAACTTCTTCCGCATTACATGCATGTGCGCTTGACCAATAACATGCTGATTAGTCCCGAAAGCGCCCCAAAGGATGAGTTGTTTCAGCGCAACGACAGCTATTTTATTTATCTGAAGCCGGACAATGTCGACGACGCAACGATCACGAAAGACGTCAGGTTCGCCGGCCAGCCTCCTCTCTGGATCTGGATGCCTCCGCATTAGGCGCCGCGGGCAATAGCGAGAGCCTCAGGAGCGCTTTCCTGCGTGGCGTGGTCCTGGATCGATGCTCTTTAAGCTGTTGTCTTAACGTATGATGTCGATCCAAAAAATCTGCAGCTTTTCGGCGTCATGCGCTAGTCGACAATCCGGCCGCTCGATTGAGGGGGCGCGGGCTTGACGAGTTCGCCGAGATCCGGCTCCCCGCAACGCGCCAACATGGCCTTCCGCACCTCATCGCGCAATCGCAATACCGATGGGAAGTCGGTCCCGGACGGCGCGATAGGGTCGGCGATCTCGACGCTGATCGAAGCTCTGCGCGGGAACCATTGATCCGCGCGCAGCATTGACCGCGTCCCCCGCAAGACGCCCGGAAAGACCGGCAGGTTCGCCTCGGCCGCCGCCTTGAATGCGCCGAGATAGAAATCGGAAAGCCCCGCCCTGCGTGTAAATGAGCCCTCGGGGAAAAAGACCAGTACGCGCCCCTGCTGGGCGGCCGCGATTGCGATTCCGGCGTCGGCAAGGCTCGCGGCCATATCATAACGTTCGACGAACAAGACGCCCAATCGGCGCAAGAATGGACCAGCGAAAAACTGTCCGCCCAGCTCCTTCTTCGCGACGAAGGCGGGCTCCCCGGGCAGGACGGCGGCGAGGATGAACGCGTCCACATAGCTCGCATGATTGAAGGCGAGAATTGCGTTGCCGCGCGGGACGCGGTCGGCGCCGCTGACGGAGAGAGGCGCCCCGACCGTGGCGAACGCCAGTCGGGCGATCCTGCGCAGCGCCGCCCAGCGCCAGGCAAGCCGCGGGAAACTCATAACGGCGAGCCAGCAGAAAAGAATGCTGGGCGCCATCACGCTCCACCACCAGGCGGCATAGAAAATCTCGCCGAAGAGCTGGCTTAGGCGCCGCATCCGCGCGCCAAACCCTGCGAGCGACAGCCGAAGGATCTGCCATCGCAAGGCGCGCGGCGGCGCGCCGATCTGTCCGCGCTCATAGAGCTCTTTGGCCGCGCTCCGGCGAACCTTGCCGCTCGACGTTTTCGGCGTTGTTCCCAGCGGGGCGAAAACGATCTCATCGGGAGGCGCTCCGGCGATCCCGCTTGCAACTTCGTTCGCGCGGGTTTGCAGCGCCGCGCGCGCGAAGGCGTCCGTCTCGCGCGTTTCGGCCAGGACCACGACCCGTTCCGTGCCGGAGGCGCGATCGGTGACGCCGAACGCGGCGACGCCGCCTTTGCAGACGCCGGGAACATCGCCGATCGCGGCCTCAAGCTCTTGCGGATAGATATGACGGCCGGCGCGAATGATAATGTCCTTGTTGCGGCCAGTTATGTAGACGTCGCCGCCGGCCATATAGGCCCGGTCGCCGCTGTCGAGCCACCCGTCGCGAAAAAGCTCGCGGGTTTTCGCCTCATTGCGGAAATAGCCGGACGTCGCCGACGGACCGCGAAATTCGAGCCGCCCTTCGCATCGTTCGCCGACCTCATGACCGACCTCGTCGACAATGCGAATTTCATGGCCCTGCAGGGGTTGGCCGCAGGCGACGATCTCGAGAGGATTGGCGTCGTCGGCTCTCGCCGGAAGAGCCAAGCCTCGGCGGGTAAGGGCGTCGCGGTCGACGCGATCGATGACCGGCTGGCGGCCGAGCGGCGGAAAAGCCAGTCCCACCGCGTTTTCAGCGAGACCATAGGCCGGCGCCATCGCCTCGGGTCGGAATCCATAATGTCCGAACTTCTCGATAAAGCGGCGCAGCGTCCCGGCGCTGACCGGCTCGGCCCCATTTGCGATCAGGCGCAGTGCGCTGAGGTCGAGGCCTTGGAGATCGACGTCGTCGATCTTGTTGAGGCAGAGCTCAAATCCGAAATTGGGCGACGCGGACAAGGTTGCGCGAAAGCGATGCATCGCCCAAAGCCAGCTCTCCGGGCGCACGAGAAAGCTCAGCGGCGACATCACATAGAGCGGGGCGGCGAAATAGAGAGATCCTAGCCAGGCGCCGATCAGCCCCATGTCATGGTAGAGCGGGAGCCAGCTGACGAAGACGTCGGCCGAGCTGGCGCCCATGGCTTGGCCTATCGCGCGAATGTTAGACAGCAGGTTGGCGTGGCTCAGCGCGACCCCTTTCGGATCGCCTGTGCTGCCGGACGTATATTGGAGAAGCGCGACGGCGCCGGCGTCCACAACCGGTAATTTCACGGACGACGCTTGTGCGGCGAGACCAGCGACAGTCTCTATTGCGTCCAGGCTTGGCGTTTGGCCTCGGAGCAGGCCGGCGAGCCGCAGAGCTTCCGGCATTGTGACAAGGATGCGCGCGCCGGCGTTGCGCAAAATGCCAGCTTGGCGCCGCAAATGCTCCTCGATCTGAGAGAGCTGCATGGGCGGATAAATCGGGACCGGCGCGGCGCCGGCGTAAAGAATGCCGAAAAACGCGATAAAGAAATCGCGACCGGTCGGCAGCATCAAGGCGACGCGGTCGCCCGGCGCGATGTCGCGTTCAATCAGGCCCGCCGCAACCAAGCGGGCGGCTTGCGCGAGTTCTCCATAGGTCAACGTTCCGCCCTCGGCGAGGTCGTCTTGAAGGATGGTCAAATGGAGACGATCAGGATGTTGGGCGACGTGCCAATCGAGAGCCTCTGTCAGCGTCCAGGCTTCGGCCGCGGCCGAGGCCTGGGGCAAGGGAGGCGCGATCACCCCTTCGTCATGCGCAATGCGCCGGTGGGGCGCCGCTTGCTGGACCGCTTCAAGAAGGTCGCCGACAGTGTCGGCCATCCCGATCGTCTCGACCGGAAGGCGCACCCGGAAGGCGCGTTCGATCCGTGAGATCAGCTCAGTTCGGCCGAGGCTATCGATGCCGAGATCCCGCTCGAGACGGCTCGAAAGCGAGACGTCCGTGAACCCGCCCCTTTGCGCATGGAGCTCCCGGGCGAGCTCGCGCACGATCACGAGGAGATCATCTTCCGGAGACGCATGTTTTGCCGGATTAGCGCCGCGGTCAGCTTTGTCGAATTGCTCTCCCACAAAGGAAAGCTAAGCGCTCCTCGCGGCGCCGCGTTGATGCGGATCAAGTCCGCGTCGAAAGCGCGGCCGAACTCATGAGGCGATCGGCGGCACGAGCCAATAGGTCCCATGTTGATCCTGATGCGGACGCGCGACCAAGACCGAGCAGTTGGCGTGCCGCACGATCTTTTGGGCGTTCGAGCCGAGCAGGTAAGTGCTCATCGACGGATTATGTGATCCGACAATGATGAGATCGGCGCCCCAGTCCTCCGCTTCCCTAAGAACTTCGTCATACACGACGCCGGTGCGCAAAATGTGCGAGAAACGGCCAGCCGGAATATTGGCTTTCTTGGCGAGGTCTTGAAACAGCGAGCCGACGGTATTTTCCCGTGTGGCGCTGACATGCGGCGGCAGGAATTCCTTGAAGCCATAGGGAATTTCCGGGAGAACATGGATCATTCTGACGGCGCCGTCGCACAATGCCGTCAACTGCGCCGCGAGGAAGACGCCAAGCTCGGCGATTGCCGGCTCGGCGGAGTCGATCGGAACAAGGATTTTCCTGAACATTCGCGTCTCTCTTGGCGCGGCCTTGCCGGTCCGTAGGCCCGCCAGCTTGAACAAAGCTACATTTGAAAGATTATTCGTTGATGCAGATCAGCGGAGGCGGAGAAACCGGTGGACCCTGGCGAAAGGCCAGCTCTACGCGTGGGGCGCTTGCGCCATGACCCCGTAATCGCCCTTCATTTCCCGCGAGCGAAAATCACGAATCCTTCTCTGTTTGGCATTTGGATCTTTGGCAGCGTTTGCGCATTGATCACTTCGTTTTCGTCGATGACGCCATTGAGCTGCAGAATATAGGCGACAACCGCATAGACCTCGTCGCTGGTCAGCGATTTCGGCTCATTGAGGGGCATTGCGCGCCGCACGTAATCAAATATCGTCGTCGCATAGGGCCAGAAACTTCCGACGGTCTTGACCGGCGCCTGGTCGCCGACAAGCGTTCCACGCCCGCCGACCAACGTGTCATTCGGCTTGCCGGCGCCCTTCTCGCCATGGCAAGCGGCGCATTTTGCGGCGAAAATGGCCTCACCCTGTTTGGGAGCGCCGCCCCCGGGAGGCAGGCCCGCGCCGTCCGGGCCGACGCCAATATCCCAGGCCGCGATTTCTTCCGGCGTGGCCAGACGGCCAAGATTCGGGCTGTCGGCGAAGGCGGCGCTGGAAAAAACCGCAAACGCCGCAGCCGCTGCGAAGCCCTGTCTACGCATAGACATGCTTCACCTCTCCACTTTCCGAAACGGCCCAACTCGTGACCCCGTTGAAGTGATAGATCGCCTTGCCGCCGCGATTGGCGATGAGCTCCGCGCGCGTCGGCTGAACATAGCCGGTTTCATCCGTCACGCGGCTTTGCAGCACGGCGGGCCCGCCGCTCCAGCGCCACGCCATGCGGAAGCGCGTCAGCGCCATCAGCAGCGCCGGCTGCTGCAGTTCGGCCAGTCCCCAGCTCTTGCCGCCATCGGCCGAGACCTCCACCTTGACGACCTTACCGTAGCCCGACCATGCAAGGCCGGAAATCGAATAGAGGCCCGGTTCTTTCATCATCAGGCCCGGCGAGGGCTGCGTGATGACCGACTTCGCTTCAATCGGAAAGACAAATTGCAGCGACTTCCCATCCGGCATCAGCATCGTGTATTTTGAGGTCTCGTCCTTCGTCATTGTCGGAGCCTCGGTCAGCTTGATGCGCCGAAGCCATTTCACCTGCAAATTGCCCTCGAAGCCAGGCAACAGAAGCCGCATCGGATAGCCATTAGACGGGCGGAGGCGCTCGCCATTCTGATAGAGCGCGACCAGCGCGTCATCCATGGCCTTCGCAAGCGGCGCGCTGCGGCTCATGCCGGCCGCATCGGCGCCCTCGGCCAGAATCCATTTCGCGGCGGGATCGACGCCGGCCTCCTCGAGCAGGATCGACAGTTTCACGCCGGTCCATTCGGCGCAGGAGAGAAGCCCATGCAGCGCCTGGAGGTTGAGCTGCGCGGGATCTTTTTGATAGAGCTGGCCGCCATTGCCGCCACATTCGATAAAGGCGGTCCGCGACTCCATCGGATAACGCGACAATGCGTCCAGCGTGAAGACGAGCGGCCGCTTGACCAGACCGTGGATCAAGAGTCGATGGAGGCTCGGGTCGATGTCCGGCACGCCATTGTGGCTGCGCTCGAAATGCAGGCCATTCGGCGTGATCGCGCCATTCAAGAGATGCAGAGGCGTCCGCGCGGCCCCGGTTCCCGGAGCGTTGGGGGCGCTCGCCCAGACGCGCGCGACCTTGTCCTCAAAGCGCGACGGCTGGCCGTAACCGACAAACGGCGCGCCTGGCGTCTTCATCCACGGTTCGACAGACAGTTCGTCGGCTGAAGCTGGTTCGGAAAAAACGCCGCCTGCGGCTGCTCCAGCGGCGACGCCGGTCAGGAAAAGACGACGATCGACAAGGCCATTTCCTGCGGCTTCATCAAGGTCGAGCCGGCTTGGGCCTTTATTGCGGCGCATGAGTTTCCAGAGAATTGAAGTTCTGATCAGTGCTTATCTATGGATATAATAGACTACTGGCTCTGTCCAATGCATTTGGCGTCCGTCGCCCGATGGTCAGCCCGCGATCGGCCCGAAAAGAAATAAGGCCGTAGGGGAATAAAGCGGCCTCGCCGCGAGTCTCCAATGCTGAACCCCTATTGGGGCTGATGCGGAGGACGACTGAAATGATAAACGATGAAAATGGCGTCGACCGGCGCGGCGCGCTCGAATGCATGCTATGGGCGGGAACCGGCGCCCTCTGGACGATTTCCGGCGGCGTTCCGCACTCGTCGGCCCTGCTCGGCGTCGCCGAAGCGAAGGCCCAGGCCACGGCTGGTTTCAGCTTCGTGCAGATTTCCGACAGCCACATCGGCTTCAAGCAGGCCGCCAATCCGAATCCTCTCGCCACTTTGCAGGAGGCGATCGACAAGATCGGCGGCCTCCCCAACAAGCCGGCCTTCATGATCCATACGGGCGACATCTCGCATCTGTCGAAGCCCGAGCAATTCGACGACGCCGAGAAGGTGATCTCGAGCGCGAAACTCGATGTGCATTACGTTCCGGGCGAGCACGACATAGTCGATGAGGGGCGCGGGGCGGATTACATGGAGCGCTTCGGCAAGAGGCTGCAGGCCAAAGGAGCCGGCTGGTACTCTTTCGATCACGCCGGCGCGCATTTCGTCGGCCTCGTCAATGTCGCCGATCTGAAGGCCGGCGGCATGGGCTCCCTCGGCCCGGAGCAACTCGCCTGGCTCGCCGATGATCTGAAGCCCAAGAGCAGTTCGACGCCTATCGTGCTTTTCGCCCATATCCCGCTCTGGACCGTCTATGGGGATTGGGGCTGGGGCACCGACGACGCGGCGCAGGCGCTGGGCCTCGTCAAGCGCTTTGGCTCGGTGACTGTGCTCAACGGCCATATTCACCAGATCATGCAGAAAGTCGAAGGCGCGGTGACCTTCCACACGGCCCGCTCGACCGCCTTTCCGCAGCCCGCGCCAGGCTCGGCGCCGTCGCCCGGACCGCTGAAAGTGCCGGAGGACAAGCTTCGCAGCGTGCTCGGCGTCGCGTCCGTCGCCGTCAAGAAGGGCGCGCAGCCGCTCGCGATCACCGATAGCGAATTGGCGAAAGGCTGAGGCATTCACATGGAGATCAAAATCGATCGCCGCCGCTTCTGCGCGGCCACGGCGTCTGTCGGGCTCGCTGCGCTGCCGCAGCGGGCGCGCGCCGCCGACGCCAATGTAAGAATAGACAATTTCACCTTCACGCCCGCCACGCTTAACGTGAAGCCGGGCGCGGTCGTCGCCTGGACCAACGAGGACGACATCCCGCATTCGATCGTCGCTGTGGACGGAAAATTCCACTCGCCCGCACTCGACACCGGGGACGCATTCAGCTTTACGCTGACGGAGCCCGGCGCCTACGCCTATTATTGCGGGTTGCATCCGCATATGAAGGGGACAATCATCGTTGTTCTATGAGGGGCGCCCATGCGCCAGGCCCGCACGTGACCACGGATGGCGATCGCAGACTTTTCAACGAGGTGGTTTTACCTCACCTTGACGACGCCTATACGTTCGCCCGCTGGCTCACCGGAAACGCGACGGACGCGGAGGATGTGGTGCAGGAAGCCTGCCTCCGCGCGATGCGCGGGACGCATAGTTTCGCCGGCGGCAGCGCTCGGGCATGGTTGATTTCCATCGTGCGCAATACTGCTTTCACCTGGCTCGCCCGCAACCGGCCGAAGGCTCTCGTCCTGACCGACGATCTTGAATCCGCCGAACGCGCCTCGTCCAACATGCCGGAAACAGCGACGCCAGAGACGGAAGCGATCGCGCGCGCGGACGCCGCGCTCCTCGAAGCCGGCATCGCCGCGCTGCCGCCTCCGTTCCGTGAGGCGCTCGTGCTGCGTGAGTTCAATGGGCTGAGCTATCGCGAGATCGCCGAGGCGACGGGCGTCCCTGTCGGCACCGTCATGTCGCGTCTGGCGCGGGCCCGCGCGCTGCTGATCGAACGGATCGGCAAGGAGATGTCATGAATGATGCGCCACTCGATCCGCGCTTGATGATGCAGGCGGTCCTTGACGGCGAACTCGACGCCGCCGGGCAATTGGCCTTCGAAAGCAAGCTCGCCGACGATCCAGTTCTGGCTAAGGACTATGAACGGCTCGCAACCTTGCGACAAAGGTTGCGCCAAACCTTTCCGCGTGAGCCGCCGCCCGCCGCATTGCGCGCCCGCGTGAGCGCCTTGGCCGGCCCGCCTACAGCCGGCAAGACAGGCGTCTCGCCGCGGCGCAATCAGGATGGCCGCCGCGCTGGCGATTGGGATCGGCCTCGGCGCCGCCGCGACCGACTGGGCGCTCGGGCCACGCGAGCCGGAGCTTGTCGATGCGCTCGTCGATGGCCATCGCCGCGCAATGCTCGCCGGAACGCCTGTCGATATCGCCTCGAACGACAGGCACAATGTGCGGCCGTGGTTCGACGCGCGCATCGCGATCTCGCCGCCGGCGCCCGATCTCGCGGCCCGCGGCTTTCCGCTGGTCGGCGGCCGCGTCGAGGTGATCGACGGCCAGCCGGCACCGACCCTCGTCTATCGAATCCGAGAGCATTTCGTCAGCGTCACCGCCTTACCAGCCTCTAGCGCATCGATAAGAGGCGCGCCAGCCGACGGCTTTCACGTCCTCGCCTGGCAAGGCTCTGGCTTCACTTTCTGGGCGGTCTCGGACGCCGACCCGCCGACGCTCGAACAATTCGCCGCCGCGTTCAAAGCCGCCGAGGCGAGCAGCGCGGAGCCGCCGGCTAGGTGATGCGCAAGGCCTTAGCCTCGCCGTGGCCGTTCGATCTCAATGAGTGGACCGACGAACAAAAACGGACCCGTCGTTCGGCAAGACATATGCGCTGCGGTTTCGTAGGGGTAAGATAAAGGGCTAGTCCCCAACGGGACCCAGGGGAGACCAACGCTCGAACCGACCTACTGCGAGCATCCGAGAAGACTTGCCCGATCTCGCGGTTATCGGCAAAGTCCGGTTTTCTTGTCGCGGAGATCCGCCTCCATGCATATCTTGCGGCTCGCGCTGCTCGGCCTCGCCGCCCTTGTCGCCCTTATTCTCGGCTGGACGTTCTGGATCGAAGCGAACCGGCTGGAGCCCGCGCCCTCGCCAAAGATTGCCGAGACGCATGTCTCGCCGGAGGCGATCGCCGCGGCGCGAGGCGCAATCGAGGCCGAACTCGCAGCCGTCCCGGAATATGCCGGCTTTTTCGACAGCCTCAAGACGAGGTTTCCGGCCGATTACGAGGCGTTCCTCGCGAAGGCGTCGCGGCGCTCGGCCGCCACCGGCGAGATCCAGAGCGCGGATTTCCTCATCATTGACGCCGTGCGCGCCTTGCGCGTTTCGCATGGGGTGCTGGCTGCCAAGGCGGAGCAGCCCGCGCTCGATCATGTGTTCGAGATGCAGCTCGCCATGTTGCGCGCGCTCGCGGGGAGGAATCAAGGCCTTTGCGTCGATTTCCTCTATGGCGGCGCCAATGGCGATTTTCTCGAATTTTCAGCCGCAAACCGCAGCCTCGTCGCAGCCATGGCGAGCGCCGGCCTCGACGCCATCGACAACGGACAAATCAATCGGGTCGAGCGGGACGAGCCGACCGCCGAGGATTTCCAGGAACTCGAAAAAGCCCTTCGCGCCAAGGGCCTCGGCACGCTCGAGATCGAGGCCCTTCTCGATGGCAAAACGCCCGATCCGCCGCTCGACGACGCGCGAATGTGTCGCGCCGGCGCGATCTATCTCGAGACGCTCGCCGCCCTGCCCGAACCGCTGCGCATGCGCATCTATGGTTTCGCGGTCGAGCTCATGGCGCGGTCATAGCTAGAGCATGTTTGCGAAAAAGTTGATCGCCTTTTTCGATCAGGACATGCTCCAACTTGAATTTGAGCGATTCCTTTTCGATCAGATGAGTCCATCTGATCGGGAAACGCTCTAGGACGCGCTTGGGCGCGGCCGTCAGAAAAGCCCGACGATTTTGCCGTTCTCGTCGAGGTCGATGGCGTTCGCCGACGGAACCTTGGGCAAGCCCGGCATGGTCATCATGTCGCCGCAGATGACAACAATGAACTCGGCCCCGGCCGCCAGCCGCACCTCGCGGATATTGATCTCGTGATGGCTCGGCGCCCCGCGCAGCTTCGGGTCCGTCGAGAACGAATATTGGGTCTTGGCGACGCAGATCGGATAATGGCCGTAGCCGGACTCCTGAAGCTTCTTGATCTGGCCGCGAATTTTTGAATCCGCAGTGACCTCGCTCGCGCCATAGAGCTTGGTGGCGATCGCCGTCACCTTGTCCCAGAGCGGCGCGTCGTCTTCATAAACGAACCGGAAGTCGCTCGGCGTCTTGTCGATAATGTCGACAACGGTATGCGCAAGCTCTTCCGCGCCCTTGCCGCCTTCCGCCCAATGCCGGCAGACAACGATCGGGGCTTCGTGATGCGCCATTTTTTTCTGCAAAAGGTCGAGCTCGGCAATGGTGTCGAAGGTGAAATGATTGATCGCGACCACACAAGGAAGCCCGTAATGGTTGCGTATGTTGTTGACGTGGCGCTCGAGATTGGCGACGCCCTTGGATAGAGCGTCGAGATTCTCGGTGTTCAACTCCTTCAAATCGGCGCCGCCATGATATTTGAGCGCGCGTATCGTGGCGACGATCACCGCCGCTTGCGGCCGCAAGCCGGATTTGCGGCACTTGATGTCGACGAATTTCTCGGCCCCGAGATCGGCGCCGAAGCCAGCTTCGGTCACCACATAATCGGAAAGCTTGAGCGCCGTCTTTGTAGCAAGAACGGAATTGCAGCCATGCGCAATATTGGCGAAAGGGCCGCCATGGATGAAGGCCGGATTGTTTTCCAGGGTCTGGACAAGGTTCGGCTTCAAGGCGTTTTTCAACAGCACCGCCATCGCGCCATGGCCGTTCAGGTCGCCCGCATGAATCGGCTTCTGGTCGCGCGTATATCCAACGACGATTTTCGCCAGCCGATTCTTGAGGTCGCTGATCGAGGTCGCGAGGCAGAAGATCGCCATCACTTCCGAAGCGACCACGATGTCGAATCCATCCTCGCGCGGAAATCCGTTCGCGACGCCGCCAAGGCCAACGACGATTTGCCTCAACGCCCGGTCGTTCATATCGACCACGCGCTTCCAGGCGATGCGCCTCAGATCGAACCCGAGCTCGTTGCCGTGGTGAATATGGTTGTCGATCAACGCAGCCAAGAGGTTGTTGGCGAGCGCGATCGCGCTAAAGTCGCCGGTGAAATGGAGGTTGATGTCCTCCATTGGCACCACCTGCGAATAGCCGCCGCCCGCCGCCCCTCCCTTCATGCCGAACACCGGCCCCAGAGAGGGCTCGCGGAGGCAAATCGACGCCTTCTTGCCGATGCGGTTCAGCGCATCGCCGAGGCCCACCGTCGTCGTGGTCTTGCCTTCGCCGGCGGGAGTCGGGCTGATCGCCGTGACCAGGATCAATTTGCCGTCCGGCCGGTCGGCAAGGCTGTCGATATAATCCAGCGAGATCTTCGCCATGTAATGGCCATAGGGGTCGAGATATTCATCGGCGACGCCGAGCTTGTCGAGGGCCACATCGGTGATGCGACGCATCTTCGCGTGCTGGGCAATTTCAATATCCGACGGCATGGTTCCTCCTCTCGAAGCTAGCTGGACCGATTTCAAATGGCGTCCAATCGATCAGGCCACAATTTGTTCTTTGTTAATTCGCTTGCTTACGGCATTCGCTCGAACGCCCGCGCCGGCTGGGCCCTTCCCGACCAGGGGGCCCATTTGATCGACGACGAACTCCGCTAAATCAATATGTTTCTTTACCGCAGGGCCGGAAGGCCCCAAGGCTCGGCGGCCAAACCTGGGAAATCTCGACCTGGAAGGCCGCAGAGTCGGCACAGTCCAAGGCGGCTAAAAAAGTAGACGCCAAGGCCAGCTCTATCCGCTAAGCCTCCACCACATTTTGTGGCTTTCCGGCGGCGAAAGCGTCGATATTGTCGATAAGCTGGTCGGCGAGGACTTGCATCGCCTCGCGGCTCGCCCATGCGACATGCGGCGTGATGATGAAATTGGGCAGGCGCAGATCGAGCAGGATATTGCCCTGTTTCGGCGGCTCGGTCGTCAAGACGTCGAAGCCCGCGCCGCCAATGACGCCTTGCGTCAGCGCCTCGGCCAAGGCCGCCTCGTCCACGAGGCCGCCGCGCCCGGTATTGATCAAAATCGCGTCCCGTTTCATGAGACGCAGCTCCCGCGCGCCGATCATGTTCTTCGTCTCCGCCGTCAGCGGCGCGTGGAGCGTGATGATGTCGCTCTCGCGCAGCACGGTTTCGAAATCGACGAGGCCCGGCTGCGGAAATACGTCATAGGCCAGCACCTTGAGGCCGAAGGCTTCCGCGATGCGCGCGAGCGACTTGCCGATCGCGCCATAGCCGATGATGCCGAGCGTGGAGCCGCGCATGTCGCGGATCGGATGATCGAAGAAGCAGAACTGGTCGCATTCCTGCCAACGTCCGGCGCGCACGTCGTCGCGATAGGCGACGATATTGCGGCGCAGCGCGAAGGCGAGCGCAAAGACATGCTCCGGAACAGTGTTGAAGGCGTAGTTGCGGATGTTCGAGACGATGATCCCATGCGCTTTCGCATAGGTCTTGTCGACGACATCGGTGCCCGTCGCCGCCACCGCGATCAATTTGAGATTGGGCAGCCGCGCAAGCGTCGCTTCGCGCATCGGCACCTTGTTGATGATCGCGATCGTCGCGTCGGCGAGACGATCGACGATCTCGTCAACCGTGGTGGCCGCATATTCCTTGTAGCTATGCGGAAAATTCGGCGTCCGCAAATTCGCCTCGAGTGTCGAACGGTCGAGAAAGACGATCGAATGCTGCACGGCGCTATCTCGCTTGAACATGCGTTGGAACGTTTGGAGCGGCGCTTGCCCGAAGGGGGAGCGGGAGAGGAAACCTACGCGCCGCGAGGCTTATCTTGCGGAGGCGCCGGGGCCATTCGAGACATTCAAGATGTCCCTCTCCCGCCCGCTTCCAGTCACGTCGAGGCGCGTCGCATTCACAGCGGCGCGCCGGATTTAAGTTCGACAAGAAATCCGACGCGACGAAAATTGGCGCCGTCTTGGAGCGAGGCCATCAGGCCCCGCCCCCGCTTCCGCGCGGCAGCGGCTCAGTCGTTGAGCACGCCTTCGGGATGGACTTCGGCGAAGCGTTCCTGCTCAGTCGGCTTCTTTTCCTTGGCCAGGACCGTCGAGCGGAAATGCGTCTGGGCGGCGCCGACGCCGCTGCCGAGCGTGATGTCGATGCCGACATCGCGCATCGCCATTTCGGCTCCGGCGATCGCGCCGAGGACCATCAGATCGTTGAGATCGCCAAGATGGCCAATCCGGAAGACCTTGCCGGCAACCTGTGACAGACCGGCCCCGAGCGACAAATTATAGCGCCGATAGGCCGCGTCGATCACATCGGCCCCGTTGATTCCCTGCGGGACGACGATCGCCGTGACCGTGTCCGAATCCCATTTCGACTCCTTGGCGCAGGGATGAAGGCCCCAGGCCTTGACCGCGGCGCGCACGCCGCCCGCCAGGACATGATGGCGCTCGTACACATGCTCGAGCTTCTCCTCGAACAGGATGCGGAGCGATTCACGCAGGCCATAGAGCAGCGGCAACGGCGGCGTATAGGGAAAATAGCCCGTCGCATTGGCTTTGATCTGGTCGGCGAAGTCGAAATAGACCCGCTTCAGCCCGGCGGTCTTGGAGGCGGCGAGCGCCCGCGGGCTCACGCAGACAATGCCGAGGCCGGCCGGCAGCATCAGGCCCTTCTGCGAACCGGCGACGGCGAGATCGACCCGCCATTCGTCCGCGCGGAAATCGAGGCTTCCGATCGAGCTCACGCCATCGACATAGAGAAGCGCCGGATGACCGGCGGCGTCGATCGCCTTGCGGACCGCGCCGATATCGCTCGTGACGCCGGTCGCGGTCTCGTTGTGAACCGCAAGCACGGCCTTGATCTGATGCGATTTGTCGTCGCGCAGAATCGCCTCGATCTTATCCGGCTTCACGCCGGTGCCCCATTCCTCCTCGAGCACCTGGACATCGAGGCCGAGGCGCTGAGCCAGGTCGATCCACAAATGGCTGAATTGGCCGAACCGGGACGCCAAAACCTTGTCGCCGGGCGACAGAGTGTTGCTAAGCGAAGCCTCCCAAGCGCCAGTCCCGGACGATGGGAAAATGAACACCTGTCCGTCAGTGCTTTTAAAAACCTTCTTCAGGTCCTCGAACAGGGGCAGCGTCAGTTCCGGAAATTTGGAAGACCGGTGGTCTTCCATCGCCACCAGCATGGCCCGCTGAACGCGGTCCGGCACATTGGTCGGCCCCGGAACAAAAAGAAAGTGGCGGCCCGCCATATTGCATCCTCCATATTATTGCCTGCGGCAATATCCACGAAAACAGTGACGACCACAAGTCAGCGGCGAGAAACGGCCGCGCCGAGCGGTATAATGAAACTCTCGCGACGCGCAATTGCTTTCGTGCGTCGAGATTGAGTGCGCGCCTTTATCGGCCAACGACAATTGCGCGAAAATCATTCACATTGGTGAGCGTCGGCCCGGTGACGACGAGGTCTCCGATCGCCGAAAAGAACCCGTAGCCGTCGTTGTCGGCGAGCCTCGCCTTGGCGTCCACGCCAAGCGCGGCGGCGCGAGCGAGACTCTCGGGAAAAAGCAGCGCGCCGGCGTTGTCTTCCGTGCCATCGATCCCATCAGTGTCGCCGGCCAGCGCATAAATGCCCGGATGGCCATCCAGGGCGACGCAAAGCGCCAGGAGGAACTCGGCGTTGCGGCCGCCGCGCCCGGATCCGCGTACGGTGACCGTCGTCTCGCCGCCCGAGATCAAGACGCAAGGCGGCGCGATCGGCTGACCGAAATGATAGGATTGCCGGGCGATCGCCGCATGCACCAAGGCGACGTCGCGAGCTTCGCCCTCAATGTCATTGGCGAGAATGAGCGGCGTCGCGCCCGCCTCGCGCGCGACCGCCGCCGCGGCTTCGAGCGACATTTGCGGCGCCGCGATCATTACATTCTCGACCCTCGCGAGTCGCGGATCGCCGGGCTTAAGCGTTTCAGCGCCGGAGGAGCCGAGATGCGCCAGCACATGGTCGGGAGCCGCGATCGCATATTTGCGTAGAATGGCGAGCGCATCAGCGGAAGTCGTCGGATCGGCGACCGTTGGCCCGGATGCGATCACGCAAGGATCATCACCTGGAACGTCGGAGATCAACAGGGCGACGACTCGCGCGGGGGCGGCGGCCGCGGCAAGCCTGCCGCCCTTGATCGCGGACAGGTGTTTGCGCACGCAGTTCATTTCGGAAATTGTCGCGCCGCTCTTCAGGAGCGCCTTGTTGATGCTCTGCTTGTCGGCCAAGGTCACGCCCGGCGCAGGCAAAGCGAGCAATGCGGAGCCTCCCCCGGAAATCAGGCACAGCACCAGATCGTCGGCGGTCAGGCCTTGCACTGCGGCGAGGATGCGCTCCGCCGCCGCCAGCCCGGCAGCGTCCGGCACCGGATGGCTCGCCTCGATCACTTCGATGCGGCGGCACGGCGCGCCATGGCCGTAGCGCGTCACGACCAAGCCCTCGAGCGGCCCCGGCCAATGATCCTCGACCGCCTTGGCCATGGAGCCGGCGGCTTTGCCAGCGCCGACGACTATGGTGCGGCCCGCCGGCGGCGACGGCAGATGCAGCGGCACGCATCGCTCCGGCGAGGCGGCTCCGACCGCAGCCTCAAACATGTTCAGAAGCAGCTGACGATAATCAAAAGCCATGGGGGGTTGCATCTGCCTCAGTCGTTAGCCGAATTTTTCGAATTGGTTATTGGTTGATGTTTGAAAACTAATGAGCGACAAGGCCCCGGCCTACGCGCCGAATTTCGCGATGGCTACCGCATTTCCCATTCATATGCACCGGGATTCAATTGATGAAGAACTGCGCGAGATCGACCGACCGAAATCGATCGTGTTGGAACACGCCCCGATAGAAAACGTCAATCGACTTTTCCTCAAGAGGCGCTTTCAATTAGCTGCGCCCGCCCTCTCAAAGCCTTAATGCGCCGCAATGAAGCCCACGCGGCGGATATTTTTCTTGCCTGACGGCGCCGTTCTATAACCGCAAACGTAAGGGTTTCAACCTTTTTCTCAATGAGCCGCGTCGCCGCGTCTTTAGCGAGTTCGCGGCGACGAAGACAAATCCGAACGATGCGGCTAAAGAAAGGTAAGGTCTGGATCAGTCCCGCAATCGTCGACAATTTTCATTCGTCGACCAAACGATTCATCAACGCAAGCGCCGCGCGGCGCCTCAGATGATCTGGATGGATGGTCAAGACTGTGAAGGGCTGCTAAACACTGACTGAAGCGACGAGATTTACGCATGGCGCCCATCAGGAGCGCCCCGAAGCTTGAGCCGCCGGCGCCAAAGCGGCCAAATTCGATTAGACACATTTTGCAATCGGGCGATATTGAATAGTAAAGGGGCGAGCCCGCGCCGAGCGGAGCGACCCGCAGCGAGGAGGAGGCGAAGCTGGACATTCACGAATATCAGGCCAAGGAGCTCTTGGCTAATTTCGGCGTTGCGACGCCCCGCGGCGCAGTCGCCTATAGTCCCGATCAGGCCGTTTATTGCGCCACCGAGCTCGGTGGCTGGCATTGGGCGATCAAGGCGCAAATTCATTCCGGCGGACGCGGCAAGGCCGGCGGCGTCAAGCTGTGCAAGACCTACAATGAAGTGCGCGCGGCGGCGAACGAGCTGCTCGGCAAACATCTCGTCACCAACCAGACGGGTCCTGAGGGTAAGGTCGTCCAGCGCATCTATGTCGAGGTCGCCGAGCCTTTCGAGCGGGAGATCTATCTGGGCTTCGTTCTCGATCGCAAGGTCGAGCGCGTCCGCATCATCGCCTCGCGCTTCGGCGGCATGGAGATCGAGGAGATCGCCAAGGAGCATCCTGAGGAGATCCTGCAGGTCGTGGTCGAGCCCGCCGTTGGCCTTCAGGCCTTCGAGGCGCGCGAGATCGCATTTGGCCTCGGACTCAATTTGAAGCAGGTCAGCCGCGCCGTCGCGACCATGCTCGGCTGCTATCGCGCGTTTCGCGATCTCGACGCCACCATGGTCGAGATCAATCCGCTGGTGGTGACGAAGGACGATCGCGTTCTCGCCCTCGACGCAAAGATGTCGTTCGACGACAACGCGCTGTTCCGGCGCGGCGGCGTCGCCGACATGCGCGATCATTCGCAGGAGGACCCTCGCGAAGTCCAGGCCGCCGAGCATAATCTCAACTATGTCGGCCTCGACGGCGACATCGGCTGCATCGTCAACGGCGCCGGGCTCGCGATGGCGACGATGGACATGATTAAATACGCCGGCGGCAGTCCCGCCAACTTCCTCGACGTCGGCGGCGGCGCCTCGCCGGAGCGGGTCGCGGCGGCGTTCCGGCTGGTGTTGTCCGACCGCAACGTGAAAGCCATACTGGTCAATGTCTTCGCCGGCATCAACCGGTGCGACTGGGTGGCCGAGGGCGTGGTGCAGGCTTGCCGGCAGCTCGAAGTCAACGTCCCGCTGGTCGTGCGGCTCGCCGGCACGAATTACGAGGCCGGCCGTGAAATCATCGTAAAGAGCGGCCTGCCGATCATCTCCGCGGACACCCTCGCCGAGGCCGCGAAAGCGGCGGTCGCTGCGGCTTCCACCGCGGCGAAACAGGCGCGCGCGAGCTGACCTGAACTCGAGGCGCGGAGCAGGCTCCATCGCGAGCCGCTCCCGCTACGCCAGAAAAATGCTCGAGGGAGCTTTAACACATGAGCATTCTGATAGACGAAAACAGCCGGGTCCTCGTTCAGGGCTTCACCGGCGATAAAGGGACATTCCACGCCAAGGAGATGATCGCCTGCGGAACCAAAGTGGTCGGCGGCGTCACGCCAGGCAAAGGGGGCGCCACCCATCTGGGCCTGCCGGTTTTCAACACTGTGAAAGAGGCCGTGCGCGCCACCAATGCGACCTGCAGCATCACCTTCGTCGCGCCGGCCTTTTGCGCCGACGCGATCATGGAGGCGGCGGATGCGGGCGTCCAGCTCGTATGCTCGATCACCGACGGAATTCCGGCGCAGGACATGATGCGGGTGAAGCGCTATCTCCTGCGCTACAATCGCGAGCGCCGGACCTTGATGGTCGGGCCGAACTGCGCCGGCATCATCAGTCCTGGCAAGGCCATGCTCGGCATCATGCCGAGCAATATCTACAAGCAGGGCTCGGTCGGCATCGTCTCCCGTTCAGGGACGCTCGGCTATGAGGCGGCGGCCCAGCTCAAGGAGCTTGGCCTCGGCGTCTCGACCAGCGTTGGCATCGGCGGCGATCCGATCAACGGCAGCTCCTTCCTGGATCATTTGATTCTCTTCGAGCAGGATCCCGAGACGCAGGCGGTGATGATGATCGGCGAGATCGGCGGCCCACAGGAGGCCGAGGCCGCCGCCTGGATCAAGAAGAACATGACCAAGCCGGTGGTCGGCTATGTCGCCGGCCTCACGGCGCCCAAGGGCCGCCGCATGGGGCACGCTGGCGCGATCATCTCGGCGACCGGCGACAGCGCCGCCGAGAAGGCTGAGATCATGAAATCCTACGGCCTGACAGTCGCCCCGAGCCCGAGCGAACTCGGCGCGACCATGGCCAAGGTGTTGGCCGAAAAAGGCGTGGCCGCCGCGACGGCTCACTAGCGGAGCGGCCGTCCGATCAGGACGAACCGCCGCCGCCGAAGACCGCCAAACGCGGCGGTCTTCGAGACCTCTCTGGAACGCAAATCAGATCCGCCGCGCAACGCTCTTGATCGCGGCGGATTTGTCCCTCCACCGGCGCGGTCGCGCCAAAATTCAGGATGAGCGAGCCGACATGATGAACGCTACGCGAAGCTTGGCGGCAAGCCGCCGCGGGCGCGGTCCATGACGCAGCGCGACGCCAGCGCCCTGGCTGCACGCGCCGCGGAAGCGGCCAGCGCCGAATCCGCATTGAGCGGCGATGAGGCCGCCGACATCTTGTTCCAATTGCTGCTCGACGTCGCCCGACGCCAGCATCCGCAGATCGCCTCGGTGCTGGTCGGCGACTCCAAAGTCTCGGACGTCACGCCCGAGCTTCTCTCCCGCGTCTTCCAGGCCCATGGAATCTGGTTCCAGCTGTTGGCGATCGCCGAGCAACATTCCGCCATGCGCGAGCGCCGGCAGGACGAGCGCGAGCGCGGCGAAGCGGCCGTGCAAGGGACGTTCGCCAATCTTGTCGCGACAGCGGCGGCGCGTGGCGTCGAGGCGGCGGAGCTTCGCGATCAGCTCGCCTCGATGCGCATCCGGCCGGTCATCACCGCGCATCCCACCGAAGCCAAGCGGGTCACCGTCCTCGAAAAGCACCGTCGCATCTACCGGCTGCTGGTGGAGCTGGAGCAGCCCCGCTGGACCGCGCGGGAGCGGGCCGCCCTCATCGACCAGCTGCGCGACGAGATCGAACTCCTGTGGATGACGGGCGAGCTGCGCCTCGAGAAACCATCGGTCGACCAGGAGGTTGCCTGGGGCCTGCATTTCTTCCACGAAACGCTCTTCGACGGCGTGCCCGAGCTGTTGAAGAAGCTCGACCGCGCGCTTCATCAATTCTATTCGGGCGAACATTTCCAGCTGACCCAATTCTTCCAGTTCGGCTCCTGGATCGGCGGCGACCGCGACGGCAACCCTTTCGTCACCAATGATGTCACCCGGCGCGCCCTCGCCGAAAATGCGCTCGCGAGCCTGCGGCACTATGAGGAGCGGCTTTCCGTTCTGCTCCAGAGGCTGTCGATCACCGAGCGGGCGCTCCCGCCGCCTGAAGCCTTCCGCGAAGCGCTCGCCCGCGCCTTGGCGGAGAGCGGCGACGGCGATCAGATTGCGCAACGCAATCCTGGCGAGCCCTATCGCCAGTTCCTCTCCTGCGTGCTGCGCAAGCTCAAGACGACGCTTGCGCGCGCCGAACGCGGCCGGGCGAGCGGCGCGGCCTATTACGCCAGCGCCGACGAGCTCATCGCCGATCTCGCGATCATGGAGGAAGCGCTGAGCGAAAGCGGCAGCGCCGGCCTCGCCAGAGACCTCGTGCGTCCGGCGCGATGGGCTGTCGAACTCTTTCGCTTCCGCACCCTCCGGCTCGATCTGCGCGAGAACACGACGCGTCTGACGCAAACCGTCCAGGCGCTGTGGCGGGCCAAATCCGGACAGGAAGGAGAGCCGCCCGACGCGGACTCGCCCGAATGGAAGGCTTGGATCATGGCCGAGCTCGCCAAGCCCCGCCAGGGCGCGAGCCTTGGGCTCTCCCTTCCGCCAGACGCGCAGGAGACGCTCGACCTTTTCAAGCTCGCCTGCGACCGCAGCGAAGAGTTCGACCGCGAAGCCTTCGGCAGCTTTATCCTTAGCATGACCCGCTCGGTCGCCGACGTGCTCGCCGCCTATCTCCTCGCCAAGGAGGCCGGGATGTTTCGCGACGCGGCCTGCGTCGAGGCTTGCACCTTGCCAATCACGCCGCTGTTCGAGACGATCACCGATTTGCGCGCCGCGCCCGCCATCATGCGTGAATTGCTGGCCATCCCGGTGGTGCGGCGCAGCGTCCGCGCCCAGGGCGGCATTCAAGAGGTGATGATCGGCTATTCAGACTCCAACAAAGACGGCGGATTCCTCTCCTCGAACTGGGAGCTCTTCAAGGCCCAGAACCGGTTGACCAAGATCGGCAATGAGGCCGGCATTCCAATCGCCTTTTTCCATGGCCGCGGCGGCTCCGTCAGCCGCGGCGGCCTGCCCACCGCCCATGCGATCGCGGCGCAGCCGGCGGGCTCCATCCGCGGCCGGTTCCGGGTGACCGAACAGGGCGAGGTCGTCTCCTTCAAATACGCCAATCGCGGAACCGCGGCCTATCAGATGGAAGTTCTGGCGGCCGGCGTGTTCGAGCATGCGCTCATTTCCGAGCGCGAGGAGGCGCTGACGCCCCGCGCCGAATTCGACGAAGCTATGGAGGCGCTCTCCGGCGCCGCGCATGCCGCCTATGCGGGCCTCATCGGCCATCCAGGCCTGCTCGCCTATTTCCAGGCGGCGAGCCCGCTCGAGGAAATCTCGCTCCTCAATATCGGATCGCGGCCGGCCCGCCGGTTCGGCGTGCGCTCCTTGAGCGATCTGCGGGCGATCCCCTGGGTCTTCGCCTGGGCGCAGAACCGCCATGTCATCACTGGCTGGTATGGCGTCGGCAGCGGCATCGCGAGCTTTCTCGACGTGCGTAAGGAGCGCGGCGCCGCATTGCTGCAGCGCATGTTCCGGGAGTCGCGGCTCTTTCGCCTGATCATCGCCGAGGTCGAAAAGACCATGTGCCTGGTCGACCTCTCGATCGCGCGGGAATATGCGAGCCTCGTTCCCGACGCCTCCGTGCGCGACGAGATCTTCGGACTGATCGAAGCCGAATTTGCGCTGACGCGAGACATGGTGCGACGCGTCAGCGAGGAGCATGAAATCGGCGAGCGTTTCCCGCACTATCGCGCCCGGCTTGATCATCGCCTGCCGACGATCAACAAGATCAATCGCGAACAGGTCGAGCTCTTGCGCGGATTTCGCGCCTCGACGAACGAATTGGCCAAGGAAGCCTATAAGTCCAACCTGCTGCTTTCGATCAATTGCATCGCAAGCGGCCTAGGCTCCACTGGCTGAACTGCCGCAACGCGCCACACCTGAAAATTTTTAAAGAGGACCGACGGCCATGAGCTTCACGATCATCGAACAGGCGACGCCACGCCTACATCGCTCCGAACTCGCGGTTCCGGGCTCCAATCCCGGGCTGTTCGAGAAGGCCGCGAAATCCGCCGCGGACATTGTCTTTCTCGACGTCGAAGACGCCGTGGCGCCCGACGACAAGGAGCAAGCCCGCAAGAACATCATAGCAGGGCTCAATGAGATCGACTGGGGCGCCAAGACCATGATGATCCGCATCAATGGCCTCGATACGCATTACATGTATCGCGACGTCGTCGATATTGTGGAGGCTTGCCCGCGCCTCGACATGATCCTGATCCCGAAGGTTGGCGTTCCCGCCGACGTCTACGCCCTCGACATGCTGGTGACCCAGATCGAGGCCGCGAAGAAGCGCGAGAAGCGCATCGGCTTCGAGGTCCTGATCGAGACGGCCCTCGGCATGGCCAATGTCGAGGCGATCGCGCAATCGAGTCCGCGGCTCGAGGCCATGTCCTTCGGCGTCGCCGATTACGCCGCGTCGACGCGGGCGCGCACGACCGTGATCGGCGGGGTCAACGCAGATTATGGTGTGCTCACGGATAAGGACGCCAACGGGAATCGCCAATATTTCTGGGGCGATCCCTGGCATGCCGCACAGACCCGCATGATGGTCGCCTGCCGCGCCTATGGCCTGCGGCCGATCGACGGTCCGTTCGGCGACTTCAACGATCCCGACGCCTTCATCGCGGCGGCGAACCGCGCCGCCGTGCTCGGCTATGAGGGGAAATGGGCGATCCATCCCTCGCAGATCGACCTTGCCAACAAGGTGTTCACGCCGTCCGAAGCCGAAGTCAACAAAGCGCGCCGCATCCTCGCCGCGATGGACGACGCGGCCAAAGCCGGTAAGGGCGCGGTATCGCTCGACGGCCGCCTCATCGACATAGCCAGCATCCGCATGGCCGAGGCGCTTTTGAAAAAGGCCGAATCGATCGGCGTCGCCGCCTGAGGCGCTTGGCGAAGGACATGGCGGCGGGACCTCTCGCCGCCAAAGCGAATCAATTGTCGCGGCGCATGACCTGGATCAAAACAGCTCCGCGCCGATGCGCCATTTTGTTCCACCGCGAAAAATCTAGCGGGCCGATGGCTGTGGTCGGTTCAACTCGGCCGAGTCAAAATCTCACGCTAGCCCTGAGACGGGAGACTGCGATGGACTGGGGTCACCTTGAAGAAAACTGGAAGACTTTCTCCGCCTCCGTCAAGGAAAAATGGGCCAAGCTGAGCGAGGAAGAGATTGCCGACTTGAAAGGCAAGCGCGAGCAGCTGGAGGCCAAGATTCATGAGGTCTATGGCCACGCCAAGGAGGAGGTCAAGAAGGACGTCGACGAGTGGCTGACCGCCCTCAAGAAGAAGAATGACTCCTGGTGAGTCGCGCTGAACGAGAACGCCCGCCGGGTCCATAGGCTGACGTCGATTGCGCCTCGCAGGAGCGTGGGCGTCTATCGGCCTGTCAATCCGTCCATCTCGCCGATGAATCCCCGGTTTCAATGCGCCGGGGACGCGCGCCTTAGCTTTGAGAGCGTCGGCGGCTCATGACGCCGCCGACCGGCTCTTGCGGCGCTCTCCCTCCGCGACGATGCGTCCTAAAGAGCTTTCGTCACGCGGCGTCTCTCCCCTTGGCCTCAGCCTCGGCCAGGCCATAGAAGGGCGACGCCATGCCGCGGCTCGCGGCTTCGACCACATCCCCATCATAGAGCCGAACCGTCAGGCTGCCGCCGAGCTGCTCGGCCGCCTTGGCGAGGTAGCCGACGGCATAGGCTTTCGCATTTTCAACCGAGTCAAATTCGTAGAATCCGCCGATCGTGTTTGTGTTGATCCCGCTGAGCCAAGTCTTGCTTTTCAAGCCCTTTTCTTCCTGCATCGAGACGTTGATGGAAGGCCAATCGATTTTCGTGAACGGCACCGAAACTTGTATTTCAGCGTATAGATAGACCTTGCTTACGCTCATTGCCTTTGCTCCTCGACTAGAGACGACATTCAGGCGCCACGGCTTGTTTGCGCCGGATCCACGGCCCGAGCATGGACCCGCGTGACGACGATCGGGGAACGAGGCCGCGGATCAACCCCACTTTTGGCGGCGGCGTTCGTCCAGCCAACGGCTTGATCGCCGCAAACTACGTTCCACGAACGGGTCGAATAGCGCCTAGCGATCCCGGACTCGAAACTGGCTAAAAATTACATCAATTCTATTGAATAACAACCCGCGCTTATCAGCGCAGTCGGCGCCGACGTATAAATGATCAAAGAGTAGTCAAATTGCCTATTTGTTATTTATTGACACTTTCTATGGAGAAAGACATCCTTGTCTCGCCTGCCGCGCGTCATGCGCTTGCTCGCCGACTTGGCCTGCCCGAGGACCCAGTCGCCTCAGCGACCCGCGGAGAGAAAGGTTGACCCGTCCGTACTATTCCCAGGAGATTCATGGGCCTTACGACACCTATGATCTCGGCGATTTCGAGCTTGAGCAAGGCGGCACAATCAGAGGCCTCAAACTCGCCTATGCGACATTCGGCGCGCTGTCGCCGAAGAAGGACAATGCGATCCTCTTTCCGAGTTGGTATTCGGGCACGTCAAAAATCCTGGAGCAGGCCTATGTCGGTCCCGGGCGCGCGCTGGATCCCAGCAAATATTTCATCATTCTCGTCAATCAGATCGGCAACGGCCTTTCGAGCTCGCCGCACAACACGCCGCAGCCTTTCAACGCGGCGCGCTTTCCGCGCGTTCGGATCGGCGACGACGTCCGCGCGCAGCATCGCCTGATCGTCGAAAAATTCGGCATCGAGAAATTGGCGCTCGTTCTCGGCGGCTCCATGGGCGCCCAGCAGACCTATGATTGGGCGGTCCGCTTCCCCGACGCGGTCGCGCGCGCCGCTCCGATCGCGGGGACGGCGAAAGGAACCGCGCATAATCAGCTGCTGGTTGAAACCTTCATCGAGGCCATCGCCGGCGATCCCGCCTGGGATGGCGGCTGGTATGCGGACCAGGCCGCAGTGCATCGCGGCTTGCGGCGGCACGCCCGCCTGTTCGCGGCGTCCGGCTTCACCCAGGACCTCTATAATCACGACATTTGGCGCAAGCTCGGATTTTCGTCGCGCGATGATTTCGTGACCGGATTTGTCGAAAACCATTTTCTGTCGCACGACCCGAACAATCTGATCCTCCTGCTCACGAAATGGCGCGACAATGATTTGAGCCGCCTCGGCGGGGGCGACCTGAAAACCGCGCTCGCCCGCATCAAGGCCAAAACATTCGTCATCGCGATCGAGGAAGATGTCTTCTTCCCGCCGAAGGATATCGCCGCCGAGCAGAAATTGACCCCGAACAGCGAGTTGAAAACGCTCTCCTCCCTCTGGGGCCATCTCGCGCTATTCGGCGTCGACCCCGGATATAACGAGCGCATCGACGCCTATTTGAAGGAGCTGTTGAGCGCGTCCTGAGATGCGGAGCGGCGGGAGGAGCATGGGGGAAACGCTCGGGCGAGTAGAATTGATAATGCGGCGCTAGGCGTCGCCATGATGCGGCGCGCTGAAAACAGGAGAGAGCCATGGCTGTTACGATACCCGCGGATAGGCCCAATATAGATCCATATCCGCTCAGCCCCTATGTCGCATGGGCGGGCAACCGCAACCGCGATACGATTCTGAAAGTTTTCGGCGATCTTTTCCCGAAGACCGGCGACGCCCTCGAGCTCGCCAGCGGCAGCGGCATGCACATCAACTATTTCGCGCCGCATTTCCCGCAACTGCGGTTTCAGCCCTCCGACTATAATCCGGAGGTGTTCGACGCCATCAAGGCGAAGCGGGCCGAGGCCGGCAACGCCAATGTGGCGGACCCGATCGCGATCGACCTCACCAATGCGGAGACCTGGCCCGATCCCAAGGATCGGCTTTACGACGCAATTTTCGTCATCAACCTCTTTCAGGTGGCGCCTGTCGCCATCATCGACGGGATTGCGCAAGTCGCGGCGAGAGTCCTGAAAGATGATGGGCTGCTCGCAATTTACGGCCCCTTCAAGGTCGAGGGACAATATACCACGGAGTCCAACGCGGCGTTCGACCAGGAAATCCTTGCGGCGAAAGTCCCCGAATGGGGGCTAAAGGATGTGAAGGATCTTGAGAAGGCCGCGAACAAGCATGGGGTCGTCCTCAAAAGGCGCGTCGATTCTCTGCCCTGCAACAATTTCATTCTCGTCTTCGGCAAGGCCTGAGCCTCGATCGACTCGAGTCCAACTCTTTAATTTTGAGCAATTCCTTCCCGATCACTGTTTCCGTCCGATCGGGAAGCGCTCTAGCCGGCCCGACTCTTGAATCCAAACATGCCCTCGGCGCATGGCCCGATAGGATAAATTTATCCGATCGAACCAGCGCAACCTCAAAAGGCTGGAGCATGTCTTTGCGCCAGCCAACATGCGAAGGGGCGCGCTTTGGAATCGGGCACGGCGGTGGTGGTCGGAGTGGGGTCCGAAACAGGTTTGGGCGCGGCCCTGGCTCGTCGTTTCGCGAGCGAGGGTTTGCGGGTCATCCTGGCCGGCAGGACCGCGAAAAGCCTCAAGTCCGTCGCGGCGGCGATCACGGACGCGGGAGGCGCGGCCTTGGCCAAGGTGACGGACGCGTCGCGGGAAAAGGACGTGATCGCCCTTTTCGACAAAGCCGCCGCCGACGGCGATCTGAGACTTGTGGCCTATAATGTCGGCAATAACGCGACGACGCCCTTGCTGCAGACCGAGGCCGCCGTTTTCGAATCCGTGTGGCGGCAGAATGCGCTCGGCGGCTTCCTGGTCGGGCGGGAAGCTGTCCGCAGGATGCTTCCGCGTGGGGAGGGTACGATCCTTTTCACCGGCGCGACGGCCTCTCTGCGCGCCCGACCGCCCTTTACCGCCTTTGCCTCGGCCAAAGCTGCACTGCGCGCCGTGGCGCAAGGTCTCGCGCGGGAGTTTGGCCCGCAGGGGCTCCATGTGGCCCATGTCGTGATTGATGGCGTCATCGAGGGAGACTACGCCCGAAGCAATTTCCCCGATTTCGTGCGCGCCAAAGGCGAGGACGGCCTGCTCAAGGTCGATGCAATCGCGGATAGTTTCTGGGCCCTGCATCGCCAGCCGAAAAGCGCCTGGACGCATGAGCTCGATCTGCGGCCGTTCAAGGAGCCCTTCTGAACATCTCTCATTCCAGCAAAGGACAAGATGTCATTGAAGAGAAAGCTACTTTAATTACTTTAACTACTTAATAGATATGTAATATTTCCAGCGCCTTCGCGCAATGTCGATAAGATTTGATGGAACTTGCGAGCCGCGCCTTAGTTGACTGTGGCCTCCCAGGTTTGGCGAGGCGAGGCATAAGCTTCCAGGCCTAGCGGATGGCGGGCTGGCTGCTTCGATTCGCACGCGGCGAGATTCGCCTCGCAGCGCGCGGGGCGCCCGGATCCCAATGGCTGGGATTTGAGAGGAAGATGGGCAATGGGCTCTGTTATTCTCATAGCAATGATCATCATCTTCGCCGCGGCTGCCTATTTCGGGAAGACGTGGTACGGGACGCCGGGGCTCGGCGGCGTCATTGGCCTGTTTGGGGCCATTTTCATCGCGCTTTGGGCGCTCGGCGGCTTGCAACTCGGCTAGCAAGCAGACAATGACATAGATGGCGTGGCGCGTCCGATGCGCCACGCCTCTTTTGTATTATTACGCAGTAATATTACGCAAAGCGAAGCCGCTATTCGTCATTCTCGCTGGTGAGCTCCTCGATCGGGATCGCCGCCCCGGGATCGCCTCTCGCGCCGCCCTTCCTCAACCGCACTCCCGGACCGCCGCCATCCTCGCCGATGAATTCGACTCCGGCTGATTCGAGAGCCGCCTGAATGGCTCTCGCGGCGGAGGCCCTTAGGCGAACGTCTCCGCGCTCGATATCATTCAATTCGGTTGCTGAAATTCCCGCGAGCTTCGCGAGCATGGCTTGCGTCAAGCCAGCCATGCCTCTTGCGCCGCGGATTTGTTCTGGCGTGATCATCACACGCATATGAGATAGGCTTGCTGATTTTTCAATTGGCTGCGGATGCGCCAATGACCTTATCGAGGCCGCTACGCTTGGTTCAGTAGGACGCGATCATCTCATCGGAGACTTCGCGCACGCCGCTCACGTCTTCAGCTAGCGCGATAAGAGCCTTGCGCTCATCCGGAGAGCTGACGAGACCCCAGATATGCACAACGCCATTGGAGACGACGATATTGCGCTCCCCAAAGTCAGTCCAGGATTGCTTCGCCAGTTGAGCCAGGATCGCCGCTCTTATCCCTCGATCCGCAAGCTGGTCGTCCGCCGGCGCGGGAGGCGCCGATGCGAGCGCCTGGATGAGATTTGAGCGGCTCACGATCCCGACAAGCTTGCCGTCCTTGAGGATCGGCACCCTTTTGATCCGGTTTCTCTCGAGAATGCCCGCCAATTCGGCGAGAGAAGCATCCTCGCCGGCCGAGACAACATGATCGGACATGACTTCGGCCACCTTCCGGCCATGCGATTTGGCGTAATCGAACGCCAGCGCGCTGGCCGGCGTGATCGCCTCGAGCCACCATGGCCGATGCTTCTCCGTGCCGATCTCTTCGCGATGAAGCAAGTCGGCCTCGCTCAGGATTCCGATGACGCGCCGATCGCCGTCGATGACGGGCAGCGCGCTAACGTCGTGATCGACAAGCAACTGCGCCGCTTGCGACACGTCATCCTCCGGCCCGACCGTCACAACGTCATGGACCATTACATCGCTCGCGTTCATGTTGGTTCCTTATTCGCGCTTGCCGCGAACGAATATAGTCCAGCCAGTGTGACGTGAATATCTCAACGCCAGCGTGGCGCGAAAGGCTGCGATCTCAGCTCGCCGTCGGACGGACTTTCAAAAGTTCACGACAATCGCGGATTACCCCGCCAAGGGGCGGACGCGTCTTGGCCGGTGATCACGGCGCGCGCGGGCGCGAGGACAAATCGCCTGCTGCGCTTCGGAGCTGGCTGAGCGTCGAAAAGCGCGGCGCTTGCATGCGCTTCGCGATAATCCGGCCTCGGCAGAGCTGAGGGAAGGACGCCCATCAAATAGCCTCGGCCCCACCATGTCTCGATCGAAACGCCGATCGCCGCACCCCATTTTCGAATGAAAGAAACCGCAAGGGATACGGCTTTCGCTGGATTATCGGGGCCGCCGTTTTCATCATCGCCCCACAGATGGTCAATGATCGACTCCAATGAGCAAATGGCGCCAATTGGCCGCGCCGCGATGAAAATGAAGATCCGCAAGTCTCTCCGTCTTGGCCGAACGACGGTTTCGTCGCGCATGACGACGTTGCGAGCGACATCGACAAGGATCTTATCCGGTCTGGCGGCGGCGCTGCGCATCATCCGCGCGTCAGACGGCCAACCCCCCACCACGACCGAGGGCGGCAAGGCGAAACTCATGCGGACGATCCCGCGCGCGGTTCGAATCTCCCAGCGCAATGGCCGCTCTCAACCGAGATTGTGATAAATCGGCTCATGACCTCGCCCGTAGCGCCAACGTCGGCCGACCAAAACGTCCAGGAGGACAATCGCCGCTCGGCTCTCACGCCGAAACCGGTCTTGGCCGCCTCCCCCTATAATGTAACGCTTACGCTACAATTTATTATTGCTCGCCTCAATGACGAGTGCGCCCCGATGACGCAGCAACTTGCTCCGTATCTCGCGGCGTATCTGGTCGCCTCCAATTTCGGATATGACAGGCGCGGATTGCCGGAGCGAGTAAGCGCGGCGCAACGCCAAGTTTCATTCTTAAGGATGTAACAATTTGCAGGCTAAGCTCTACCCTCGATCTACGCGCGGAGAGACTGGGTAGCGCCGCAGGCGGATCGAATCCAAAAAACTAAAATTTGGGAGGGAAGTAGATAATGGGCATTGTTATTCTCTTTGCGATGTTCGCTCTCTTTGCGGCGGCGGCTTATTTCGGCCACAGCTTCTATGGAACGGCTGGACTTGGCGGCGTTGTCGCCCTGTTCGCCGCTATTTTCGTCGCGCTTTGGGCGCTCGGCGGCTTGCAACTCAGCTAAGCGATATATCCGGCATGGCGCCGCAATGCGCCATGCCTTTGCCTTCTCCAAAGGGGCGGCCGCTCTTCATTGTTCTCGCTGTCGAGATCCTGCGTCGCCGCAAACTTGATCGTCAGGGACAAGCATTGGCCGATTTTGGGCCAAGCCAGCCTCTTCAGCTTCGGGCGGCGGCGCTCGCGCGACCGAGGCGTCCGCGATGAGGAGCCCCTTTGCTTCGAGTTCATTGCGCTGATCGTTGACCGCACGACGCGCTTCATCGATGGCGAGCCGGAGCGCAGCCAACCCCGCCTCGTCGAAATTATTGTCGCGCGCGAAGCGCAAGCCTTTTGTCGATAGGTTTTCGATCTCCTTATCTAATGCGCCAAGACCCGGCGACTCCGTCGTAATATGCGCGATCTGCTTGACCTCGATCAATTGATCGATAAGCGCCAAGGCGGCTTTGCGCGCCCGCACCCGCGTCAATCCAAACATGGCGGCGACCCCGGAACCCAAGCCGCTGAGCGCCATGGCGCCGATGTAAAGCCAGTCGCCATACCGATCCATAAAGCTCTTTTCGTTGTTGTCGTAATAGGCTGCGGCGCCCGCGTGAACGGCGTCGGCGGAGCCCTTCTCAACGTCCGGTTTTTCCATCGCCGCGGCGATCGGCGCTTCGCTCTCCAACGAGCGACGCATGACGAAGAGGCGTTTCACAAGATCCGTTACAATCTCCTCCGAGAGGTTCTGGCGCGCCTCGAGTCGGACCGCCACCGAAAGGGTCGCGACATCCTCCTTGGGTTGGGGAGGAGACCCACGAAAAAACCCCGCTGGCACTTCGGCCTTTTGATATGCCGGGCCTCTCGCGGCCATGCCCTCGGCAGCATCGATCGGGATCAAGACGGGACCGCGATTTCCCGACGCCAGGGCGGCCGTCGCGGCTTCAATCGAGCGGCCGCGCAGAGGGCCGACGGCGAGGATCGCGTCGACCCGCTTCTGCGCTATGCTTGTGGCCAAATCGTCAGCGGACAGCATGGTCCGCTGAACGGCCTCGGGAGCGATGTCATATTCGGCGAGGATCGCATCGAGGAGCCCGGCGTTCGCCGGCGATGCGGGGAAAACTCCGATGCGCTTTTTGACCAGGTCCGTCACCTTGGCGATTTTGGAGCCAGCCGGCGCGGCGAGAGCCACAATATCGTTGTGCAAGATGACGACCGTCGCGCCATTCGACGGAATTGCGACATCGCTGCGAATGACGGCGAGATCGGCGCGTCCCTGTTCAAGGGCTTCGGCGCTCTGCGCCGCATCGGCGACGGGAAAAATAACAAATCGAATTTTGGCGTCATCCTGCTGCAGACGCCGGGCGATCGCTGCGATGAGTTTTGCGTTCTCGCCATCCGCAGGCCCGACGGCGACCTTAAGCACGTGCGGCCCACCAGCGAAGCGTAGCGTCAGCGCGACGATGGCGATCAAGGCGAAGGCTGCCGTCAGAAAAACGAAGCCCGACGTATAGATTACATGCGAGAAGGCCATCCGACGACGTGGCAACATGGTCTTTAATGTCTCCGCCGAGTTGCGGCGCGATATGGCCTCGCAGGCCAATGAATGTCGTCGAACGCGCGGGAAAGCGCACGGTTCGTCCACCATGCCTGTCGCGACGCGCCCCGGGGCGGCGCGCAGCCGCGCCCCCACGCAGCAGATTTACAAAGATCCACCCGCCCTTGACGACGGCAGGCGCCTCGCGACATGGAGCGCCGGGCCTACTTAGGCCCTCATTAAGGATCGCCACTCAAGATCGAGATGCGGTTATAGCGCCGGAGGGCTTCGCGTGGCGGACCTTATTAGATTGACGATCGCCTTCATCCTGTCGAATTATCCGCTGACCTTCCTCGTTGCCGGACTGGTCTTTTCGCTTGTCGCCATAGCCCGGTCGCCGAAGCCGGCGGGCGCTCCGCTGATCGTCGAGAAGCTCCTCGCGTGGCATGTCTTCTTCGCGATCGGCACATGCTACCTCTACAACTTCGTCGTCCATGTCTTCTTCGGGAGAATGGCGGCGGCGTTCATCGGCTGGGCCGACAGCCCGTTTCAGTTCGAGGTCGGCACGGCGAGTCTCGGCTTCGCGGCCGTCGGCTTCCTCGCCGCATTCGGAAGCTTCGACCTCCGCCTCGCCGCGATCGTCGGTCCCGCCATATTCAGCCTTGGCGCAGCCGTCGGCCACCTCTATCAAATGGCGACGGCCCATAATTTTGCGCCCGGCAACGCCGGCGTGATCTTCTACACGGATATTCTCATCCCACTGTTCGGACTCCTCCTGCTCTGGCTGCAGCGCCGCTACGGCCGTCCGCCTGTCGTCATGCGATAGGCCGCCGAAGGCGTGAGCCCGGAAGCCGTTCCCCTCCGGCGCGACTACCACCTGTCAAATGAGCCGCCGCTGTAAAATGGGGGCGCATAAGTTTGCGGGCGCCTGTATGGGTCGTCATACGGACGCTCGTACCGGTAGTGAGCCTGAGGATCATGGCGACGTATCTTGACGCCGCCTTGGGGCTCCCCGCTCATGAGGATCACAAAGTCTGTATCTTTGCCGGTCTCGGCGCTCATGCCTTCGTCCGAAATGATCAACGAAGATCCGGGCGAGATGATTGCTGAGATGCGGTCGACGATGTCTTGAGGAATGTCGATACGATCGAGCGCCGCCCTGGCCGGCCCAGCTTCTTGCGGCATCGGATCGGCATTGTGACCGTCGGCACGGCGAGACTTGCCGTTCGCATCAATCTGACGCTTGTCCGAACTCGGCTCCGCGGAGACGGCGCTCCACCGCAAATCGGCGGCGCCTTTCGCGTAGCCAAGCGCGGTGTAGATATGCGTGCCGATAGGATGATCGGCGTCGCGGATCGCGACCGGGCTCTCCAGCACGTCCTGAAAGGCCTGCCGGACGTAGAGGCGCTGCGTCTTCCGGCTGATGAAAATGGAGGCCGGCGACAGCGCGTGCGTCGCCTCTCTTGAAGCTTCCAAGGCGGCGACTCTCTCGGCCTCGGCCGCTTTCGCCTCCTCGCGCGCATGGGCGGCGGCCTCCGCCTTCAGCGGCGCTTCCGCCCGCGCTGAATCGAATTGCGCCTCCGCCTCGGCGAGCCTTGCGACCGCCCTCGCCTTCGCCTCCCCGCCCAGTCCATCGCCGGCGGCGAACTTGCGACCCTGAGCGCGCCTTCCGCGGCCGCGAGTTGCGCCTGCTCGATATTTCGCGCTCTCCGCCGCAGGCAAAGCCGCGCGGCCTCCGCGGTCATTCTCGCCGCAGCCAGCCTGGCCGCATCCGCCTTCTTTGCCGCCGCATGCGCCTCAGCCGACTTAGCGGCTGCGAATGACTTCAACGTCAAAGACGGGGCCGGATCGGCCGGCGGGGGCGCGTCGGCTTCGGGCGCAGCGGCTCCAGGCGTTGGCGTCAGCGTTTCCTCGCGGGCATCCCAGTGCTCGGTTGGCGCTTTGAGCGCAATATCGGCGCGAACGGGTTTCGGCTTGAAGAGAACGGGGTGGTCGATTTCAACGGGACGCGCATCGCCTCGAGCCACGATCACCCGCATGCCGACTTTCGTCATGTCGAAGAGACGTTCGGCGAAATCATATGGCATGCGGACGCAGCCGTGCGAGGCGGGGTATCCAGGCAGCAGCCCCGCGTGGAGCGCGATGCCTGACCAGGTGATGCGCTGCATGAAAGGCATGGAGGCGTCGTCATAAAGATTGGAATAGTGCTCCGCCTCTTTTTGAAGGACGCTATAGACCCCCGCCGGCGTCTCATATCCGGATTGGCCGCTGGAGACTGGCGCGCGCAAGATCCAGCCATCCGCGTCATAGATCGTGATCCGCTGATTGCTGAGCGAGACAATCGCCATGAGCGGCTCGCCCGCGGGACGGGGCGCCGCCGCTTCGGCTTGTTCGCCCCCTCGATGGCGCATGGCGCTCGCGGGATCGGCGACGCCCGTCGCGAGCAGCGCGGCGAGACCGGCGATGGCGCCCTGACGAACGGCCGCCCCGCCGCGCGCCTCATTCGAGAGCAAAAGGAGATCATGCCCAATTCCCCCGGCGCCGATCAAATCAGCCATTTTGCGAGACTACGCTCGCCGCGGCTGTCGACAAAGCCGGAACTCAACTTTGCTGGGCCGGGTTCCGAACAATTATGGCGCGCACGGTTAAGGCGATCGCAAAAGCCGGAATCCTGGGGCGCGGCGTTCGACATCGCGCCAGCGACTGTGGTCGAAGATAGTCTGGATAGGCTCTGGAGGCGGCCCGCAATCGTCAAGCGGCTGTTCGCTCTTCGCCTTCCGACCATCGCCCTTGCGCGGCGAGACTATTCATGCGGGCCCGATGCGCGAAAGCCGCCTGCGCCGCGCGCATATTTTCCGGCTGTCCCGCCCAGGCCTTCTGCGCCGCGTCCTGCAGCGCGCGGCCATAGCTGAACGTCAAGGCCCAAGGTCCACCCAGGCGGCTAATGGCGTCGAGATTGGCGGTGGCCTCGACGTCGGACTGGCCGCCGGAGAGAAAGGCGACGCCGGGCACGGCGGCGGGCGCGCAATTGCGCAGGACTCGTATCGTCGCCTGCGCGACTTCCTCCGGAGAGGCTTTGGCAGCGCAGGCCTTGCCAGGAACAATCATATTTGGCTTCAATATCATGCCTTCAAGGAAGACGCGCGCCTTATAGAGCTCCATGAAGACGGTCTTGAGCACAAACTCCGTCACGTCATAGCAGCGCGCGAGATCATGCGCCCCATCCATCAGAACCTCCGGCTCGACAATGGGGACAATGCCGGCTTCTTGGCAGAGCCCGGCATAGCGCGCGAGGGCGCGCGCATTCGCCTCAACTGCGAAATCGGTCGGGACGCCTCCGCCGATCTGGATGACCGCGCGCCACTTCGCGAAGCGCGCGCCTAGTCCATGGTAATCGCTCAAACGCTCGCGAAGGCCGTCGAGGCCTTCCGTGATCGTTTCGCCTAGGAAATTTGCAAGCGGCTTCGCCCCAGCGTCCACCTTTATTCCGGGGATTGCGCCGGCCGCCTCGATCAGCTTGACGAGGGGCGTTCCGTCCTTGGCTGTCTGGCGGATCGTCTCATCGTAGAGAATGACGCCGGAAATATACTGCTCCATGGCGTCCTTGGTTCGGAACAGGAGTTCGCGATAATCGCGCCGCGCATCGGCGGTGGATTCGATCCTTAGCGCTCCGAACCGCTTTGTGATGGTTCCCGTGCTTTCATCAGCGGCGAGAATGCCCTTCCCCGCCGCAACCATCGCCTTGGCGGTTCGAACGAGCTGGTCTTTATTCAAATGCGGCCTCCCTTGATCCGCCGCGGGCGCCTACACGGGGTCCACGCGAAATCCGTGCCTGATGTGGTGGATATCGGGCGTCGCAAGAGGGTCTCAAGGGATCGCCGCCGCAATCAGCCGAAGGGGATGCGCCTGCGTTTCGACCTAAACGGTCTCGGTCAAGAAGTCACGACCACGCGATACAGAGCCGCTGCGCCCTCGGCAAAGTTGACATTCATATTTTGGTCTTGTCCATCGTTGACGGCCGGCCTTGCTCGTCGCCATTTTAATCGGCCAGGACAAGAACGCGGCGGCGGGCGAACCATTCAACAAAAATAGCGATTGTCCCGGAACGATTCCTTCAACTCCCACGCGATGCGTCCGATCGGCGTCGCCCGCGTCACGATATAGCGCGGCCGCAAAACGCCGCCGAAGCCAGCGTAAAACGATACGCCCTCATTGCTGCTCAGCCCGTCGAAATCGAAGATGAGCCCCCGCCGGGCCGCGTCCTGAATAGCCTCCCAGATCAGCAGGCTGACGGCGCCGTCATGCGCCCTCGCCGCTCTCGTCGTCATATAATAATAGGCTGAGGCTTGGTCCCAAATGCAGAAGACGGCCGCGGCGAGGGAGCCGTCCGCGTCTTTCGCCGCGTAGATTTTTCCGCATCCCCGCACGAGACATTCCGTAATGACGCGGCGGGTCGGTACGCCATGGTATGCGTTTTTCATCCCGCGTTGTTCAACGTTATTCGCATAAAAGCGCCAAAACTCTTCAGGATCATCGATAGTCGCGGAGAGGAGGAGCTTTTGCGCGCGACGAATTTCGCTGCGCTTCGATTTGCTCAGATTGTTCCATAATATTTCGGCCGGCAGCGGCGTAACCTCAAAGGTGAATTGAACGCCGGTCAAGAATTTTTCTTGTTGAAAGGCGACGACGTCGGTTATCTCGCCATGGCATTTATACTTGTAAACCGCGGCCGGCGGCAGCGCGCCGATAAGCTCGCGCATTATCTTTCCCGCCTTGTGACGTCGTGTTTCGGGGCTTCCGTCGGCGACATGTACGGCTGGGCCGAGAGAATGCACCATTCCCGGCAGGACGCTGTATTTGAGGCCAAACCTGCTCTGCAAAAAATAGGGCAGCCAGCCGACAGTCCTTCCATCCTGAACGACCTCGACAATGTCGAATTTTCCGCCCGTCGCGATGTCGAGCCACCACAGCTCATGAAAAATCGTTGGGACGAGCGAGTTAGCCGCCTGTCGAGCAGGACGAACATCTTGTTTCATAGCATCTGCCAATAACTTGCCGAAAAGGCGCGCAAAACCAAAGCCATCAATGTCATAGGCGGGATGGATTTATCTTCTCTACCCGCAACGGCTCAAAAGAGCCCATCGAAACTTGCTCAAATTTGCACAACCAAGCCAATTCAACCTGCAGACGCGAAACGCGGCTACTTGCTGCCGATCGAACGCTGGCGGGAAAATTTTGTCACGCCGGCTCTCGGCGCAACCGGCTTGAGCACGTGTTGGTGTTGTAAGTGATCTATGCTCAAAACATCGCCGGTTGGACTTATCCAATCGGTGACTTTATTATTACTACGGTAGACAATGTAATTTTGCAAGACTTGATTTCCGCTCAAAGCGATGTAGATCACGCTTCTCGCCCGAACGGCCGCAGTTTCGACGCCGCCGCGTCGCCGACAAAACAGACCAGAGCTCAAGAGGAATGAACATGTTCATTGCAATGAACCGCTTCAAAGTCATCAAGGATGAACAAAAGGCCTTCGAGAACATCTGGCTGAGCCGCGACTCTCGGCTCGACGAGGTCAAGGGCTTCATCGCCTTTCACATGCTCAGAGGTCCGGAGCGCGAGGACCACGTGCTCTATGCATCGCATACAGTGTGGGCGACGCAAGAAGATTTCATCGCCTGGACCAAGTCCGAACAATTCCGCGCCGCCCATAAGCAGGCTGGCGAACGTAAGCCTCTCACCCTCGGCCATCCCGAATTCGAAGGGTTCGACGTCATCCAGACGATCGAAAATCGGCATCCGAAATAAAGAGTCGGTTTCGGATCGCCCCGCCTGACGCGGTCCATCGGTACATTTTCCGGCAAATGGACTATGGCTTGCATGAGAAAAGAGGCGCGCGAGCTGAAGCAACGCGGCGCGCCGCTGGTGGGTGGCCATGCCATTTTACGTCTATGAAATTCCATCGAGGAACTATCGCGAGGAGCGCAATTGGCCCTCCGAGAAGGAGGCGCGCAGCGCGCTCAAGCATGTCGCCCGCCGGGCGGTGGCGGAAGGCGGCTCCAAGGACGACCTGATCTCGGTGACCCAATCGAAAACCGGCGAGAAGATCTTCGAAGGGACAATCGGGGCGGCGCTTGCGCCGTGAGCCCAGCTTCAGCCCGGCCTGAAGCCTCTCAGTCGGCGCTTCGCGGCGTCAAGGCTTGGCCTGGTCCGCCGACCTTATCCCAACGGGTGGCGAAAATCGTGTCGCAAATGCCAGGGCTGCCAAACCCGTCGCTGAAGCTGACATTGCTGCGGCGATGATGTTCGCCATGCGCCTTGCTCGTCACCACGGCGGCGAGGGCCGCGACCAGACGTCGCTTGACGCCGGACAGACCCTGTCGCGGCAGGGCCTCGGCGAAATCATAGCCCGAATGTTCATAGAGCCCGCCGATCGCGCCGAGACTTGCGACAATAAGGTGAAACGCAATATCCGCCCCGGCGCCGACAAGCACGAGCGGGATGACATAGGGCAGGACGATCTCGAGGAAGAAGTCAGCCGAGGTCATGTAGCAGGCGCTGACGCCTTTGCTCGCGCCGGTCGAGTGATGCAGACTATGCCCGAGCGTGCGGATCAGTCCGGGCCTATGCAATATCCAGCGATGGGCGACATATTGGACGATGTCATGGCCGACGCCCATGAGCGCGAAGGCGAGGAGAAAATGCCAAAGGCTCATATGCGGCGCGCCAACGAAAGCGAG
Organism: Methylocapsa polymorpha; assembly: GCF_045689225.1. Taxonomy (GTDB): domain Bacteria; phylum Pseudomonadota; class Alphaproteobacteria; order Rhizobiales; family Beijerinckiaceae; genus Methylocapsa; species Methylocapsa polymorpha. Next base: position 2,104,093 of record NZ_CP136862.1, on the reverse strand, counting down.
CCCGAAATATTGCAAGGCCACCATCGCCGGAAGGAGAATGAACAGCTGATTGACGAGAACGCGCGGCAAAAGCTCGGCGTAAGTTAGCCTGTCGACGTCCCGCACCTTGCAGGAGCGAAGCTTTCCGGTCCGGTCGCTCCATTCGAACAAAAGTCCGACGCCATGATAGGCGACCATCTGGGCGATCCAAGCGAGAACCGAAAGCGGCAGCCACCAGGGCAAGGGGCCGCTGACGTCAGGTGTTGAAATCACGTTTGAAAAATCCTGTCTGCGCCGATCGAGTCGGATCAATCCTACTTTTTCGCGTGGGCGGCGGCAAATGCGCACTTCGCCGCGCTTTAGTGGGCTTCGCGCGCTCGGCCGCCTTGGCGGCGCTTACCTAGATTTCCTCAAGGCGGGACGTCAACCCCGCTCTCAGGCAGGGCCCGACTGTTCCCGCTGCGGGTCAAGATTCCTCGATCTGTCCCATATTGAGGCGCAGCAGACGATCGGCCAAATGGAAATAGCGATCGTCATGGGTAATGACGATGATCGTCTTGCCGCGCGCCTTCAGCTGCGGCAGCAATTCCTTATAGAAGATGTCTCGGAATGTCGGATCTTGTTCCGCCGCCCATTCGTCGAAAAGATAGAATGGGCGGTCTTCGAGATAGGCTGCAAGCAGCGCCAGACGTTTTCGCTGGCCCTTGGAGAGCTCGACGGTCGAGAAGTGTCCGTCCTTGATCCTAACCTTGTTGGCGAGTTGAAGGCGTTCGAGCAGGTCATCCGCCCGCTTTGAAAAGCCGGCGTCGGAACCTCCAGGAAAGGCGTCAAAAATATAGGCGTCGGCAAAAACGGCGGCAAAGTGCTGGCGATGGCGGTCCCGATTGAAATCGGTGACGATTTCGCCATCCAACCTCACCTCGCCATCATCCGGCGGGTAAAGGCCAAGAAGCAGCAGCGCCAGCGTTGTCTTGCCCGAGCCGTTGCCGCCGGTCACGAAGATCAGCTCGCCGGGATCGATACGCAGATTGACCGGTCCAAACAGAAAGCCGGAATCTCCGCCTTCGGCTCGGTGTTGGCGCCTGACCTGGAGCAGCTCCAGCACGCTGGGCCGCTCCGCAACAGGCGGCGACTCGTCTCCCTCTTCCAAATGCGGCTCCTTGGCGACGGCGACGCCAAGGGACTTTATATTTCGCCACGCGACGACGCCGCGCCCAATTCCAGGCAAGGTATTCAGGAGGACGGATATGGGACGCATGGCGAACAGGACGATGAAGGTAAAGCTGGTCACAGTCTCACGCGAGATGTCCTCCAGCCGGGGCAGCGCGAATACAATGAGCCCGATCAGCAGGAAGAACGCCAGCTTTCCCCAATAGTCCGAGATGACCGTAAAGGTTCGTCCGTTGCAGAGTTGCCGCCTTATCGTATTTGCGGTGGCGCTCAGGTCGGACATGAATGCGCGTCTGCGGCGCGCGTTCATTTTCAGCTCCTTGCAGCCCTCGGTCACCGTTCGAAAATGGCCAAAGAGAGCGTCAATCCTTTGCCGCGCTCGTTGGTGCCATCGGAAGGACCGATTTTGAAGCAGGCTTACGCCGAGCCCGCCGCCGAGCAGAAAGGCGAGAAAGACGACGAACAGGGATGGCGAAAGCCAGCCCATATAGAGAAGCGCCCCGAAGAGCGTGGAGGCCTCGATAAGCAGCGGCGGCAAGGTCTCGATCAGTTGCGCGATGCTGCCGATGTCATCCGTCAAGGTCGCCATGAGCCGATGGGGGCCGACGGTTTGCAGCTGCTGAAAGGGAGCCGAGAGAATATGGCGGGTGAGCCAGAGACGCAGAACAAGCAGATTGCTTTGCGCCAATCGCACGACCAGAAGCTCCGAGAACATTCCCGCAGCGAGAACGACAATGCAGAGGCCGACATAGGGCAATGCGAGCCGCGCCGCTCGATCGGGGTCTTGATCCAAGGATTTGGTGATCAAGGTTATAAGGCCGGCGACGCCGCCCCCGCCTATCAGGCCTCCGATCGCCGAAAGGAGCAGCAGGCGGCGCGAGCCTTGGAGCATCGACAACAGGGACACGGTTGGCGGTTTATCCGATAACTCGGGGCGGCGAAGGCTTGGCGTCTTGTCCGCGCCGCGCCGCACCCATGCTGCAATGGCTCTAAGCATGCTCGAAAATCCTCCGGCGGCGGCCGGCTTGCCCGCGGCGCATGACGAGCCCGATCAAGCGGCGCTTCCGGCGGCGGCCAAGGCCGTCCGCTCCGCCTCCTGGATGAGAGAAACGACCGTCTCCCGGTCGCGCGCGGCGCGCCGGTTATGCCGATCGAGAATGCGGAGCGCCCGGTCCACGCCGGTTGCGCGCCAATCTCCCGATTTCAAGCGCTGCAGAATGATGTCGGCCGCGCCGGAGGCGTCAGCGCGCGGAACATAAAGGCAGTCGCCTTCCATGATCTCTCGAAAAATCGCAATATCCGCCGCCACCGTCAAAAGGCCGGCATATTGGAGCTCCAAAAGCGGAAGGCCGAGCCCCTCATCGAGCGAGGTGGAGATCAGGATATCGGACTCCGACACGACGTCACGAACCTTGGCCTCTGCCAGATAGCCGAGAAGCTCGATGTGATTTCGGCCCAACAATGCGGGATAATCTGGGCCCCAGCCCGGCCGGCCTATGATGCGAAGTTTGGCGTTGCATCCGCGCGCATTTAACGCGTCGATGATATCGGCTGCATAACGGTAGTTTTTACGCGGCTCGACAGTTCCGAGCGCCACAAAACGAATTGGGGCGTCGGACGGCAAGTCGGGCGCTTTTGGCCTTAAATCAAAAATGTTTTGAATCCTTGGCCGGTACAGCTCCGCCCGCGCGGGCCTTTCGAGCCTGCCGAGCAGGTCGGCGCGCGTTTTCTCCGAATTGACCAGAAAAAGAGACTGCTTTCGCAACATATGGAGGAAGCTCGGTCGGCAGTAATAATAAGCGCCGCGATGGAGGATCTCCGGGTTATCGACAACAAACAAATCATGAACATAGGGAATTATTGTTTGACCTATCGATTGCAGAGCAATCGACGGCGGAAAGCCGGGACATAAAATGACGCTCCCCGGGCGCTTCAGCGCCGACCAGGGCATGCCAATCCATTGCTGCAAGACCAGGCCTGCAGCCGACGCCGCCGTTATGTGGCTCGCCTTGATCGGATCGAGAGCCGCACTAGAAAATAACTCCAGGGAGATGCGCTCGAGACCGGTCGCCTGGCGATGCACATGAGTGTAATCGACAAAGACCGCCATGCCCGTTCCGCTATTTCAAATGGATGGCCGTCTTCGCAGGCGCACGATCGACCGCCGGCCTTTTAGCGCATTCACCCATTCATCCGCTACGCCATCAGGCTATGTGGGAACTCGATGTCGGCAAAAAGCGGCGCGCAAATCCAGTTTGCGTCCTCGGCAAACCTGGGATCAATAAAACTGTACCTGTATGCGTTAAGAATTTTGGAGACGTCGTTCGCTCGGTGGGTTTTCACACCAGCCGCCCGTCTTAGCCGGCTCTATGTTGCAAACGCGATGGCGCACGCGGGTCCTAGGGTCCGCGCGACGCAAGCTCCAAAACATTCACGGCGCTTGCGACGGCTATGATGTTTGCTACGCTATCGTCCCCGTCGTCAATACGCGGCGCATAATGCGCGCGGCTTTAATTGAAAGATATTGAACCGTGTCAATCCAAGATTTCAAATTAGGAGCCGCGCAGGAGCACGTGACGTCACGGGTCCCTGGAACGATGCGGACAACGGCGGATCCACTACCGGGTGGCGCGCCGAGCGGGCGGCCCGTGGCCATGCCGATGGAGCCGGCCCCGCGTCCGAGGCGACGCTGGTGGCTTATCGCAACCGCCGCGGCGGTTGCGCTGGGCGGCGCGACCAAATCCTATATGGCTTATGGCCGCGCCGAGCCGGCGCCGTTCTATCGCGTTTCGCCGCAGTCGAGACTCGAGGTCTCCGGGCCCGGTCTTCTCGATGCGACAAACCGCGTCGTGATCTCGGCGCAAATCGAAGGTCGGCTCGCGAGCCTCAAGGTTGTTCGCGGCGACGTCGTGCTGCCCGGAGACGCGCTCGCGACAATCGAGGCCGACGAGATCGCGCAGCAGCTCGCTTCGTCGCGCGCCGATGCGACGGCGGCCGAGCAGCATGTCGCGGAGGCCCGTAGCGAAAAGTCGCGAGCCGAGTCGGTTTATGACAAAGCGGCTGTGGATGTCCTGCGCCGGCGCGCCCTTGCGGCTCGCGGCATCACGTCTCAGACTGATCTCAGCACCGCGGAGGCTGCGCTCCAACAAGGCAAAGCGGACCTCGACCGCAGCGCGACGAGCATCGATCGCGCAATGGCCCAAGCGCAGTCGGCGACCGCGCTGCAACAGATGCTGGCGGCGAGGCTCGCGAAAGCCAAGCTGGCCTCTCCCGTCGCGGGGATCGTGGTGTCGCGCGAGCCAAGCGTCGGGGATCTCGTTCGTCCTGGCCAGAAAATTTTCGAGATTGTAGATCCGCTATCGATCGTCATTTCCGCTCGATTTGACGAATCCGTCATGGGTCACGTCGAGATCGGCCAGGCGGCGAAAGTCAGATTTGTGTCAGAGCCTTCCACCCTTCGCGAAGGGCGCGTCGTCGAGCTTCGCCGGATCGTCGATCAGGAAACGCGCGAATTCGAAGCCGATATCGCATTAACCTCTCTGCCGAAAAACTGGGCGCTCGGGCAGCGGGCGACGGTCCAAGTCGAAGTCCGGCATGATCCGAACGCGCTGCTCGTGCCGACCAGCTTTCTAGCGCGGCGCGATGGGCGCGGGGGCTTGTGGTTCTATAAGGACGGACGCGTTCGCTGGGGCGTCGTGCAAATGGGCTACTCGCTCGGCGGCTTCGTCGAGATCGCTTCGGGCGTGAGCGCAAACGACGTCATCGTCCATCCGGAAGGCCGATATGAATATGAACGCGTCACCCTCGCCGCTGAGTCAGTCTCGCAGTGATCGCAGCGACTTCGGCGGCGTAGCGCCCGCAACTCAATGACCGGCAATTGCGCCGATCCATGCACCAGAACAAAGTTCAAAGCCATGATCCTCGCTTGGAAAGATATTCGATTCAACTTGGCGCGCTTCGTGCTCGCAGTCGCAGGCTTGACGGCCATCTTGACGATGTCCCTTGCGATGAATGGGCTCTACCGCGGCATCGTCCATGAATCGCTTATCATGGTGGAGAACATCGGCGCCGACGCCTGGCTCGTTCAAGGCGGACGCGACGGGCCCTTCAATGACGAGTCGCATGTGTCAGAGCTCCTGGATCGACGCGCGGAAGGATTACACGGCGTGCGAGAGGCGCGCCGCTTCCTCGCCTTCAGCTTCCCGATTTCCTTCGGCAGCCATAAGGAGCGCTATTCGATCCTCGCCCTCGACTTTCCGAAGGACAAGGGCGAGTGGATGCCGCTTATCGCTGGACGCTTTTTGGAATCGCCGCATTTCGAGATGATCGTCGACAAGTCGACCGGCCTGGCGCTCGGCGAACGGCTTCGCGTCGGGCGGGACGATTACGTTGTTGTCGGCGTCACCACCGGCCAAGTGGATATGGCTGGCGACGGCTTGATATTCGTGTCCCTTCCCGATGCGCAAAGCATCTTGAACGTCGCTCCGAGCGAGGCCGTCCTGCTCGCCCGCGCATCGAGCCGAAACCAGATCGCGACTTCTTCCGTCGTTGGCGGGACGCGGCCGATCATGGCCGTCATCCTGACGTTTGAACCGGGCGCCCCAGTCGAAGCAATCCGCGAGAAGGTCGCGAGCTGGGGCGATGTGACCATGATCACCAAAGCCGAACAGATCGAGCTCGTCATTCAGGGTCGGCTGCGGCGGCTCCGCTTGCAGATCCTCCTCTTCGTCGGCTTGATGTACGCCATTTCAGGAACAATCGTCTCTCTCACCATCTTCACGATCGTTCTCGAAAAGCTTCACGCCATCTCGCTTCTCAAATTGATCGGCGCGAGCGACGTCTTCATTTCAATCTGGATACTTCAATACGGCCTGCTGCTGGGCGCCATCTCCTTTGGATTGGCTTTGGCGATCAGCCTAGCGACTTTCGACTATTTCCCGAGAGCGGTCATATTGCTTCCTTGGGACGCCGCGATCGCCGGGCTCGCCTTGGTGGCGGTCTGCGCCTTGGCTTGCACATTTTCGATCCGAAAGGCGCTAAGCGTGCGCGCCAGGGAGGTGCTATCGTGACCGCGACCGCGCTCTCGCTCCATGGAGTGAGCAAAACTTACGGCTCCGGCGATAGGGCCGTGGCCGCCTTGCGCCATGCGTCCGTGGACATCGCGAGCGGGGAGCTTCTCGGCATCATCGGACCAAGCGGATCAGGCAAGACGACCTTTCTCATGCTCGCCGGTCTCGTGGAGCCGCCGACGCATGGCGAGATCCGGCTTCTGGGCAGAAAAGTCGCCGACCCCAAGACGAGCGCCGCCGATTTGCGAAAGCTTCGGCGCCACCACATCGGATTTGTATTCCAGAAGGCGAACCTGCTGCCGTTCCTGACTGCGCTCGAGAATGTTCAACTGGCCCACGAAGTCGCCAAGCTGCACGGGTCCCAGGCGCGCAAACGCGCCTGCGAGCTGCTCGATGAACTCGGCATGGCGCATAAGATCAACGCCTATCCGCAGACCTTGTCGGGAGGCGAGCAGCAGCGGGTCGCGCTGGCCCGCGCGATCGCCAATCGCCCCGCACTGTTGCTCGCCGACGAACCCACGGCCGCGCTGGACGGCGACCGGCGGCGTCAGGTCATGGGATTGCTGAGCAATCTTGCCCGCAACGAGGGAGTCACAGTTTGCGTCGTCACCCATGACGTCCGCGCAACCAGTGTTTTCGACAGAATCATCGAGATCAGCGACGGCGAAATCATCAGAGAATATGCGCCGTTCGACGAAAGCATGGGAGATCCTTCAAATTTGCCCCGCCTTTCCTCCTAATCTCACCTGATGTTGCGCGGGTCTGTCGTCGAGGTCCGCGGATGTTTTCCGCACACTATACATCGTGTGAATCGGGAGCCGAATTCATCCCATCCTGGACACAGATCCGCATGCTTGACATCTCGCTTATCATTCCGGCAAATAACGAGGAGGCGCAGATAGGCGCATGCCTCGAGTCGGCGATCAGGAATTCCCGCGGAAAATTCAAGGAAATCCTCGTGATCGACAACGCCTCGACCGATCGAACGGCCGCGATCGCGCGTTCGTATCAGGGCGTTCGCGTGATTTGCGAGCCGCGCAAAGGCCTCACGCGCGCGCGGCAATGCGGATTTGACAATGCGACAGGCGACATCCTCGCCTATATCGACGCGGACACCCGCTTGCCGGAAAATTGGGTCGACGTCGTCGAGCAGACCTTCGCGACACGCGCGGACGCCGTTTCTCTCAGCGGCTCCGCCCGTTACTTCGATGCGGACGGATGGGAGCGCTTCGCGCTTTTGCTTGGATGGTGGCTCTCGGCGCCTCTGGCTTATCGTTTCACGGGCTATATGATATTTGGGGCGCATTTCGCGGCGCGCAGAACAGCGCTCGCGAATATCGGCGGTTTTAATCAGTCGATCGATTTCTATGGCGAGGACACCGATCTGGCGCGCCGCCTCGCGACGCAAGGCAAGACGATCTTTCGCATGGATTTTTTTATCTATACTTCAGCGAGGCGCTTCCAGAATGAGGGGATCATGCGCGCGTTTTTTTTATATGGGATGAATTTTATCTGGCCGGTTTTGTTTAGCCGTCCGTTCACGACGTCCTATCGCGATATTCGGGTGAGCCCCCTTGCGAAATCGGATCGCCGATGACGCGCGCGATCGCAGGCGTCGTCGGATTTTCGGCCTTCGCGCTCATTGTGCTTCTGGTCTATGCGCCGAACTCTCCGACGCTCTTGCCCGACACGATTTTTTATGGCGTCCTGGTGCTCCACACCTATTATTCCGTGCGGTTCTTCTCCCAGCTGATTCCGCAGAACGCGTGGCAGATCGGCGCGGATGTCTTGCTGGTCGCCATTTATTTCGCGCTCGCGCTCTCCCTGGGTGACCGCTTCCGGTTTCTGTTCCTCGTGCTGTGCCTGTTCGCCGCGGCGACCCTCAAATATATCCCATCGCTTGGCCGCAATGACCTACATGCGATTTTACGGCGCAAGCTCAAATCTCTCCTATCTGGAATTGCACTTACCATTTACGCTATAATCGTTGCAGTTTTTATAGACCCAACTATCGCCGCTTGGTTCATCACCGGCGTCTATACATTTTTTACATTCCATATTCTGTTTGTTGGTAAAATGTATGATATGAATATGCTTGCAAAGCCCGAGTAGCTCAGGCTGCGATGTGCCGTCCGTAAATTTGCTCCCATTCGTGAGCGATTATTTCTGGCGCATATTGTTTGACCCATTCGACGCCGCTCGCGCCCATCCGCATTCGCAAATTCACGTCAGCCAATAATTGCTCGAGGCGCCTCGCAAGCGCTTGTTCGTCTCCGGGCTCGACCATGAAGCCGCATTCGGGGGTGATATATTCGGGAAGCCCCCTGGCCCGCGCCACAACCGCCGGCGCGCCGCTCGCGAAAGCCTGCATCAGCGCCAGCGACTGCGATTCCGCGGTGCTCATCATCACGAAGACGTCCGCGGCTTGATAGAGCTCGGCAAGCCGCTCGCCGCTGACGAATCCCGTGAAGCGCACTCGGTCGCTGACGTTCAATTCGCAAGCGAGGCGGCGCAGCTCGGCTTCGGCGCCGCCGTGGCCCGTGACGATGAGCGTAACTGGAAGACGAGGAATAAGCCGGGCGACCGCCCGGATAATAATGTCGATATGCTTCTCGGTAGCGAGCCGGCCCGCATACATGACGAGCGGTCCAGGCGCGCCGAGACTCTCCTTGACTTGCCTCTTGCGGTCCGCAGTCGGCGTTTTGAACGCGTCGAGCGAGACAGGATTTGGCAGAGGCCGCGCCGGACGTACAAATTTCATCCGGCGCATGTCGTCGATGAGCCCCTTATAGGGCGCGGTCAAATAGGCGCAGTGGTTGTAATACCAGGCGACGAATCGGCCCGCGCAGCTCGACAGCCTATCGCCCAAAAGCGGAACATAGCCCACGAACTCCTCGACGGGCGTATGATTGGTTCCAATGAGCGGCGTCCGCAAAACACGGCTCGCCAAAAGCGCTTCAAAGCCCGTTCCGAACGGCGTGTGCGCATGAATGATGTCAGGACCGAACTTCTTCAAGCGGCGTAAGCCGGCGCCATAAGGGATAACGAATCGCCATTGACCGGTTGGCGACCCTGGAAAGGAGAGCGCCGGCAATCGGCAGACCGGCAAATCGCGCCGAAGGTCGTTTGCAGCGCTCTTCTCTCTCGTCACAGCGTCAATCAGTTTGTAGTCCTCCTGCGAATATTTGGGGACGAAATACATGACAGTGTGACCGCGACGCGTAAGCTCTTGCCCGGTCGTAATGATTGAATCTGCTATCCCGCTTATTTCCGGAAAGAAAATGTCTGAGAAAAACGCAATGCGCATTGAGCTCTTGTTTCCCGAATAATAAGGCCCACGCAATCGTTAGACCGCAATAAAACCACATTGTTGTCGCGACGGCCGATCCGAGCCGCAGGACAACGCATTCGCGGAGCTGGCGCGGCCAACTGGCCTGCCTTGCTTGATGTCCCAAGCGCTCGTCTATACATCTTCCGCCGGTTCTCGACGATACCACAAGGCCTGGAACGGGCTCGCCTTCGGAGAGAACGCGTGTGACTTCGGCGCGACAAATCCGTTTGCGCCGCTGACATGAATGGCCTAGCCCGTCATCTTTTTGTCTTTCATGCGCGCTCTGCGGCCTCTGCGATTGTTCGCGCCGAGCGCAAGAAGAAGGAGTTCTCTATGGCGAATGTTTCGACGCAAGGCGCAGCGCCTGAAGACCGGCCTCAGCCGCCTGGCCCGAAAGGTCTGCCGTTTCTCGGAAACGGCCTTCAGCTTAAACGCGATCCGCTTGGATTCTTGACCGACTGCGCTCGCACATATGGCGATGTGGTTCGCATCTCCTTGCCTGGTCAGGCCGGCTTCTTGATCAGTCATCCAAACGACATCGAGAAGACATTGGTCGCCGGCGCCCAGAACTTCGTCAAGACCTCGGGCGGACAGCAGTCGAGGCCAGCTTCAAGGCGCCGAGAACAAGACCTTATGACCTGGGTGCGAAACTTCCCCTCGGACGGCGAAGCGTGGCTGCCGGAAAAGGAGCTCGCACATCCATCTCATCGCGAGCGAAGGCAGATTCAGCCGGCCTTTCACAGCGAGCGGATAGAGGCCTACGCTGAAACTATGGTCGCTCTCACGCAACGAAGCTTAGCGACCTGGAAGGATGGCGAAATTCGCAACGCGCATGTGGACATGACGCATCTCGCCCTCGTCGTCATAGCCAAGACATTATTCAGCGCCGACGCCGGCGGCGAAGCCAAGAAATTGGCCGACGCATTCTCGACCATCATAGCGCAGATCGTGAGCCAGATGGTCAACCCGATACAGATCCCCAACTTCATCCCTACCCCGCACAACTTGCGCCTGCGCAAGGCGATCGCGCAAATTGACGGCTTCCTCGAAGCTCTCGTCCGGCAGCATCGCGCCAATCAAGACATCAATGATCTCATATCGATCCTCTTGAAGGCTCAGGACGAAAGCGACGGCGCGGTCAGCGCGAACGACTGGCGATATCAAGCAATGACCGTTTTTGTCGCCGGCTACGAAACCACTGCGTTAACGCTGACTTGGGCGCTGTATCTCATTTCTGAAAACCCTGACGTCGAGGCGAAGCTGGCCGCGGAACTAAACGCCGTCTTGGCCGGACAGCCGCCTCGCGCGGCCGACGTTCCGAAGCTCCGCTACACGGAAATGATCGTAAAGGAGACCCTCCGACTCTACCCGCCGGTCTGGCTTCTCGGTCCGAGAACATGCATCGAGGATTTTGAGGTTGGCGGTTATCGCTTGCCGGCCGGAAGCACGATCTTGATCAGTCCTTGGGTCACCCAGCGCGATCCGCGCAACTTCGAGCATCCGCAGATTTTCGACCCCGATCGTTGGGCCGACGAGAGCATGAAGCAGACGCCCAAATTCGCCTATTTCCCGTTCAGCGGAGGCGAGCGTCAATGTATTGGGAAATCTTACGCGATGATGGAGGCCGTTCTCGTCCTGGCGACGATCGCGCAATCATGGCGGCTGAAGCTGGCGCCAGGCGCGCGCGTCGAACCGCAGCCGCTGGTCACGCTGCAGCCGCGGTTTGGGATGCCCATGAAGATAGCGGCCCGGTAGAGACGGGCATCTTCACGCCGTGAGCTCCACAACATACATAAGCTTTACAGCAATTGCCCACGAAAAATCATTCGCGAACCGCGGCCATTAATCAGACGCGACAAGCGTCCGCCAAGAGCGTATAATTTTTCTGTAATGTGCAGGTCGCGGCTCCGCGTGACCAGCCGCCTACACACGGCGTCACCATGAGCTTGCAGCCGCATGTTGCTCAGTTCAGGAGGATCGCTCATGGCGCATTTTCACGTGTTCGTCGGCCCGGACGCGAGTCCGGCTTATCCAATCGTGCGTAGGATCGGACCCGGTGACCTCAAGGATGCTCTTTCAAAAGGCATAGCCGATTTCGGGGCGATGCCGTCGCACCTCGTTTTCCTCGGGCTGATCTATCCGATCATCGGCATAGCCCTCGCTCGGATGACGTCTGGCCAAAATGCCCTTCCCATGCTTTTTCCGCTTATGTCAGGCTTCGCCCTGATCGGCCCCTTTGCGGCAATCGGCTTGTACGAGATGAGCCGTCGGCGCGAGCTCGGCCTCGACATCGCCTGGTCGCACGCCTTTGAAGTGCGTCACTCTCCCTCTATCCCCTCGATCCTGACGCTCGGCATCCTGCTGATGGCGATCTTCCTCGCTTGGCTGACAACCGCCCGCGTGCTCTATCAGTCGCTCTTTGGCCCGACGGCGCCGGATTCCTACACCCAGTTCCTCCATGAGGTCTTCACCACATCAAAGGGTTGGACTCTGATCATCCTGGGCAATGCAATAGGCTTTATTTACGCGGTTGTGTCGCTGAGCATCAGCGTCGTCTCGTTCCCCTTGCTTCTCGATCGCGACGTAGGCGTAACCGCGGCCATCTATACCTCCGTCAGAGCTGTGCTGACGAATCCGGGCACAATGGCGCTTTGGGGGTTGATCGTCACGATCTCCCTGGCGATCGGCTTTGCGCTGCTATTTGTAGGCCTGGCGGTGGTGATGCCGATCCTCGCGCATGCGACCTGGCACCTTTACCGCAAGGTCGTTCAAAACGTCCCGCGCCGGTAAAGCCAGAGCTCGGTTGAGACCCAATTTCTCGAACCGGCGCGGGGCGATCGCCGGTTCAAGAATGGTTGAAAGCGGATCAACCGCCAAACTGATCAGCAAATTGGCTCGGCCACCGGGTCTGACGACAACCGGATGCGCGCAGTTCGAGGCCGCGCTGCGACCGCCCATCCGGCCCCGTTTTCACCCTCGCGCCGACAAACGGTCGCGCCAATAGTCCGGCCTAGGACTGCGCCCCAAAAAATATGACCCGCGTGAGATGCGTGTAGTCCGATTCGAACACCATGATTCCGACAAACACCAGAACCACGAGGGGCGGGACAAGAATGGCGTAGATCAGCGCCAGACGCTCCCAAGCCATGTGCATGAAGATCGCGACGATCAAGCCTGCCTTCATTATCATGAAGAGGAGGATCAGAGACCATCTGAGGTTACCCTGAAGATTAAAATAGTCGACGAGATAAGAGAATGTGCTGAGGACAAACAGCCCTCCCCAGACCACAAGATACAGCTTGATCGGGTGCTGGGCTTCCTCCCCGCCTGGGCTCGCCTGCGTCATGTCCGGCTCCTTCACCACAGATAGAAAAACGCAAAGATGAACACCCACACGAGATCGACGAAGTGCCAATAAAGGCCCATAATTTCAACGATCTCGTAGCGCCCCCTGCGGCTCGTAAAGAAGCCTCGCGCACCGCGGTCGAAATCTCCCCGCCAAACCTTGCGCGCCACGATGATGAGGAAGATCACGCCAATCGACACATGAGCGCCATGAAAGCCAGTGATCAGGAAAAAGGCCGACCCGAACTGGACCGCGCCCCATGGATTGCCCCAAGGCCGGACCCCTTCTGTGATCAGCTTAGTCCATTCGAACGCCTGCATACCCACGAATGTGGCGCCGAACGCGGCTGTCGCGAGCATCATGATCGCGGTTCTGACGCGATCCCGGCGGTAGCCATAATTGACGGCGATCGCCATGGTCCCACTGCTGCTGATCAACACGAAAGTCATGATGGCGATCAGGATCAGCGGAATTGACTTGCCGCCGATCGTCAACGCGAAGACTTCACTAGGCTTCGGCCACGGAACAGTCGTCGATATTCGGACCGTCATGTAGGAGAGCAAGAAACAGCTGAAGACAAAGGTGTCGCTCAAGAGGAAGATCCACATCATGACCTTGCCCCAGGAGACATTCTTGAACGCGCGCTGATCCGACGACCAATCGGCGGCGACGCCTTGCCAACCCGTAGGCCGCGGAAGAATTGCTCCAGTGCTTGTCAGCGCAGGTCTTGTCAGCGAAGGTCTCGTCATCTGCTCTGCTCTCAAGTCCCTTGCAGGGCTCTTTCACGCAAAACGGCGCCTGGAAATGCGAATTCAACCAGTGAGGCCGCCTTGCCATTTAATTGGATCGCTAAGCGGTCTAGGCAAGCAACAGAAGACCGAAAAAGACCAGCCACACCAAAAGCAGAAAATGCCAGTACATGGCGCATAACTCAACGCTTAGGCGCACTTGGCTTAGTTCAACGCCCCGCCACGCTTTGTCCGCGGCGCCGCCCAAGGCCACGAGGCCTCCCAATACGTGCAAGCCATGCAATCCGGTGATTACATAAAAGAAAGCCGCGGCCGGATCCGTCGCCAAGAAATAGCCTGCGGCCATCAGGATTCGCCATGCCGCGAGCTGACCGGCGAGAAAGGCGAGGGCGAGTAGCCCTCCAGCAAGTAGGCTCGACCTTATTCTGGCGATATTTCCCCGGCGCGCGGCAAGCTGCGCGCTATGCAGCGCCATGCTGCTGGAGACAAGCACGCCAGTGTTGAGCCAAAGCAGCTTTGGCGCAGGCAAAGGCGGCCAGTCCGCCATGTCCATTCGCATGAGAAAAGCGCTGATAAACAGCGCAAACACGGAGCCGACAACAGCGAGGAACACGCCTAATCCGATCTTCGCCGCTGGCAGGGAAGATGCGCCTGTCGCACTGATCTGGCCCTCCTCCAGCCAGGGCTTGGCGGTCAACCTCTGTTGCGACAACCACCATGCCACGATGGCTGCGATAGTCGCCAAGAAAACTATTGTGATGCTCACGGCGTAGAGTCCTAGCCAGCTCGTTGGACGGGGGGCTGGTTTTGGGGCACAAAATCCTGCTTGGCTCCCGGCACGCTGTAGTCGTAGGCCCAACGGTAGACGATCGGCAGCTCTTCGCCCCAGTTGCCATGTCCCGGCGGCGTTTTGGGCGTCTGCCATTCCAGCGTGGTCGCTCGCCAGGGATTGCCGCCGGCGGCCCGGCCTTTGGACAGGCTCCATATCAGATTGAACAAGAACACAATCTGGGCGGCGCCTACGATCAAAGCGGCCACCGTGATGAAGATGTTAAGCGTGGCGGCCGAAGGCGGGACGAAGGCCGTCTCGCCCAACTCGTAATAGCGGCGCGGCACGCCCATCAGACCCAGATAATGCATCGGGAAGAAAATCGCATAGGCCCCGAGGAAAGTGACCCAGAAGTGCAGATTGCCCAATTTTTCGTTGAGCATCCGCCCTGTGACCTTCGGATACCAATGGTATATTCCGCCAAATACGACGAGGATCGGCGCGACCCCCATCACCATATGGAAGTGGGCGACGACGAACATGGTGGCGGAAAGCGGAACATCGACGATCACATTGCCGAGGAACAGGCCGGTTATGCCCCCATTGACGAAGGTCACGATGAACCCGAGCGCGAATAGCATCGGGACTGTGAAGTGAATGTCGCCCTTCCAAAGCGTCAGCACCCAATTGTAGACCTTGATAGCGGTTGGAACGGCGATGATGAGCGTTGTAGTGGCGAAGAAGAACCCGAATTCCGGATTCATGCCGCTCACATACATATGATGACCCCATACGACGAAGCTGAGGACGCCAATGACCACGATCGCCCATACCATCATGCGATAGCCGAAGATATTCTTTCTCGCATGGGTGCTGATCAGATCGGAAACGATGCCGAAGGCGGGCAAGGCGACGATATAGACCTCGGGATGGCCGAAGAACCAGAACAAGTGCTGGAACAAAATCGGGCTGCCGCCGCTATATTTTAGATGTTCGCCCGCCTCGACGATGGCCGGCATGAAGAAGCTTGTGCCAAGGACTCTGTCAAACAGCATCAAGACAGAGGCGACGAACAAGGCGGGAAAAGCCAGCAGCGCCAGGACCGTGGCCGTAAAAATGCCCCATATGGTCAAGGGCAGGCGCATCAGCGTCATCCCGCGCGTGCGCGCCTGCAACACCGTCACCACATAGTTGAGGCCGCCCATGGTGAAGCCGATGATGAAGAGGATCAGGGAGGCGAGCATCAGAATGATGCCGGCCCCCTGGCCCGGGGTTCCAGACAGGATCGCTTGCGGCGGGTACAAGGTCCACCCGGCGCCCGTCGGCCCGCCCGGCGCGAAAAAGCTTGCGACGAGCACCAGCACCGCGACCAGATAGATCCAATAGCTCAGCATATTCACAAAAGGGAACACCATGTCCCTGGCGCCCACCATCAACGGAATGAGGTAATTGCCAAAACCTCCCAGAAACAGCGCCGTGAGCAAATAGATCACCATGATCATGCCGTGCATGGTGATAAATTGGTAATAGCTGCTGGCGTCGATAAGCGAGAAGCGGCCTGGGAAGGCGAGCTGCAGCCGGATCAACCACGACAACACCAGCGCCACATAGCCGATGGACATCGCCGTGACCGAATATTGGATGGCGATGATTTTAGCGTCCTGGCTGAAGACGTATTTCGTCAACCAGCTCCTCGGATGATAAAGCTCTACGTCTTCGACTTCTGCAGGCGGGACGCCTTCGGCTGCGCCAATTGTAGCATCGACCATCGGAATGCCTTCCTCGTTCCCATCTGCTGAAGCTCAACGAGATTTGCGCCTCGCCGGCCGGATCTTCTGTCGTCTTCAAAGTCTCCGCTTCAAATACCCGCATTGTCTCTCGATCTGTCTGGCCTCTCCTGCGCAACTCCAGCCCTGAGGCCCGACTCCTATTGTTTGGGTCCAGCCGACAATTGCGCGAACGTGTGTTGCTTTTGCAGCCATGCCAGATAGTCGCTTTCGCTCTCGACGACGACCGAGCCGCGCATTTGTGGGTGGCCGACGCCACAATATCCCGCGCAGAGGATCTCGAAGGTCCCGGTCCGGGTCGGCGTGAACCAAAAATAGCTGACCAAACCTGGCATCAAATCCATCTTGGCGCGAAACTCCGGCACATAAAAATCGTGCACGACGTCAAGAGAGCGAAGCAATACCTTGACCGGCTTTCCGACAGGCAGATGCAATTCGTCGCCCACAACGACGACATTGTCCTGCCCGTTGGGATCGTTCGGATTGAGGCCCAAAGGGTTCTCGGCGCTCACATATCTGGCGTCGGACTCGCCCAGCCGACCAGCCTCCCCCGGAAGGCGAAAGCTCCACTGCCATTGCTGGCCCACGACCTCGATCGCAGACGTCCCGTTCGGGACAGTCACAAATTGGCCCCAAACGAGCAGCCCTGGAGCCAACATAGCTATGACCGCCACAGCCGTCCCGAAGGCGAGCCATGTCTCCAGCCTCGTGCTCTCCGGCTGATAGGCCGCCCGCCGTCCCTCCTTGTGACGGAAGCAGAACACGCAATAAGCCATAAACAAAATGATGACGACAAAAGCGGTCCCGGTTATCCAAAACGTGAGGATGATCGTGTCATCGATGTAACGCCAATTCGAGGCGATCGGCGTGAACCACCACGGGCTCAGGAAGTGAAACAACACCGAGCCGATCGCCACTAAAACCAGCGTGAGCGCTAGCGCTACAGCCATCGCGTGGTCTTCCTCGCCTCTCAAGGCTACGCATATCAACTTCGGCGTCGGACTTTGGTTCATCCAAATTTTTGATCCAACCGACTTCGATGGGGGTCGGCTCCATGGAGACGGCCGCTTCGCGCGCGGTCGACGCCTTGCTGACGCCGAACTTCGGAGAGCGACCGCAACGATGTGTTGCGTGGGTCAGCTCGAATCCAAGACTGGAACGAAATTGAGGATGGGGACCATCGCGGTCGAGCGGCAGAGCAGACGGCATCTTTATGCCGCTGTTGAAGCTACAGCTTCAGAAACAAGCTCGCAGGCGATCAAGCGCGCGGGATCGCTGACAATGCACCCCGGCAATCTCGCAGAAATCACCGTGACGTCTGCGCTTCTAGGAATACGGAGTCCAAGTCAGGGCCGCGACGCCACTCAACCGCCGCGCAACGCGCCATGACGCTGCGGAGCTTGCTACGCCTCAGGCGCGCTTCCCTCTTCTCGCGCCGGCTTGGAGATCGCAAGAGCCGGCTTTGGCGGAAGATGATCGAAGCCTTTCGAGGGCAGACTCGTCGGGGCGGAGCTTAGCCAAGGCGTCCAAGCCATCCGGGCGAAGCGCGTCCAGAATAGAAACGGATTCGTCGCTTCAAGGAAGCGGCCAAAAGCCTCGAAGGACGGCGTTGCCAGCAGGCTGATAGAGATCTGTTCGGCGTCCCCCGAAAGCGAACGGCGATGAACAATCTCGATGTCGAGGCCGGGCAATTGCGCGGTCGCCTTGGTTTCATCGAAATCGCCCGCTTGCATAGCTTTCTCCATCGCACGCGACAGCCCTGGACAGCTCGACGTCGCGCATGTCGGCGGCGTAAATTAAGGCGTCATGGCGCTAGATTTTTCCGCGCGGCAAAAGCGTCGCCGCCGCCGTTCGCTGGACAGCTAAGCGCAGCGCCCAACATTCGTCAAGGCAAGCGGCCGTTCATAACGGTCTCGAGCGACGATTCGATGAAGGCGCCATTTGCAGGTCGCGTCCTGTGATGGCGACCGAGTTGCATTCGATCGGCGATTCAACAAACGAGATTGAATTGCTTGGCTATCGTTCGTGCGATTGGCAAGGGCCGCGTGCTGCCGACGATCGAGATTCCCAAGCGCGGCAACGCACCGCGCCCTGTGAGGCCGACGAGACGAAAGTTACGCTTTCGCCGCCTGCTCGCGATCGAGCACGGCGACGGTCTCCTGGTAGAGCCTATCCGCCTCGTTGCGCGATGGCGCGACGCAGACGATCCCGAGCTTGCCGAACTCCGAGAGCGCTCCGATGAGATGGAAGACAACGCCCTGTTGCGTTGCGGCATTGAAATGCAGGCTGTTCAGCACAGCGATGTCGAGGAGGTCGGCGGGCGCGAGCCCACGATAGACCGACGCCTCCAAATTATCGGACGCGTAATAGCAGCGGGAAGCGCCTGAGGGTATGCGGAATTCGCCGCTCTCCAAATCATATCGTCCATCGGTGAGAAACTGAAGCATCATGAACGGGTGGGTCGTGCCGCCCTTGCGCAGATTGATCTCGATGGCGTGATGGCGCCAGCTATTCCCATTCCACATCGAGAGGAAGTCGACGCCAAACCGGCCGATGACGCCCCGGTCGCGCAAGATGCGAGCGGCCTTCAATCCCTCTGTTTGAATATCGAGCCTGTAGGATTCATCGGCGGGAAAACGGCACCCGAGAAAGACCTGACTGAACCGCCCTCCGAGCACTTGATCATGGGTCGAAATCACGTCGACATGGCCAAGCGGATCAATTCTATATTGCGCTGATGGCGATTGCTTCGTCGCCCCTTCGACGAATTCTTCTGCGACCGCGCCCATCTCGCCGATCTTAGCCCTGTAGATCTCCCAGGACATGTCACGGGCTTCAAAAGCAAGCGCAGGGAGCCTGTCTCTGATCCAAGCTACGATGCTCCCGCGCTCCGGGGCGCCATCGAAACCAAAAATCGCATTGCCTTCGCCGGAAAAGCCTTCGTTGAGCTTCACGACTGCTTTCCGCAAAGATGGATCGCGCCGCTTCAGTTCGGCGAGGGCGGCGGCGAGGTCGGCCTCGTCAGCGAGGTCCTCGACGCCGGCGGGGATCGATACGCCAGCCTCTCGAAAAATCGCCCGGCCGCCGCTTTTCGATCCAAGCGCGAGCAGAGACGGATCGCATCCGTAGATCGGGATGCCCAATTGTACCGCCAAGGTACGCTCGAGCGGCGAAACGTTGAAGCATGACATATGAGCCGTCGCCACCTCCTGGATCGCGTCGCGCAATCGCGCGAGCAATCTCGGTCGAGCCAGAATCTTGGCTGCCAGCGGCTTTGACGTCGAGTCGAAACAAGAAAGAAGCGTCAAGCGCCGGCGCGCATGGGTCGCCGGGATTCCGGGCAGCAAATGAAGATAGTAGTCGATAATTTCCTCGGACATCGGCTGGCTGGTGACGTAGATGATCCGCGTGCGCGGCAACTTCAAAAGCATCAGCATGCACAGCATGCGCTCTTCGTAATGAGGAGCGCCCGTCAGCCGCGCCAACACATCCTGGTCAAGGCTCAGGCTCGGAATGATCACGACAGTGCGCGGCGCGCACGGATCCGGGAAGACTTTGCGAAACAGCTCCGGCAGTCGAGACTGTAGAGCGCGAAAAGTTGCGAGTTCGACCGACGACTCGGGCTCTAGCGCTACAATGGATGGCTGCAACTTGATCACGCTTGGCGCTCCCCGAAATTCGTCATCGTCCGTGGGCGGCTAGCATCGAAAATCGAAAGTTGACGCTCAATCGGCGTGTCGGCGGCGGCTTTTGCGCTGTCGGAGGCCGGTGGATCGGCAAGAGCGCATGTGCAATGCCTGATGCATCTGCAAACGGCAATCAGCGGCGATCTGAATATCGAAAGCGCTAAACGTGGTTCCTCCCAATCCTTGTGGAAGGCGCCGATGGCCCGGAATTATATGGACAATTTTATCATAACAACATGTCTTGTCGATGGGCTTAGTCCCATTCTGCCGCTTCGCCGCCGCGCGTAGCTTGAACGAAACCAACATGCCGCCGCAGCCTCCGTTTGGCGAAGCTGCGAAAAGCCGCCAGCTACTGAATAGTCAGCCGAAAATAGAATTGATATACTCCAATTAATTTATAGACTAAATTTGCTTGTAGCGCTGCGCCGCCTCAGGCCGGCGTGGTTAGGGCGCGTCTTTCCGCCTTTAGAAGCCCCCGGAAACCGAAGCCGCGGCTGAAATTGGAGTTTTCGAATGTTGCGCAGGGAATTCATCCGATCGGGCGGCTCCGGCCTGATCGCCATGGCTGTCACAACGGCGACGCCTCTCGGCCGGAGCGCTTTCGCGGAAACAGCGCCAAAGGAGATCCGTTTCGGCTTTCAAAAAACAGGGCTCTTCGTGCCCATCCGGCAACGCAGAACCTATGAGAATTTTTTCAATCCGCTTGGCGTCGCCGTGCGCTGGGTCGAATTTCAATTCGGCCCGCCAATGCTCGAAGCCCTGAACCTCGGATCAATCGATTTCGCCGCCGTAGGCGATGCGCCGCCGATTTTCGCCCAGGCCGCCGCCGCCAATTTATATTACGTCGCGGCCCAACCGCCGCCTGGCGAGGCGGTCGTCGTCGCGCCGGACTCGCCGATCAGGACGCTTGCCGACCTCAGGGGCAAGAAGATCGGCGTTCCCAAGGGCTCGAGCGCGCATGCGACCGCGGTCGCGGCCGTGGAGAAGGCCGGTCTTGCTTGGAGCGACGTCACGCCGGTCTATCTCGCCCCCGCCGATGGCGTCGCCGCTTTCGACAGGGGAATTATAGACGCCTGGGCGATCTGGGACCCCTATCTCGCGATCGCCGAAGTGACCAAGAATGCGCGCAGCCTCGCCTTCAACACCGAGGCGCATGATCCGCATTTCTTCTATCTGGCCAACAAGGCGTTCGCCGATAAATATCCGGCGGTGGTCAGCCAAATTGCCGATGTGCTGGCCGGGGAGGCCGCCTGGGCGGAGGCGCATCACGATGAGATCGCCAGTCTGCTCCAGGAGGCGCAAGGCGTCGATCTCGCAGTGGAGAAGCGCGTCGTCTCGCGCGCGAAATACATGATCGAGCCCGTCAATGACGAGATCGTCGCGGGTCAGCAGGCCACCGCCGATCAATTTTATAGGCTCGGATTGATCCCCAAAAAGATCAATGTTCGCGACATAGTCTGGAAATGGACGCCTAGGGCCTGACTCTCCTGGCGCCTCACCCCTCGCCTCGCGAAACCGCGGGGTTGCGCGTGGCGGCGTCAAGCGTGAAAACACGCAACGCCGCCAGCATTGGACTCGCGCGGCCGTCAACTTGTAATTGCTATGCCGCATTCATAATTTTGCAGCGGCCTCGACGCCGGCTTGCGCGATTTGCGCATCCTGCGGCGATTGCACGCCTGACACGCCGATTGAGCCGACGATGCGGCCATCATTCAGCAAAGGAAGGCCGCCTTCAATCGGCGTCGCGCCAGGCAAAGTGAGCATCGCCACGCGGCCGCCTGCGATAATCTCTTCAAAGGCTTTCGTCGGCCGCTTGAACAAAAGCGCGGTGCGCGCCTTTTCCTGGGCGACGACGATCGAGCCGAGCGGCGCCTCGTCCAGCCTTTGCAAGAAGAGCAGATTGCCGCCGTCATCGAGCACGGCGATTGTTACGCTCCATTGATTTTTAAGCGCTTCGGCTTCGGCGGCAGCGGCGATCTGCTTGGCGTCGGCTAGGCTCAAAGCCTTCTTGGCATACATTGATTGTTTCTCCTTAGACGAATCTGTGGGCAGCCTGTTTCTTCCGATCTAGACGACCTGGGGAAAATCTCAAAATTCGATACAATTGGATTTTCGGCAAACCGTTCACGGCAGCGGTCCGGCGAGGCGGGCGTCAATCGGGGAAGCAGCATAATGGCGTCGCACACCCGAAGTTGGAAGACGCCGCGCGATCGCGATCTCGGCCTCCGTTGGATCGAGAACCAGGCCGGCCTTGCGATTGGCGCTCTGCCGAACGGCGGCGTTTTTGCGATCGAGCATCGCCGCCCGGACGGCGCCACGCTGGTCAACCAGCTGCTCGGCTCTCCCATAGTCGAAGGCGTCGCCCGGCTTTATCTGCGCGTCGGCGGCGAGACGCCCATCTCAGCCAAGATGATAGGGCCCGGCGCGAAAATTCGCTTTGGCGCCGCCGATGACCGTTTCGTATGGGAAGGAGAGACGAATGGGCTTCGCCACCGCGCCACTCTGTCTCTCCACCCGGAAGCCCCTGCATGGCTATGGCGCCTCGAAGTCGCGAATATCGGCGCCGCCGCCGCGTCCCTGGATGCGATCCTCATCCAGGACGTCGGGCTTGGCGACCGCGGCTTTCTCATGAACAATGAGGCCTACGCCTCGCAATACATCGACCATCATGTCGAGCGCCATCCGCGCTGCGGACCCGTCATCATGAGCCGGCAGAACCTGGCGCAAAACGGGCGCCATCCATGGGTCCTCCATGGCTGCCTCGATGGCGCGAGCGGCTTCGCCACCGATGGGCTTCAGCTCTTCGGCCCCGGCTTTCGCGACCAGGACGCATTCGGCTTTGCGTTCGGCGCAAGGCTGCCGAGCGAGCGGCTGCAGCACGAGCTTGCTTGCGCCGCGATCCAATCCGCTCCCCTCGCGCTGGCGCCTGGAGCGACCGCCGCATGGCGATTTTTCGGCCTCTATGATCCCGATCATAACGCGGCGTCGAGCGAATCCGACCTCGCGCGAATCGACGCCGCAGCGTGGCGCGATCCGCATCCGATCGATGTCGTCTTGACGGAGCCGATTCACACCCTCGTGCAGGAGGCGCCTGCGGCTGTGGCCGAAACAATGACCGAAGCAGAGCTCGCCCAACGTTACCCGGAGCGCCTGCACGAAGAGCTGTTGGAGGGCCGATTCCTCTCGTTCTTCACGCCAGATCCACCGCATAACCGCCATGTCGCGCTTCGAGAAAAAGAGCGCGTCATGACGCGCCGCCACGGCGCGCTGCTTCGCTCAGGCAAGGCGATGCTGCCCGATGAGGCGACCTTATGCGCCACATGCTGGATGGATGGCGTCTTCGCCGCCCAGCTGACGATCGGCAACACGTCTTTTCATCGGCTCCTGTCGGTCTCGCGCGACCCTTACAACATCACGCGCGCAAGCGGTCTTCGCATGCTTGTTAACCTCGGCGACGGCTGGCGGGTGCTCACGGTCCCGTCGGCGTTCGAGATGGGCCTTGGCGATTGCCGGTGGATCTATCGTTTTAGCGGAACCACGATCACCGTGCGCGCCATTGCGGCGGGTAAGGATCCCGCGATGCAATGGAGGGCGACCGTCGCCGGCGAGCCCTGCAGGCTCCTCGTCTTTGGGCATTTGGTTCTAGGCGAGCGCGAGCTCGCTCACGAGAGCCTGATCGAAGTTGACGCCCGATCCAAGCGCTTCTCGTTCCGGCCAGATCCAAACTCGCTTTGGGGACAGCGCTACCCGAACGCAGTCTACCATCTCGTGACGAGCACGCCGGACGCTCTTGAAGCCGTCGGCGGCGACGAATTGCTCTACGCCGATGGACAGCCGCGTCACGGCGCTTATTTTGCGCTGCGCACGCGGCCGACGCGCGAATTCAGTTTCGCGGTCGTTGGTTCGATGACCGACGCGGAGGCCGCAGGCCGACTCGCCGAGAAATATCAGCGCGGCGTCGACGAATCCGATCTCCTGGCGCCGGCGGCGAGCTATTGGAGACGCGTCACACGGGGTTTGCGCATCAAAGGCGGCGGCCCTGAGAGCGCGGCTCTCGACACGATAGTCCCGTGGCTCGCGCATGACGCGATGATCCACCTGACGGTCCCACACGGTCTTGAGCAATATACCGGCGGCGCCTGGGGAACCCGCGATGTCTGCCAGGGACCGGTCGAGCTCCTCCTTGCGCTGGAGCATGATGAACCTGTCAGAGAGATCCTGCGGATCGTCTTTGCGCAGCAGTACGAATCTCGGGGCGACTGGCCGCAATGGTTCATGCTGGAGCCCTACTCGACCATCCAGGATAAAGCGAGCCATGGCGACGTCGTCATCTGGCCGCTGAAGGCGCTCAATGACTACATCGAGGCGACGAGCGACTTTAGCTTCCTCGACGAGTTGGTCGCCTGGCGGCGGGAGGACACGTTCGAGCGGACGGACCGTAAGGACTCCATCGCCGCGCATGTCGAAAAATTGCTCGCGACCGTACGCGACCGTCTCATTCCGGGCACGCATCTCGTAAAATACGGCGAGGGCGACTGGAATGATTCGCTCCAGCCCGTCGATCCCAAGATGCGCGACTGGATGGCGAGCAGTTGGACTGTCGCTCTGTTGTTCCAGCAGCTCAACCGCTATGCCGAGATCCTCCGTCGGGTCGACCGGATCAGCGAGGCCCTTGAATTGAGCCAACTCGCCGCCGAGATTCGTCTCGACGTCAATCGCTTTCTTATCCGCAACGATGTGATCGCTGGCTATGGCCTATTCGAGCCAGGGCGCGAGGAGCCTGAACTGCTGCTTCACCCGAGCGACGCGCGCACTGGCCTCAAATATTCGCTGCTGCCGATGACCCGGTGCATCATTGGCGGGCTGTTCACGCCGCAACAGGCAAAACGCCATCTTCAGCTCATACGAGATCACTTGCTCTTCCCCGACGGGGCGCGGCTGATCGATCGTCCGGTCGCCTATCATGGCGGCCTCGAAACCACATTCCGACGCGCCGAGTCATCGGCCTTCTTTGGACGCGAGATCGGCCTCATGTATGTTCATGCGCATCTGCGCTACGCGGAGGCCATGGCGGTTCTCGGCGACGCCGACGCGCTTTGGGAGGCGCTCCAGCTGGCAAACCCAATCGCGGTCACCGACCGCTTGGCGCAGGCCCTGCCCCGTCAGCGCAACGCTTATTTCAGCAGCAGCGACGCCGCCTTCCCCGACCGCTATCTCGCAAGCGCCGAATGGGCCCGCGTGAAAGCCGGCGGGATCGGAGTCGAAGGCGGTTGGCGCATCTATTCCAGCGGGCCGGGGCTTTACATGAATCTATTGATCAGCCACGTTCTCGGACGCCGCCGTCAGTGGGGCGAACGCATCGCGCAGCCTTTGCTGCCGGCACGTTTGAGCGACGTGACGGCGGAATTCCAGTCTATACCATGACATTTGAGCGCGCCGACATCAGCCGATGCGATAAAGCCGATCTACAAGCGTTGGGGGAAGCAAGAATGACGCTGACATATGGATATTTGAAGAGCAAGATATCTTCCGCCACGAGCCTTAAGGCGACAAGACGAAAAAGCGAAATTCAATATCATCTTCATGCTCGATTCAACGCGGGAGCCGAATCTTGGGAAGCCGCGATCAACGTCGGAACGAACGACTCTGACGATCTTCTGAAATATCGCCTAGTCTATGATTTTCATCATGGAATGATCGAAACGATCAAGAATGCGCCGCTTGGATTCCAAGATTTGACCGGCGCATCCAGCCTGCCTGCGCTGGATTTCCTACGCAGCGACGTTCTCAAGGAAACGGGGAACTGGCGCGACAGCGACGTCATGGACGGAACCGACCTTCCCGAGCCGGTCGCCTCCCTCGAGCGCCTGCTGCGGAGGGCCGCCGCCGCCAATGCGGATGTGTATATTTTCGGCCGCAAGTTCACCGACGACACGCCCGGAATCCATGACGTCCATCAAAATCAGGGCTCACAGAGGCAGTTTCTAAACAATGGCCGGGACGATCATAACGATCACAATGACGTCTGGCAGGACGGCGCCGTGCTTGTCGACCTTGGCCCCGACGGCTGGGCGGGCTATTTCACCGCGTTCACGCAGCAATATATTCCCACCGACAGGCTTGGAAATCCAACAGCGGATAGCCATCCCGTCTAGGCCGGCTTAAGCGCCGGGTTTGCGCGCATTTCAGCCGCTACAAGGTTCGCGGCGCCGGCGCTACTTTTGCGTCGGCTGGAATTTTTGATCGCTAAACGGGGAGGATGTTGGCGTTTGAATAAGGATAAACCCGATTTGCGCCGCCTTGTGACAATTGTTGCAGGCGGCCGTCAGGTCAGCGAAGTCCCGCTCCAATCTCGCACCCTCTTTCACCTTGACCGCCTCTTGCAGCGCGATTAGCGGCTTGTCGGCTGCAACAATAAATTCAACCGGAACGTTGCGGTAGAGGATGACGGCGTTCTCCATGCTGTCTCTGACCTGAGTCAATTCATAATCAAGGAGGTCCCAGTTCTTGGACTTGATGGCGTACCAAAGCTTGATATGCCGCAATTGGATCTTCCCCATGATGTCGCCGAGGCTGGCGACATTCCCGCTCGAATGTCCGCCTTGCAGAGGCGGCGCCGCGAAGGGCACGTCGTCCGCGAGGGCGGGCAGGACCGCAACAACCGCCAATGCTATGCTTAATGGAAGAAGCCTCATCTATTTATCTCCGGAGCAGTTCATCGATTCCTACGCCCGCCCGCCGAATGGCTGGCCGGGATGTCTCTCGTTAATTGGAATAGCATGGACAGGTTCGGAGGACCCCGCAATGCGCGGAGACCTTAAGCTCAAATTCGCTTGAACGCGCAGTCCGCGACGATCTCGACGCAAAGGCGTCGTCGGCGCGATCGCGGATCCTCCGCACTTTGCTGAAGACGCGCCCAAGAACAGGCTTTAAGTCGAAAGCTCTGGCGCAAGCCCTTGGCGATCGCTAGGGCCGGCCCAATCTGGATATGCGCCCAAGCCCAAAAAGGTCTAATCTCCGGCCCATGTCCAAAATTCTTTCATCCCCCTCCGCGGCCATCCATATCATCGGCGGCGGCCTTGCCGGCAGCGAGGCCGCCTGGCAGATCGCGCGCCAGGACGTCCCTGTTATCCTGCACGAAATGCGGCCCGTGCGGCAAACCCCGGCGCATCGCACTGGCGAACTCGCCGAGCTCGTCTGCTCCAATTCCTTTCGCGCCGACGATCCCGAGGCCAGCGCCATCGGCATTCTGCATCGGGAGATGCGCCGTCTCGACTCTGTGATCATGGCCGCCGCCGACGCCCATAAGCTTCCCGCCGGCGGCGCGCTTGCTGTCGACAGGGCCGGATTTTCGGGCAGCGTCACCGCAAAAATCGCGGCCCATCCGCTGATCGAGATCATTCGCGGCGAAATCGACGGCCCGCCGCCAAAGGATTGGGACAATGTCATTGTCGCAACCGGGCCCTTGACTTCGCCCTCTCTTGCGGCGGCCGTCGGAGCGTTGACGGGCGAACGCGACCTCGCTTTTTACGATGCGATTGCGCCGGTGGCGGAGCGGTCGTCGATCGACATGGGGAAGGCTTGGCTCCAATCGCGCTATGACAAGGCCGGTCCGGCTGGAACCGGCGCCGACTACATCAATTGTCCGCTCACGAAAGAGCAATATTACGCCTTCGTGGACGCTCTCCTTGCCGCGGAGAAAATCGAGTTCCGCGAGTTCGAGGACACGCCCTATTTCAATGGCTGCCTGCCGATCGAAGTCATGGCCGAACGCGGCCGCGAGACATTGCGGCATGGGCCGATGAAGCCGTTTGGGCTGACCAATCCGCACGCGCCTAGCGTGAAGCCCTATGCAGTCGTTCAACTGCGTCAGGACAATGCGCTCGGCACGCTCTACAATATGGTCGGTTTCCAGACCAAGCTGAAGCATCATGCCCAGGTCGAAATATTCCGCACGATACCCGGCCTCGAGGGCGCGAATTTTGTTCGTCTCGGCGGACTTCATCGCAATACGTTCCTGAATTCGCCGAAACTGCTCGACCAGGCTCTGCGGCTCAAGGCTGATCCACGGCTGCGTTTCGCCGGTCAGATCACCGGCTGCGAGGGCTATGTGGAAAGCGCCGCGATCGGCCTCATCGCGGGCCGAGCGGCGGCGGCCGAGCGTAACGGCGAGCTGTTTCGGCCGCTTCCCCCGACGACGGCGCTAGGAGCCCTCGTCAACCATATCACCGGCGGACATATCGAAGTCATCGATGCAGGTCCGCCGTCATTTCAGCCGATGAACATCAATTTCGGGCTGTTTCCGCCGCTCGCCGGGCAAATCAAGTCGCCGGGAGGCAAGCGGCTGCGCGGCGGGGAAAAGGCCGCCGCAAAGAAAGTCGCGATGAGCGCGCGCGCCGCGGAGGATCTCGAAGCTTGGCTCGGAGGGCAAGCCATCCTCGCCGCGGAGTGACGCCCGCTCGCATCGCGCAATGTTGCAATAGCCCTGTTCTTGCACGCGCTTCGCCGAGCGAGCGGGAGGCGGCCCATGCGCCGCAGGCCTTTTGGCCGCTTGCCTTCCAGCCGCCGAACTGACACATTCCGCGAGTTCTTCCAAATCGAGACCAGCAGACCTATGAGCGAAGAAACTTCCGTCCTCGTGTTCGGTATCGACGAGCTTGCCTCGGCGGTCGCCCGCAAACTGCATCTAGCCGGCCACGCCGTCGCGATTCACCAGCCATCGCCGCCGACCACGATCCGCCGCCGCATGGCTTTCGCCGACGCCTGGTCGGACGGAACCTGCACGTTCGAAGGCGTCGAGGCCCGTCGCGCCGACAAGACCAAGGATTTCCTCGCCGGTCTCCGCAGCGGGATGTACATCCCAGTCCTTTGGCATCCGTTCGACGACGTCACGACGCGCTGGCCCTGGGACGTCCTCGTCGACGCCCGCCCGAAAACCGAGAAGCCGCGGCAGAGGCTGCGCGACCTCAGCGATCTCACGATCGGGCTCGGGAGCGGCTTTGTCGCCGGCGAGAACTGCGACATCGTCGTCGACGCCGGCGGGCGCGATCCGGGCGCAGTGTTTCGCTCAGGTTCGGCGCCGGACCATGGTCCTGGAGATTCTCCCTTCGCCGACGGCGAAATGGTCCACGCCCCGGTTCACGGACTTTTCCATGGCTCGAAGCTTCTTGGCGAACCGATCGAGGCAGGCCAGATTTTGGGGTTCATCGGCACGACGGCCGTCACGGCTTCGGCGTCAGGCCGGGTGCGTGGGCTTGCGCGCGACGGCGCGGCCGTCGCAAAAGGAGCGGCCATCGCGGAGATCGTCATCTCTTCTCCGAAGGCGGAATTTGTTGGAATAACTCAGCGCGACCGAATGATCGCCCGCAGCGTCGCCTTCGTGATCGAAATGGAGCGCGCCGGCTACACGCCGATCTCGTTTGAAAACCTGTTTTAAGAGGCCAGCCAGCTTCCGTGACTCGTTCGAGATCGGCTTCAGCGCAAAGCGCTTAAGCAGTTCATTGGATCGAAAGCCGGAAGACATCCGCACAGAGGCTGCCGAAAAGAATAAGCCCCGCGTCCCGATTCGAACGAAACAGCCCGAGCGCCCCTGCGCGGTCGTCGGGGTCTACGGATTTCACCTGCCATGCGAGGTGCAAGGCAAATCCGGCGAGTCCCATTTGCGTCGGCCAGCCCGCGCCGACGGAGAGAAAACCCGCCTCGACGCAAATGACCGCTAGAGCATAAAGCGATGCGACGCCGGCCTGGACGCGGCTGCCGAATAAGCGGGCGGTCGACCCGATGCCTGCGAGCAAGTCGTCCTCGATGTCTTGCAGCGCATAGATCGTGTCATAGCCGATTGTCCAGAAAATCGCGCCGAAATAGAGGAAGGCGGGCGCGAGCGCCAGCGATCCGAATGCGGCGGCCCAGCCCATCAATCCGCCCCAAGCGAAAGCCGCCCCGAGGACGGCCTGCGGCCAGGATGTGATCCGCTTCATGAATGGATAGATCGCTACGAAGAAAAGCGAGGAAAACCCGAGCTTTATCGCGAAGGCGTTGAAACTCAGAAGCACGGCGAGGCCGACGAGGCATTGCGCGGCGAGGAATATCTGGGCGGCTTTGACGCTGACGCGGCCGGACGGCAGCGGCCGCTGCCGGGTCCGCTCAACCTTGGCGTCGATCTCGCGGTCCACAAGATCATTATAGGTGGAGCCCGCGCCGCGCATGGCGATAGCGCCGACCAGAAAAAGGAGAAGATCGCCGCCATGCAGCGGCCGGCCCTGGCTGACGCTGGCGAGCGCGCTCGACCACCAGCAGGGCAAGGTCAGGAGCCACCAGCCGATCGGGCGGTCAATCCGCGCAAGCTGAAGGAAGGGCCGCCACGACTTCGGCGCGATGCGAAAGACAAACTGGCCGGCGACAGAATCGGGGAGTGTTTGGGCGCTATCCGATAGGCTTCGAGCGAAAGGGCCGCCGAGGTCTTTGTTTTGGCGCATCTTTGTCATGCAAGCGGGCGCCTGCTTCACTTCAAATTATTCTAAAGAGGCAAACGCCGCCTGACCAGATCGCAAAAACGCCAAAGACATGCGTCGGCGCCGGGAGGCGCTTCATCACAAAGGCCCCGTCGGGAGTTTCTGCCCTTGCGGCGCATTGAGGCCGCCAGTCGCTTGCTGCTGCTGCGCTTTCTTCATTTGCTCCGCAACCTTGCAAGCTTGGTTGGCGACTCCGCTCGACTTTTCGCTGCTGGCCGATATGTTTTGCAAGGCCTCGTCCGGAACTGCGCACCAATCCTTGTTCTTGGTCAAATAAGCGACGAGATCGTGCTCGGCCGCTACGAGCGCGCGCAATTTCGGGCATGCGGCGATCGGGTCGAGCTGATTCTTGGCCCCCTTCGCCAAATGATTGAGCTGGTCGATGACCGCCTGACGCTTCTTGGTAAGATTGCCGATATCGTCGTTGCAGTCTCCGGCATATGCCGCGCCGCAGACCACATAAGCGGTCCCGACTGCAACAAGAACTGCGGCTTTACGCGCGGCCTGCATGAGCTTATGCGCCATCATGATCCGAGCCTCTCGCTAGCTTTTCAACGCCCTATCTTGGTTTTCATAGCAAAGATGCGCGCATCGAGGCAAGGTCAAGGCTCTTGCGTCGCCGGCGGCGCATGGCCATTCAACGCGAGAACGTCCGTTAACCATCTTATTGCGTCGAGGGTAAGGCGGATCGCATCGAGCTTCCCGCCATTGCCTTGAGCGCCGCCGGACTTGAAGACGCAAGCCCGAGGAATATGGGCCGGGCCCCACAATTTTATGAAACTCATTGGCCGCCGCAGGAGAGATCCCCTTCCTGGCAGTTTAACTGATCTTCAAGATCCTTGACCCGCTGATCGGTGAGGCGGGTTTTGCAGATGAACAGGACCATCGGGTGGATGGATCCCTCCACCGTTCCGAGGGTTTCAAAGGCGCATTCCTGATCGCGGAACAGGATCCACAGCTTCTCAACATCGCGGAGACGGGCCTGCCCCTCCGGAGAGATTTTCGCCATTAATTTTCGATAGATCTCGT
The DNA here is from genome assembly GCF_045689225.1 of Methylocapsa polymorpha. Classification (GTDB taxonomy): domain Bacteria; phylum Pseudomonadota; class Alphaproteobacteria; order Rhizobiales; family Beijerinckiaceae; genus Methylocapsa; species Methylocapsa polymorpha. Next base: position 2,072,667 of record NZ_CP136862.1, on the reverse strand, counting down.
TCAGCCTTTTATCGGATTTCGTGAAGTCATTCCCGGCGTCCTCGTTCAATTCCATCTGGCTCTGTGCGAGAGCCGGAGTCAACGGCGTCAAGGCAATGGCGAGCGCGACGCCGCGTGAGAGGATGCGAAACGCATTTGTCATCGTTTGACCGACCTCCCCGAACTTGCGCCGTCGGCGAATCGCCCGCGTGAAATTCCGATCGGATCGCAGCATCCGCCAACTTGAAGTATTGTTCAATCGCGCATAGCGAAGACGCTCGGCTCAAGCGCAATATTTCGAGCTAATAATTTGCCGGACTGACAAGTTGCAATGAATTGCGCGTCTCAATTATTTCTGCGCCTTGACCACCAACATTACCGGCTCACTCGGGCCGCATCTCTCGCAGGTCGATTGAATCTGGTAGTCCCATGCCGCGCTATGATTTCACGACTCATCGCCTCTTTGTCGAAGGCTCGCTAGTGCAAGGCGCGCGCATCGAACTCGATAGCGGACAGGCGAACTATATTCGCAACGTCCTGCGTCTGCCTGACGGCGCCGAAATTCTGGCGTTCAACGGCCGCGATGGAGAATGGCGCGCGGCGGTCGTAGCGGCCGGCCGCAAGTCCGTCGCGCTCGTCGCAAAGGAAATGGTTCGGCCGCAGCCTCCCCGCTTTGATCTGCACTATCTATTCGCGCCGCTCAAACATGCGCGGCAGGACTATATGATTCAGAAAGCTGTCGAAATGGGGGCGGGCCTGCTTCGTCCGGCGCTGACCCGCCGCACCCAGGCGGAGCGGATCAATTTCGCGCGAATGCGAGCAAATGCGATCGAGGCCGCCGAACAATGCGGCATTCTCGCGATACCGGAGATCGCGCCCGCGGCGCGGCTCGACGTCCTGCTCGGCGATTGGGAAAAAGATCGCATTCTCGTCTTCTGCGATGAAGACGCGCCGGTGCGAAACCCGATCGGCGCGCTGCGCCCGCTAGCTGAAGCCCGGGACGGCCGCCCGCTTGCGGTCTTGATCGGCCCGGAAGGCGGGTTCGACAGCCAAGAGCGCGACATGTTGCTGTCCATGTCCCAGGTGGTGCGGCTGTCGCTCGGCCCGCGCATCTTACGCGCGGACACGGCGGCGGTCGCGGCTCTGACCTTGGTTCAAGCGGAACTCGGCGATTGGCGCGAAGATGACTTAAGGGATCATTAAATCGCCCCATTGTAGGGTCTCTTAGATAGCGTCCAATCAGGAAGCGAATCGTTTAGGCTCTCCATGATATTGCGCAAAGTTTTTCTATTCGTCTGTTCCAGCGCCGCCGCTGTTATCGGCATCGGCGAACGCGTGGAAGCAAACGATCTTTCGTCCGGCAATGCAGCGCTTTCGCATGCTGATGCGCAATGCGCCGCCTTTGGGCCCGGCTTCACAGCGGTCGACGGGACCGATGCCTGCGTGTGGGTCGGAGGCCATGTCCGGTTGGAGGTTGGCTCCCGCATGGCGAGCGCTCCCGACAACGGCTGGGCCGCTGGCGGCGCGGCTCCCGCGGCCGTGCGCGTCAATGCCGGCGGCGATGAGGACGGCGTCGTCCAGACGCTTCCCGCGCGCGGAGAAATCTCCAGGACGCGCGAGCATTTACGGTTGCGCGACAGCGATGCAACCGGATCGATCGATCCCTTCCGTTGAGCCGGCGAGCGGTTCATCCACGCTCTCAAGGCGCGGCCAACGGACAGCTCGGTGACCGGCTTTACGAAGCCGCGTCCCTGGCTTGTGGATAAAGCCTCGACTTCGCCGAGAACATCGGTCCTTTCGCAGCAATGAGCGGAGCGAAGGCGCTGAATCCAAAAGGCGGTATGTCGCCGAGGTAGATCGCTTCGAAGCCGCCTTTTTTGCTGTAGACCTCATGCCAGAAGCTTGTCCCGCGCGGATCGCGGAGGAAATCGAGCCACCATTCGCGGTGGGGTTGCGCCAGCGTCCAACGCTCCAGCGCGTCGAAATCGCGCCAATATTGGCGCATCCCGAGATGAACCGGAAATAGCGAAAAGATCATGTTCTCATGGGCGAGAAGTCCGTCGGGACGCGCCTCCACGGCAGTCCTGATTTGCGGGCCCAATCTCAGAAGGGTCCAAAGACCTCCCGGCGAATGAATTTTCATCCCGAGATGAATGACGATCAAATCGGGATAGGCGGAAAGCTCGACGGTGCGGCGCTCGACTTTCGTTGCTTCAACCATGTTGAAACCTTCGCAAGACTCTTCGCTCTCGCCGCTTTAAGCGCGCTCGTCTCGATCAGAGCATGAGTTTGCAACAATCGTTCAACCCCCGCCGCCGAATTTCGTCAAGAGCGCGAAAGGATCGTCGCCTTCGGACACGCAGGCGTTGCTTGCGAGTGGACGCGCCTTGCCGTTCGCCAACCAAAGATCTTGCGCTTTGCCGGATTGATCGGCGGTCCGCCAGCACACTTGCGCGGTCCCCGCGGCAAGATCGAAAAAGACGCTCATCTGGTTGTCGCCGCAGTCATGCGCCTTGCACGACCAAGCGACGAGGACGCCTTTGCCATTATCGGCGACCGGACCTTCCGGGCCGTGCATTTTCTTACGCGAGAGCGCGAAGAATTTTTCGCCCATGGCGGCGCGCATGGCCGCTTGAACGCCCGGCTGATCCCAGAGGGATTTCCCAGCGACGATTTTGTCGAAAGGATATTTGCCGGTCCATTGCCGCAACGCGGAGAGGTCGCTGGCCATGCCGACCCCCCAAGACAGACTTGCGACGATCGCGCCCAGGACCAAGGTTCCGCCTAAAACTTTCATTTCGCGGCCCCCTCCGCTGCGCCGACAAAGACCTCAGTAAACGCATTCTTCGAAAGCTGGTTCGACGCTTCCGCCCCATGCGGTTTTATAGTTTTCGATGAGGCGCTCAGCTTCCGTCCGTCCAGCAACGATCGCGTCGAGCGGATCGAGAAAATAGGTTTCATCGTGTCCCTTGGCGTCGCGCCGGTCGCGCTTGGCCAGGCCCACGCGGGCGATGCTCAAAACCTCGCCCGCGACTTCGCGCAGCCGCCGCCCGGAGATGATCGCCTCGAGACCGAAGCGGGGAACATCGGCGCGCAATTTTTCGCGCGCCGCGGCGCTCCATGGCTTGACCAGGTCCCAAGCGGCGTCAAGCGAAGAGGGCTCGTAGAGAAGCCCTGTGAAGAGGGCCGGAAGCGCCGCGAGGAACGGCCGCGGCCCAGCGTCGGCGCCGCGCATCTCGAGATAGCGTTTCAGCCGCACTTCCGGAAAAATCGTCGAAAGATGGTTGGCCCAGTCGGATAGGATCGCGCGCTCGCCCGGAAATTTCGCGAGCTTGCCGTCGAGCAGGTCGCGAAAGCTCGCGCCCGCCACATCGTGATAGGTTTCGCCGCGCTTGACGAAATAGAGCGGCACGTCAATGGCGTAATCGACATAGCGTTCGAAGCCCATGCCGTCTTCAAAGACGAAGGGCAGCATGCCCGTGCGCACGGGATCGGTGTCGCGCCAGACCTCCGAGCGCGCCGAAAGAAATCCATTGAGCTTGCCGTCGGTGAAAGGCGAATTGGCGAATAGCGCGGTCGCCAGCGGCTGCAAGGCGAGCGACACGCGAAACTTCTTCACCATGTCGGACTCGCTCGAAAAATCGAAATTGGCCTGCACGGTCGATGTGCGAAACATCATGTCGAGGCCGCGCCCGCCGACCTTCGGCATATAGTTCGCCATGATCGCGTAGCGCTGTTTCGGCATCATTGGTATTTCGTCGAGGCGCCATTTAGGGCTCATCCCGAGGGACAAAAAACCTATTCCGAACGGCGCCGCGACCGTTTCGAGCGTCGAAAAATGACAGTCGAGTTCGTCCTTGGTTGCATGAATCGTGGCGAATGGCGCGCCGGAGAGCTCGAATTGGCCGCCGGGCTCCAGAGAAATCGCGCCGCCGCCCTTTTCGTCGTAAAGCCCGATGATATTGGCGCCGTCGTTGATCGGCGCCCAACCGAGAGCCGCCTGCATTCCCTCAAGCAAGCCGCGTATCCCGCCCTTGGCGCCCTCTGGGCCGCCTTGGTAGGCGACGGGGGAATGATCGGCGCGATGGAACGGAATCTTTTCATGCTCGGTGCCGATCCGGAATTCTTCCGCCGGCTTCGATCCCGCTTCGATCCAGGCGACAAGTTCATCGCGCGACGCAATAGGCGTGGAATCCGAAACGTCGCGAGCCATTTCCAAACTTTCGTCTGCGCTATCATCATCAAGCCCAAGCAGGCCCGCCGCGATCCGGAATGCAAGATCCGCTCTCGGCGGGGTCCGCCGAGTCGCAACGAGCTTCGCCGAACGCCCTAGGCGCCCACCGTCTTTGGTCGGGCCTAAGAGATCCGGCTTGAGCCTCCCAGCGCTTGAGAGAAGGTCATCGTCCATGCGCCGCCAAGCTACATAGGCGGGTGCGCGGCAAGGCGCAATGCGGACGGCCTGCTGGCCTCCGCCGCCGAAGCGGCGCTCGCGCCGACTCCGGTTGAAAGTCGGCGCGTCAATTTTCCGAGCAAGACTGGCCTGCGTAAGCCCTCCTTGCGTCAGAGCGCTTTAATACTTGATCTTGCTCACCGCTTAGGCGCCAATCAGGCTCCGAAGCATTCTCGATTATAGCCGAGGCAACGCATGTTCAGTGGCGTTTGCTATCAAGGATCTCGCCGATTTCGTTTCGTATTTCGGCCAATGGCGCAGGCTCATGCGGTTGAGATTTGGTTTCCGACAGTCCCGTTTCTTCCGACTCAGCTCTAGGCGATTCGGTTTGCTTCGGTTCGATTTCCACTGCGCTAAGCACTCGACTTGATTGCGACGGCGTTCCTGGTTGGAATACTTTGGCCAAAGCTTCGATCGCCGCCTGGATCGCGCGCGAATCGAGACCCGGCGCCTGAGGAGCAGGCGCGGGCGCAGACACGGAGGGCGGCGCTCCCAAACGGCCAAGAAGGCTTCCGATGAAGGTTGCGAGAATGCCGCCGAAGCCCCCGGGCGACGACGCCGAAGGCGCGGCGCTCGGCCGCGATTGCGGGCTTGGTAAAGCCTGGGCCTCCTCCGTCAATGAGCCCAGAATTGAGCTGAGGCCGCCATGTCGGGCGGCATTGACGAGCTGCGTGAAAATCCCGCCAAAGCCCTGACTTTGCAGTGATTTCGTGACGCCGCCGACGATCACCGAAGCGATGACCGGCAGCATTTGCGCGAGAAGCTCCGGCTTGAGCCCAGTTGCGGCCGAAGCGCGCTGGACGATTTGCTCGTCGACTTGGCTCGAACCGAACAAGTGAACCAGGACCTCGTCGCCCTTCTGCGCCGTCGCTTGCGACTGCGCAGCGGCCGGATCGGCGAAGGCCGCGAGATGTTGGCCGTCGCCCAGCGCGCCGATGATCGAACCGAGAGCCCCCGGTTCGGTCGCCTTGCTCAGGAAACCGGTCGACAGCGCCGGCAACAGCGCCCTGACCGCGGCGTCCGCTTCTTCTTTTGAGATGTTGAATTGCTTCGCCAGATTATCGAGCGCCTGGCCGCCTTGGGCGTCTTGCAAGATCGCGTAAAGATTGGACATTGCGTTCCCTCCCTGCCTCCCGCGACAAGCGGATTGAGAAAAGCTTTTTTGGGCGGGACGGCGCGTGATGCTACGCGCCCTTGGGACGTTTTGCGAGCTTGGCCGTGACGAAATAGGCCGCCGCCACAGCCCCTATTCCAAACATGGCCGAGCCGGCGATCAAGCCGATAAAGCCGCCTTCGGGTCCAAACCGGGCGGCGCCGATCGTCACGAAGGGGATGACGCCGAGCGTCGCGCGGCCCCAATTGAACAAGGTCGAAAGAAGCGGAAACCCCAAATTGTTGAAAGCGGCGTTGGCGACGAAAATTCCGCCAAGAAAGAGCCAAAGCGGGCCGGCGTAGGCGCAAAAAAACCGCACGAGCTCGGCCGTCTCGCCGCGCGCGTTGAAAATGTCGATGACGATCGGCGCCGCCTCGCGCAGAAGCGCCGACACGATCACGACATAAATCGCCGAGAACACAAAGCTATTGGTGAGCGTTTGGCGCACCCGCCGGATGAGCCGCGCGCCGAGATTTTGCGCCATGATGGGGCCGACCGATCCGGAGAGGGCGAACAGAACCCCGAAGGCGAATGGCGTAACCCTGTCGTTGATGGCGAATGCGGCGACGACGGCTTCGCCAAAATGGGAAAAGATCCGCATCGAATAGGCGTTGGCCACTGGCGCGGCCAGATTGGTCAATATGGCGGGAACCGCGATCGTCATCATCGCCGGCAAGTCGTAGATGACGGCTTCGCGGTAAGGACGCCCAACGAGCCCATGTTTCCGCACCGCGCCGTGAAGGCCGACAGCGAGGAGAACGAAACGCGAGATGAGGGTGACGATCGCCGCGCCGTCGACGCCTAATCCGAAGCCGAAAATGAAGATCGGATCGAGACAGGCGGTGACGATGGCTCCAGACAGCGTCACGAACATTGCCCTTCGCGCATCACCGACCGCGCGCAGGAGGCTTGCGAGCGACATGCCGAGGCCGAGAAAAATCGTGGCCGGAAGCGTAATCGCGAGAAAGGTCGCGCCGACGTCAAGGGCTTCGCCGCGGGCGCCGAAGAGAATCAGAATCTCGCGTCGGAGGGGTAAGGCGACGCAACTGACCAGGCCCGCGACAATGACGACATGCACGAGACCGGACGCCGCGAGCCGTTGCGCGTCAGGCCAGTCGCCGGCGCCAATCGCGCGCGCGACCAAGGCGCCGATCGCGATCGAGAGCCCAATATTGATCGAGACCGAAAAGAACAGAACCTGAGTCGCATAGCCGACCGCCGCGGTCAGATTCGGATCGCCGAGGCGGGACACGTAAATGAGCGACAAAAGATCCACGAGAAAAATCGACATGAGCCCGACCGAGGCCGTCCCGGTCATGACGAGCACATGCCGCATGGTGGACCCTTCGGTGAAGATCGCGCGGGTCAATAGGGAGCCTGAGGTCAATGATCGTTTCCTTCGCCATTTGATGCGCGCGTCGTCACGAACGCGTGAATTTGGAGACGCTCGATGCTTTGTCGCGTTTTTTCCGTCGCAGACCCTAGCCCCAGTTCCGTTTGATGCGCTTCGAGTGCGACGCCCGCGCCGTTCTACACGGTGTCGAGGCCATGCGGGCGCGCCCATAGCGGCAAATTCATGGACCAGCAAAAGGCGGTCCGCTAAGGCCCAAGGAAATGATATAGAGCGCCTGAGACCCTTGGTTTCGCTCGATTCGACAATTGCGGCGGCGCGATGAACAACTCCCACCAGCATGGTCATGTCCACGGCGCCGGTCATTCACATGAGCATGGCCCGGCGAATTTCGGGATGCGTTTCGGCGTCGGGATGGCGCTCAACCTGATCGTGGTGATCCTCGAAGCGATTTATGGATTTATCGGGAATTCGATCGCCCTGATCGCCGACGCCGGACATAATCTCTCCGATGTGCTCGGACTCGGCGTCGCTTTCGCCGCGACCATCGCGGCGCGACGGGCGCCCTCGCCGCGCTTCACCTATGGGCTGCGGGCGACGTCGATCCTGGCCGCTCTGTTCAACGCCATGTTCCTGCTCGTGGTCACGGGCGGCCTCAGTTATGCGGCGATCGAACGTTTCTTTCTCCCTGAACCGGTCGCAGGCGGGGTCATGATGGCTGTGGCCGGCGTCGGCCTGGTCGTCAACGGCCTCACGGCGGCGCTGTTTGCGTCAGGACGCAAGCACGACCTCAATGTCCGGGGCGCATTCCTCCACATGGCGGCGGACGCGGCCATCTCGGCCGGCGTCGTCCTGGCCGGCCTCGCCATAACCGTGACAGACCAGCATTGGATCGATCCGACCTTGAGCCTTGTCATCGGCGCCGTCATCATCGCCGGGACATGGGGCCTCTTGCGCGAGAGCCTGGCGTTGTCGCTCGCAGGCGTTCCCGTAGGAATCAGCAGCGCCGACGTGCGCCAGTTCCTCGCCGCCCTGCCCGGCGTCGCCGATCTCCACGATCTACATATCTGGGCGATGAGCACGAGCGAAACCGCGCTCACCGTCCATCTGGTCATGCCGGAGGGGCATCCGGGCGACGCTTTCCTCATGCAGGCCGCAGCCAAGCTGCATGAGCGCTATCAGATTGGCCATGTGACCATGCAAGTCGAGACCGAGCGTGAAACAATCTGCGCGCTCGCCCCTGACAACGTGGTGTGAGGATGTTGCGCTTGGCCTTCGGTTGGCCCAAGAAAACAAGATCTGAAGAGCACAACTCAAACCTTCGGCGCCGCCCATAGGACGATCTGGCGCATGACATCCGCCGACGCGACATTGAGCGCGGCGGTCACCGTCGCGCCATCGTCCCTCGAAGCCGGGACGCGCGCCGAAAAGATCTGTCCGGCCAGGATCCGCCCGCTTGATCCAATGATCCGGGCGGAGATTTCGACGACCGCTTCGCTATGCCCGACGTCTAATTCGAAGCGGCGTATGTCGGTTTGAAGGCTGTAGTCGGCGAGCATGCCTGGGCGCCCGACCGCGCGCAGAAGATGCGCGTTTTCGAAGCTTTCGATGAGCCTTGTCTGAACGACCGCCGGCAATTTGTCCGGCCATTGGGCCCCGGTCAGATAGGCCATGGCGTCGGCGCCGGTGCGGACCACGATCCGGTTTGAATCCGTAGGCAAGGACGCCGTCGGTTCATTGACGACAAGTTGGCCACGACCGGCGCGCGCCGCGCCGCCGCCGTTCGCCGCGCCAAGATCGTAAGTGACCATCGGCGTCGTCGCGCAAGCGGCGAGCAAGCCCGCGAAAATTCCGATGACGACGACCAATAATTGGCCCCGAACTCCCGCCGCGCAGCGGCTTGAGGCGCGCAAGAGGAGAGCGAAACCCGGCTCCATCCTTGATCATCTCCTCATCGCAAGCGCCAAACCCGACGCGCCGCGGAGGATAAGCAAGCCGCGCCGAAACGCCGGCTGACGGACCCTCCGCCGTCGCTCTTCAACATCCGATGACATCGCGCAGGCCAGGACCCGCGAGGCGCGCCAGACGCGGCGCAAATTAGCTCGAGTGAGTTAACGACTGCCGGTGTATTCCGGAATTTGCGTCTTCTTGCCGAAGATAAATTGTTGCGGGTTGCTCTCGATCGAGCGGATCGCCTGGTTGATCTCTTCGAGCGTCTTGCGGCCATCGACCGCCAACGCCTCATATTGGCGCAATCCGGTCCCTGTGAAACGATTGACGTTGGCGGCGATCTCCTTCAACCGGCCATCGAAATCATCCGCGACTTTCCTGATCGATTTCGCGGCGGCGGCGATCTCCCCGAACGCGCCTTTCGAATCGCCGGTTGCAAGAAATCCGTTGAGATTCGTCAAGACGCCGTCGACCTTGTCCGCCGCCGCATTCAGCTTCGCCGAGATCGAAGCGACATCCGAAACGATTGTCTTGACCTCATTGGGGTTGATCGCCTTCACGACGGCGTCGACGTCGGTCGCGAGGGTCTCGAGCTTGCCGGTCAGCGGCTTGATCGTCTTTCCGACATCGGCCATCGCGCCCATGAAATCCTTGATCCCGTCGGCGTTGGAGGCGAGCGCGTCGGAGAATTTTTCGACATTCTTCACCGACGCCGCGATCGCGGAGGCGCTATCGTCCATGAGCCGATTGGTCTTATCGAGCAAATCGGAAGTTTGGACAGAGATTCGTCGCGCAGATTCGAGAAGCTGCTGAAAGCCGGCTTGATCCTCGGCGACAATCACGCCCGGACCGCCGCCCGGGCCGGCGGGGAGCGGCGGCGACTGCTCGGCCCCGCCGATGAGCGCAACTGACGCGACCCCCGTCAAGCCGGTCGATTCGAGACGCGCCTTCGTGTCGGTGCGAACCGGAACGCGCGCGTCGACATCGACCAGCGCAGAGACGTGACCTGGGTCTTGCGGCGCAAGATCGATTTTCGTCACGTCGCCCACCCGCACGCCGTTAAAGAGCACCGGGGCGCCTCGCAACAGGCCAGACACCGACCCGGCGAAGACGACTTTATAGGTCCGGCGGCCGTTCGTCGTGTCGCCGCCGGCAAACCAAAAGACGAAGCCAAAGGCCGAGGCGATCACCGCTAAGGTGAAAATGCCGATCAGGGCATAATTGGCGCGAGTTTCCATGTCTCGAAGTGTCCTGTCTGCCGTTGCCTTAAGCTATCGGCGTTCATTACCCGCCAAGCAAACCGGCGAGCTCATTGCCCGCCAAGACGCCGCCCCCGCGTTCAGCGACTGAAGGATCGAATTGCCGCGCCCGTTTGCCGTGGAAATAGGCGCGCAGCCACGGATGCTCCGCGGCGAGCATCGCCTCGATCGGGCCCGCGGCGATCACTTTTCCCTCGGCCAGAGCAGCGATTCGATCGCAGATCGAATAAAGGCTGTCCAGATCATGCGTCACCATGAAGACAGTCAGGCCGAGCGTCTTCTGGAGCGTGGCGATCAATTCATCAAACTCCGCCGCGCCGATCGGATCAAGCCCCGATGTCGGTTCGTCGAGAAAGAGGAGCTCGGGATCGAGCGCCAAGGCCCGCGCCAAAGCCGCGCGCTTGATCATTCCGCCGGATAATTCGGAAGGATACTTGTCCGCCGCGTCGAGATCGAGGCCGACGAGCTTGATCTTGAGCATGGCGAGCTCATCCGCGAGCCGCGGCGACAAGCTCAAATGCTCCCGCATCGGCACCTGAACGTTCTGCTTGACGGTCAGGCCGGAAAACAAGGCGCCTTGCTGAAACATCACGCCAATGCGCCGCTCGACGCTGTCATGTTCGCGCGCCGACAGCTTATCGATGTCGGAGCCAAAGATCTCGATTCGCCCGCTCTCCTTGCGGATAAGCCCGAGAATTGTCCTGGTCAGGACCGATTTGCCAGTGCCCGAGCCGCCGACGAAGCCCAGAACTTCGCCCCTGTAAACGTCAAGATCGAGGCCGCGCATGACGAGATCGCCGCCGAAACCCACGACGAGGTCGCGCACGCGGATCACGATCTCCGCCGCCGGCCGCAGATGAGCGGGCCTCGTCAGCGGACTGGGCCTCTGGGCCAAGGCGAGATCGGGCGTCTCCTGCTCGTTCTTCAAAAGCGAATTCCGGCAAAGAACATCGCGAAAACCCCATCCACGACGATCACCATGAAGATGGACTTGACGACAGAGGCGGTGACCCGTCGCCCGAGCGATTCGGCCGAGCCCTCGACCGCCAATCCTTCGACCGAAGCTATGAGGCCAATGACGAACCCCATGAAAGGCGCTTTGATCATGCCGCTAAGAAAGGTATGGAGGCCGATCGCCTCCGGCAGCAGTGCTATGAAGCTGCGCGGGCTGATGCCGCCATAAACCCAGCTCACGATAATGCCGCCGAAGATCGCCGACATGTCGCCGATGAAGGTCAATAGGGGAACGCTGATCACGAGCGCGAGAATCCTCGGCGCGATCAGAACGTCCATCGGCTGCATGCCCATCACTTTCAGAGCGTCGATTTCCTCGCGCATCTTCATCGAGCCGAGCTCGGCGGTGATCGCCGAGCCGGAGCGCCCGGCAGTCATGATCGCCGTCAACATAACGCCAAGTTCGCGCAGGATCAGAATGCCGACGAGATCGACGACGAGGATTGTGGCGCCGAAACGCCGCAATTGAAAAAGGCCTTGTTGCGCGACGATGGCGCCGACCAGAAAATTGATCAATACGATGATCGGGACGCCGCGAAGCGCAATAGCTTCCATGTGGGAGAATAACGAGGCAGTGCGAAAACGCTTAGGCTGAGCCAGGCTCTTGCCAAGCGTAGCTACAAATTCGCCGAGACAATTGACGGCGTTCAATAGATCACGGCCCGCATTGGCCACGCTCTCGCCGACATCGGCGAAGAGATTGATCATATAGGAGCTGCGCCGCGCGGGCGGCGCGTCGAACGCGCGAAAACGCGCCTCCTCGAGGAGAATTCCAAATTCGGGCCGGATCGATTCGAGCTTGGCCTCGACGCCTTTTGCGCCAAGCTCCTGGCGGGTCTTGTCGATCAGCCAAGCCCCGGCTGTATCGAGCCGCGCGACGGCGCCGAGATCAAGAATGGCTCTTCGCGCCGCCCCGCCCTCGCTTAGAAGGGCTTTAGCGCCGGCCTCGATCGCGGCGGACGCATCGAGGGTCCAGTGCCCGGCGAGACTGAGCCGAACGGCGTCGCCAGATCGCTGGCTCGAAAATGTTGGACCGTCCAACACGTCCATCCTTCATAGCCCCTTTGGCTCGCTGAATAAGCGCACAATGGGTCTTTTTACGTCCCGCTTGCGGCGAAGTCGTGGCGCGCGCACTATTCCGATTGCCTATGATGTCCGGATCGCGAAATCGCTCTCTAAGTTACTGTTGCGCCAATGTCACTCGTTTCGCACAAACAGCGTATTGCCGCGAAGCGCGCTTGAAATAGGCCGAAAACGACTTGACTTGGGGCGGGCAAAACTTTCACCCTTTAGTTGCAAGAATTGTAAGCTAAAAATTACCAGGAAGCGTTAACAGAACGGGGTTCTGAAGTGCAAGTGGGCGGAGTGCATTGCCCTCGACGGTCTGATTTGCTTGCGCGGCGGCAGCTTTTCGGAGACTGGCGGGTCCCGGCTCGCCGGCTCCTCGTCGCATTGGTTTTTCTCGCCCAGCTTTTCGCTCCCGCCGCTCATAAGCATGCGCCGCTTCTTTCGGCTTCTTTGGCCGCACAGGCGGTCAATGACGGGGCGTCCAACGCCGTTGCGGCAAAACCGGCCCTTCCCTGTCCCCATCATGGCGCAAGCACCGGCGGAGCAAATGACGGCCAAGGTCAGGCGCCGTGCTGCCCGCTCGATGATTGCTCCTGCCCCTGCTGTCACCTCTTCGACGCCGCGGCGGTCGCGCTTCCGCCGCCCGACGCGGCTCAGGCGGACTACGCTCCGCTTCTGTCCGAAACAGTCGCGAGCTTCGAATCCTTTGGCTCCATTAGGCAGCCTGTCAATTTTGTTGGACGGCCACGCGGGCCGCCCATCCTCATCTGACGAGCAAACGCCCGGCGCTTCGGCGGCCGCAATAGCGGCGGCGCGGACGCGGGCTATCTCTCACGTTCAGATCGAGGATTCATCATGGCTCATAAGACTTCCGTAGCCTATGCGGGCGCGCTCATCGCGGCAGCCGCTCTAGCCGGCGTCAGCCCGGCGCGCTCCCACACGATCGTCGGCAACCGGCTCTTTCCAGCGACGCTCAGCGTCGACGACCCAGGCGTCAACGACGAATTAGCGCTGCCGTCCTTTGTCTATGCGGCTTCGGCCAATTACGACGGCACTTTAGGGGCGCTCAGCTACACTTTCGCTTGGGAATACCAGAAAACCATCACCGCAGATTTCAGCCTTGCAATCGGCTCAGCGTTTACGCATCAGGCAAACCCGAGCTCCAACGGGTGGGGAAACATCGAAACGCAGGCCAAATATGTTTTCTACCAAAACCCGGAGCATGAGTTCATCATCGCTGGCGCGGTCAATGTCGAATGGGGCCACACCGGCGCCTCGCCCGATTTTACATCTCTTGCCTCCCCGCCTGACCGGTACTCGACCGTCACACCCAAGCTTTATATCGGCAAGGGCTTTGGCGATGTTGAGGCCGATTGGGCCAAGCCCTTCGCGATTACCGCCGAAGTGGACTATTCCTTGTCGACCCACCCGATCGACGTGACGCTGCAGCAAGATCCGGATAGCGGCATCAACTACATCGCCCTAACCCAGACGCCCACGCGCCTGACCTACGGCGCGACTCTCCAATACAGCCTGCTCTACATGAACTCCTACGTTCACGAGCTCCCTGAGGTTTTCAGGCGTCTTATTCCGGCTTTTGAAGGGATTTTCACCTCGCCAGTCTCCAACATTGGCCCGTCTGTCCCTGGGGAGTGGACACATACAACGACCGGGGTGGTCGGCCCGTCCCTTTATTATATCGGCAACTATTTCCAGCTCGGCGTCATGGCCCAGTTGCCGATCAATCAAGCAAGCGGCAAGCATATCGGCGTCGCCGCCGTCCTGGATTTCTTCCTCGACGATATCGCGCCGGAGACGATTGGAAGGCCACTCTTTGGTCCGCCCCAGGCGCGTCCCGGCAGAATTTAAAGAGCGAGGACGCCATGCAACAGCCTCTGAAAATTCTTACTGCAACGGGTTTAGCCTGCATCCTTGCGACCACAGCCGCTTTCGCTCATGCGTTCCTGGACACAGCCTCTCCGGGAGTGGGCGCGACCGTGAGCGGTGCGCCTAGCGAGGTCCGACTCAGCTTTAGCCAGAACATTGTCCTGGCCTTCTCTGGGGTGCAAATCTCCGCCGCGGGAGGTGGGCCGGTCCCAGCCGGAAAGGCGACGCTCGCTGGCCCAAACGTGCTCAGCGTGCGGCTCGGCCATGCGCTGAAACCCGGCGCTTATGTAGTGAACTGGCATGTGGTTTCGGTCGACACCCATCCCACCTCGGGCACATATCATTTTACGGTTGCGCCCTGAGCCTGATGGCCGGCTCGATCTCGGTCGAGCCGACCCCTATGTCCGCACGGCGAGCGATAGGCCAAACGATCGCCCGAACCGTTTCCGCCGCGGCGAAGGCGCCTCGGGGGCGCAATTACATCGCCGCGAACAATTGCTGGCCGTGAGATCGCGGCGCGACGACGCGGATGACAGCCAGCCGCATATTCCAGTCGTCTCGTTCATGACCCATCGGCGCTGAGCGCGCGCGAGGAGGAGCAATGACGATATTCCAAATCCTCGTCGCCGCCGCCCATGCGGCGGAAGACGCCCAGATGGATAATATTCAGATGGAAGGAATGCACCATCACGAGGTCGGCGGACTCCTCACCATCTTCGACGTCCTCGTCATCGCGCGCTGGATCCATTTCGCGTCCGTCTTCGTGCTGTTCGGGTCTTCGTTTTTTTGGTTCTATATGGGACACGAACGATTGTCGTCAGGTCCCGGCGGCTTGCCCCGGGCCTTTCGCGCGACGATCATCCTCTTGCGCGTCGCGGCCCCGGCGGCGGCGATCACCGGCGCCGCCTGGCTCGCCGGCGTTCTCGCCAACATGACGGGCGGCTTTAGCAATGTCGTCGATCCGGAAACCCTGCGCCTCTTCTTTTTCGAAACGGAGTTTGGCCCGGTGGCGATGGTTCGTCTGGCCTTGCTCGCAGCAGCCGTCGGGATCGCCGCCCTGCCCTGGCATGGCCGCGTCTGGCTATCGACGCTGTTGCACATCGGCGCTTTTCTCTTGATCACCCAGGCCTGGCTCGGCCATGCGGCGGAAGGCGGCGCGGGCCTCTATGGCGCCATCATGATCGTCTCCTATTGCGTCCATGTGCTCGCGACAGCCGCCTGGGTCGGCGGCCTCCCCCCGCTTCTTTTCGCGCTCGTCGAGCAGCGGCGCTTCAACCTACATGAGGCGCGGGATTGGACCCTGGACATATTGTCGCGCTACTCGCTGATGGCGATGACGGCGGTTGCATTCATCGTCCTGAGCGGAACAGCCAACGCCGCCTTCCGCGTCGCCGGTTCGTTCGGCAAGCTTTTCTACACCGACTATGGAAACGTCCTATTCGCAAAGATTGGCCTTGTGGCCGTGATGCTGGTCTTGGCCTGGTTCAATCGCTTTGTCGCCATGCCGCGCCTGCGCGGGGCCTCGCTGAAAGGAATGTCTCTCATCGTCAAGCTGCGCACCAGCGTCGCTTTCGAGCTTTTGCTCGGCCTATTGGTGCTCGGCGTCGCCGCAATCCTCGGCATTACGCCGCCGCCGCAATGAAAAGCGCGGAGAAAACGGCTTCGATAAATTGACTCTTGGCCTTCGCGCAACCGCATCGAGGAGCCGGAGGCCGGACGCGAGATCAAAAAGCGCTTTGACGATTGGCGGCGCCTATGTCATTGGCGGTCTTATCGCTCCTGTTCCCTTATTTCTTCGCGAAGGAAGTTTCGCAGGCGCTTCCCATTTCAATTGCGGTCACATTGACGGCGCTTTGCATTTTTGGCGGCGTCACGGACAAATGACCGGCGTCGCCCCATTGCGCAGCGCCCTGCAAACAGCGATCGTTGGCGGTCTTGCCGCGGCCGCCGCCTTCGCGCTCGCGCGGCTCGTGGGCGGCTGAATACGTTCTTCCAGGCGAGGCCTCGGATTGGCGCGAGCGACGGCTTACGCAATGAAGACGCCTATCTGAGCCCGGTCGAACCGCTGGGACAATCGGAAAGCCTAATGTTCGCATTCGATCCCGTGATCCTCAGTCTCGCCGTCGCCATAGGCATAGGCCTCCTGATCGGCACGGAGCGCGAACGTCGGAAAGGCGAAAGGCCCGCGCCGTCAGCCGCGGGAATTCGCACCTTTGCGCTTGCGTCACTAACCGGGGCGCTCAGCACCATCATCGGCGGCGAGATTTTATTCGCGGTCACGATCGGCGGGGTTTTCGCCTTGACCGCTTTCGCCTATTGGCGCGGATTCAGGGACGATCCCGGACTCACCACTGAAGTCGCGCTCGTCGTAACGGTTCTTCTCGGCGGTCTTTCAATGACGCAGCCAGGGCTCGCGGCGGGCGTCGCCGTCGCCGTCGCGATCGTGCTCGCGGCCAGAACTGCGCTTCACCGCTTTGTCCGCTCCGTTCTCAATGAAGACGAAGTCCGAGACGCGCTGATCTTCGCAGCTGCGACGCTGATTGTGCTGCCGCTTCTGCCGGACCAGCAAATGGGTCCTTTCGGCGCCCTTAATCCTCACGCGATCTGGATTATCGTGATCCTTGTCATGGCGATCGGCGCTTTTGGCCACATTGCGGTGCGCATTCTCGGTCCCCGCTTCGGCCTTCCGATCGCCGGACTAGCGTCCGGATTCATCTCCAGCATCGCGACGATCGGCGCCATGGGCGCACGCGCCACCGAAGCGCCAGGACTGCTTTGGCCCGCCGCGGCGGGAGCTATTCTATCGACGGTTGCGACGGTCATCCAAATGGCGCTGCTGTTGGCGGCGACCAATATCGCGACCTTGGAGGCTCTTCTCATTCCGCTCGCCTGCGCGGGCGCAGCCGCGATCTTGTACGCTTTCATCTTCGCGATCCGCGCCTTGCGCGGCGACTCAGGCACGGTGAACGAACGCGGTCAGGCGTTCAGCCTGTGGACGGCGCTCGTTTTCGCCGGCATGCTCAGCGCGATCCTGCTCGCCTCGCGCGCCTTGAACGACTGGTTCGGCGTCAAAGGCGTCATCGCGGCGGCGGCCGTCGCCGGTTTCGCGGACACGCATTCCGCCGCAATTTCTATTGCTGCGCTAGTGGGCTCCGGGAAGATTGCCGTGGCGGACGCTGCGTTTCCAATTCTGATCGCGCTCTCGACCAATACAGTCACCAAGCTCGCCGCAAGCCTCCTCGGCGGCGGTTGGGCCTTCGCCCTTCGCGTCGTTCCAGGATTGGTCCTGGTGGTCCTCGCCGCTTGGGCCGGCTGGTGGCTGCGCTGACGCGTCACGGCGATCGTTTCTCCGCTCGTGGGACTTCGATTGCGATTCGTGGACATTGCTGAATGCGCCGCCTTATGCGAGTGCTGACATTCATCGCAGCCTAATCTTCGATCTCCGGTCCATGCCAAAGCTCAGCGTCGCAGTCGAGCGCTTTCCGATCGCGGGAAAATTCGTGATTTCCCGCGGCGCTAAGACAGAAGCCGTCGTCGTGGTCGCAGCGATCGAGGAGGCCGGCTGTCGCGGCCGCGGGGAATGCGTCCCCTATGCTCGTTATGGCGAAACAATTGAAAGCGTAACGCGCCAGATCGAGTCGGTTCGCGCGCGGATCGAGGCGGGCGTCGATTGCGCCGGCCTGCAAATGCTTCTCGCGCCGGGCGCCGCCCGCAACGCGCTTGATTGCGCATTATGGGATCTCGCGGCGAAGCGGCGGGGCGTCCCGGCGCATGAACTCGCGGGCCTCGCGCCCCCAGCGCCAGTGACCACGGCGTTCACCATCTCCGTCGGAGCGCCAGCCGAGATGGCCGCCGCGGCGGCCAAGGCGCGCGAACGTCCGCTCTTGAAAATCAAGCTTGCCG
Organism: Methylocapsa polymorpha; assembly: GCF_045689225.1. Taxonomy (GTDB): domain Bacteria; phylum Pseudomonadota; class Alphaproteobacteria; order Rhizobiales; family Beijerinckiaceae; genus Methylocapsa; species Methylocapsa polymorpha. Next base: position 2,054,653 of record NZ_CP136862.1, on the reverse strand, counting down.
GCGAAGGCGATGCGGCGCGGATCAGCGCCGTCCGCGCTGCAGCGCCGGACGCAACCCTGATTGTCGACGCCAATGAGGCCTGGACGCCAGCCGATCTTGATCGTCATCTTGCAGCCTGCGCCGCCACAGGCGTCGTCTTGGTCGAGCAGCCGCTTCCCGCCGGCCGCGACGCGGCGCTCGCCAGAACCGAGCGGATCATCCCTATTTGCGCTGATGAGAGCGTTCACGCCCGCAGCGAACTAGACGAACTCCGCGAGCGCTACGACGCCATCAATGTCAAGCTCGACAAGGCCGGGGGACTGACCGAGGCTTTGGCTATGGTGGAAATGGCCGAAAAGCTTGGCTTCGGCCTTGTCGCCGGCTGCATGGTCGCGACCTCGCTTGCGATGGCCCCGGCGCTGCTGATCGCAGCCCGCGCAGACTTCGTCGATCTCGACGGTCCGCTTCTCCTGGCGCGGGACCGGCCCGAAGGACTCGTCTATGAGGGCTCGATCATCCGTCCGGCTTCGCCCGCGCTCTGGGGCTGACCCCGAAGAGGCGCCGCTAGCGGCAAAGCAAGGCGGCCGACGCGCCCAGCTTTTTTGCATTCGTTACGTAAATGGAACTCCTAACACATATTTAAAACACTTTTCTTGGCGAAAGCTATAACAGCTTCGTTTAAGCTTATTTGCGCGCAGCCATGCCTTGGACAGCCAAGAAAACAGCGTTCCGTTGAAACCCGAATCCTCGCCCCAAAAGCGCAGCGCGATCCCCACGGATAAAGGAAGCCAAAATCCGGCATCGCATCGGCTTCATCCTTGCCGCGTCAATATTTGCGCGTCAGCAGCGCAGCTCCCCACAGACAAAATATATTTACGAAATAAACGCCTTCAATACTCCCAATGACAATAAGGAAACATACAGTTGTGGGTGCTTCCATTAACGTCAACGTCTCGCCTGTCACGAGCCGTAACTTGTGTGTGTAAGCGAGCTATTTAGTCAAATGCTCGCAATGTATAGGAGTTGTGGATGAGCGCCATAGATCGTCGGCCGCACGAATTTACGATGCCGCCCTACCATCGAATACTGAAAAGGATCGGCCCGGTTGGCCAAGCCGCTCTATTTAGTATTCTATTTTGCGGCGCATCTTTCGCCAAACCAATCATTTTCAATCAGCCTTTCACGGCCAATCCCGGCGACATCGTAAGCATTGAGGGCAGCGGATTTGGGTCGTCGCCGCAGCTCTACTTCAAGCCCAGCCGGCAAGCATCGCCCGCCATGTTAACCCCGGTCCAGGGCGCGAACGCGATCGTCCAATTCCGGGTGCCAAAGACCGCCTCTTTCGATCAGTATGAAATCTGGGTCTCGGATGGCGCCACGCAAAGCGCGCATGTCTTCATCAACGCGCCGCGCGCGATGCAGTTTGACACGCCGGAAATCGCTCCCTCTGGGAGCTTCCGCATTTTTGGCCGAAACCTCTACGTCAATGGCGTAGCTCCAAAAATCACCTTCGTAGACACTCAAACCGGCGCCTCGCTCGGCGCGACATTCAACACCAACGGAAACTATGACGCCTATCGTCTAGCCGTCCTAGCGCCAAGCGGCGTCGTCGCCGGGCGGACTTATCAGGTGATTGTGTCAAACGGTTATGGAACGGCGACGGCGGACCAAACCATCCTCGGGCGGGCGAGCGGCGTCGATCATTACGGGCTCGGCGTGCCTTGGGCCATGGATTTCATCTATCAAAATGGCCCCACCTACCAGGCCGGGGTCAAGGGCACGAACGAAAATGACCATCATGTGTATGACGTCACGATCGACCCGGCTCTGACTGTCCACGCCAAGGGCGACGGGGTCACCGATGCAACAGCCGCCATCCAACAGGCCATCGACCTCGCCAACAGCCATGGCGGCGGCGTCGTCTACCTTCCGGCCGGAACTTATCGGCTCGCCTCCCCAAACAATGGCTATCTTGCGCTCAGGTCCGGCGTGGTTCTTCAAGGGCACAGCAACGCCGACACAAAGATCAGCTTTGGTCCTACGAGTCCGCAGGGCTCCTCATATAAATACACCGGGATCGTATGGGCTACCGACAGCCAATTGTCCGGAATCGCCGATCTCTCCCTTCAAAATGTCGATACGACAAGTCAATATGTCACCAACGCCCTCCCATATGGCAATAACGGAGAAAGAATATTCCTGCAGCGGGTAAATTGGAATCTGGGCTCCGGGAGGTCCGTTTTTTTATTTGGCAACAAAATCGCCATAGAGAATTCGGCCTTCACCCAAGCGAGCAATAGCCAAAGTCTCCAACCGAACGGCAACTCCGGACTTGGACCGCTCTATATCAGTCCGGTCAGCAACCTATTGTTCAAGAACAATACAATATCCTGGTTTTCTGGACAGGTTTTGGTCAATGACCTGACCAACGGCGTGATCGAGGGGAATCATTTCACGCGGAACGCCGATCAGATTATGGCTACAGCGCAACAGACCAGTTGGCCCTATATCAACAAGGCAATCGCCGTCGGCGACGTTATTCAGCGAGGCGAAGGCCGTCAGCTCAGCATAAATTTCGGCAAGAACATCGTTGTTCACAGCAACACCTTCGACACCTCAGGCAACCCTCTGAAATATAATTGGAACGACGGAGAGACAATTTTGAGCGAAGGCGGCGGACCCTATCGAAGGGACGACACCGGCACGGTGACGTCCGCCGGCGCCGTCACGGTCGCCGATGACTCCAGGTGCTCTGGCGCCTGTTCCTGGAACTATTACCCCAATTCCATTGTGAGCATCGTCAGCGGCGCGGGAGCCGGTCAAATCCGCAACGTGCTTTCGCGAAACAACAACACGTTCACTGTCGATCAGCCGTGGGACGTGACGCCCTCGCCCGGCGATCACTTCGCTATCACCGTGCCATCGTTTCAAAACACTCTTATTCGCTACAATACCATGACAGGCAATCCGCGCGGCGTTTTATTGTGGTCAGGCAGTTTCCTCAATACTTCTGTCGTCGGAAATTCTTTGATCGACAATGGCGGCATTTGGGTGCGCCCAGATCAAAGCCCCATAAGCGGAAACGGCGCGACATTTAAATTTGACAGGGTGAGAAATATAGAAATCATCGGGAACACGTTGACGAATACAAAAGGCCTTTATGGTTCCTACATCAATGTAGATCATGCCCTCGTCACGCCAACGAGCTTTTGGGGAACGAGCACGGATGGCGTCGAAATACGCAACAATAATCTCACCGCCCACCCCGGCACTCCGCAATATGTGATTGACGAAGCATATTGGAACTATACCGTCTATCAGAACCCAAATGCTCCATTCGTGCAGACTGCCACGAATGCAATCGCTGGGACCATACTTCAAGGCAATAGCTGCACGAACTGCACGACCAATTATTCGGCAGACACCGGCGTGCTCGATACAATCATTTGGAATGCCGCCACGATGAACAGCGCAGGGGTTTCATCGACGTTCCTCAACGATTTCAAAATGTGGAACACCGCCACACACGCCTCATCGAGCACAATAACGGGTCGTGATTGAAGCCTCGATCGCGACGCGTCAGCCTCGTTGATGACCTGACCGCGATCGCGCCACCCTGGTCGAAGCCGCCGCTACAGCGGCTTCGACAAAGTTACTATCTTAGCCGGTTCGGAGTCGACTTCGCCGCCGAACCGGGAGGCGGTCCAGTCCGACCAGAAAGCATGAGCTATTTCGCTCAATCAACATCCGCGCACTGATTGAGCGTCAGATGGTCTGGTTATAGGCCCCGACCTCGGGGCTTTCGCGCAAGACGCCATCAACCGCCGCGAACATCTCCCGCATTCTCGCCTCTGAGACCGGGCTCTCAACGACGACCACGAGCTCGGGCTTGTTCGACGAGGCGCGAACGAGACCCCAGGTTCCGTCCTGCGCGGTGACGCGCACGCCATTCACCGTGACGAGATCGCGGATCTTCTGGCCGATCAAAGGGGCGCCTGTCTCCTGCATCGTCTTGAACCGCTCGACCACTTTGTCGACGACGTCATATTTCTTTTCATCGTCGCAATGCGGCGACATGGTCGGCGAGCCCCAGGTCTTGGGCAGCTCCCCATACAGCTCGGCCATCGATTTTTGCGGGTTGCGATCAAGCATTTCGATGACATGGATGGCGGTGAGAATTCCATCGTCATAGCCGCGCCCGACTGGCGCATTGAAGAAGAAATGTCCCGATTTTTCAAAGCCTGCGAGCGCCCCGAGATCCGTGACTCGGCGTTTGATGTAGGAATGCCCGGTCTTCCAGTAATCGGCCTTGACGCCCTGGCGCAGGAGCTCCGGATCGGTCGCGAAAAGCCCGGTTGACTTGACGTCGACGACGAAAGTGGCGCCGGGATAAAGCTTGGACAGATCCCGCGCGAGCATGACGCCGATCTTGTCAGCGAAAATCTCCTCGCCGCGATTATCGACGACGCCGCAGCGATCGCCGTCGCCGTCAAATCCAAGGCCGACGTCGGCGCCTGTTTCACGCACCTTATCGGCCATGGCGTGCAGCATCTTCAAATCTTCAGGGTTTGGATTGTAGCGTGGAAAGGTGTAGTCGAGTTGCGCGTCGAGCGGGATGACTTCACAACCAAGCTTTTCCAAAACCTGCGGCGCAAAGGCGCCGGCAGTGCCATTGCCGCAGGCGGCGACAACCTTCAACCTGCGGGCGATCGTTGGCCGGTTGGTCAGGTCGGCCATGTAACGCGCCGGAAAATCTTCGACGAACCTATAAGAAGCGCCGTCGGCATAGCGAAATTTCCCTTCGAGCACGATCTCCTTCAGCCGAGTCATTTCGTCCGGGCCGAAGGTGACCGGCCTTTGCGCGCCCATTTTCACGCCGGTCCAGCCATTGTCATTATGCGAGGCCGTGACCATGGCGACTGCCGGGACGTCGAGCTCGAACTGCGCGAAATAGGCCATCGGCGACAGCGCGAGCCCAATATCGTGAACCCTGACGCCGGCCCCCATCAAGCCGCTTATCAGCGCATATTTGATCGATGACGAATATGCCCTGAAGTCGTGCCCGGTCACGAGCTCGGGCTTGACGCCCATGTCATGGAGCAAAGTCCCGAGCCCCAAGCCCAACGCTTGAACGCCCATGAGATTGATCTCTTTTTCAAAGATCCAACGCGCATCATATTCGCGAAAGCCTGTCGGCTTCACCATCGGGCGCGTTTCATAGCCGTAGGTATTGGCCTCTAACTGCGGCGCGGGCTTCGGAAACATCATTTTATCCTTATGCAAGGGCTCGAAAATATGGCGTTTTCGCGCGCGGCGGCCATGGCCACATGACCAGCGACAAAGGCAAACGCCATGCGCCGGCTTCTAGCGGCGGGCTTGCGACTAACGAAACAATGGAGCGCATAGTCTATCTTGCAGCATTTCTTGCGTTCGGCGGGGCTCTAACCCAACGCAAGGACTTATTTGGCTCATCGGATGAACCAGAAGCCGTCTGTCTCTATTCGACCCTATCTACCATTAACGCCGTCGGCGGCCAACATCCGCCGCGGAAATTTCAAGTCCGTCCGCCACGCCCATCACGCAGCTTGGGTCTAATTCTGCTTGGCGATGATCTTGTCTTTTATGCCAGCGTAGACCGCCGCGGGAATGATCTTTTTTTGCACCAATTCGTCTTTGCCTTTGTAGGGCCGATTCTTGATGATGTCGGCGGCGCGCTTGTCGCCAATGCCCTTCAAGGCGCGCAGCTCATCTTCGCTTGCGCTGTTGATGTCGAGAAGAGGCGCTGAGGGCGTTGCAGCCCGCTTCGGCGCGGTGGTCGATTTGTCCGGCGCGGCCGGCTGCGGCGCTTGCGCAAAACTAGGGGTCACGATGCTGGCGGCGGCCCAAAGAGAAAAAGCGATGAGCGCCTTTCGGTCGAATTTCATTTGGTCCTCCTCTTGCGGCGTCAGGGAGCGCCGAGTTCGCCATGGCGTTCACTTCGAGTGTGTCCGATAAGCAGGAAGCGCGTCAAATCTCCGCCGCGAACTCGACTCATTCGGCGGCGAGCCTGGCGTCGCTCCGCGCGGCGAGCCAGCGTTCGGCCTCGAGCGCCGCCATGCAGCCCATTCCGGCGGCCGTCACGGCTTGCCGGTAGATCTCGTCGGCGACATCGCCAGCAGCGAAAACGCCAGGCACATTGGTGGCGGTCGAATTGGGAGCCGTCTTGATATAGCCATTCGGCTTGACGTCGAGCTGGCCGACGAAAAGATCGGAGGCTGGCTTGTGCCCAATGGCGACGAAGAGGCCATGCGTCTCAATCTCTTGCACGGCTCCGGTCTTGACGTGCTTCACGCGCGCATGCGTGACGCTTAGCGGATCAGCGTCGCCGCGAATTTCATCGATCGCGTGATCCCATATGACCTCGACATTTGGCCTCTTGAACAGGCGCTCCTGCAGAATGCGTTCGGCCCTGAACGCGTCGCGCCGATGCACGACCGTCACTTTGCTCGCGATATGGCTCAGATATAAAGCCTCTTCGACTGCCGAATTGCCGCCGCCGACAACGATCACCGGCTTGCCGCGGTAAAAGAATCCGTCGCAAGTCGCGCAGGCCGACACCCCATAGCCCTTGAACTTCGCCTCAGAAGGGATTTCGAGCCATTTGGCCCTCGCGCCGGTCGCAATCACCAGAGCGTCGCAAGTATACACCGCGCCGCTGTCGCCGCTAAGCTGGAACGGCCGCCGGCCGAGATCGACGTGAACGACATGATCGGACTTCATGCGCGCGCCAACATGTTCGGCCTGAGCCTTCATCTGCTCCATCAGCCAGGGACCTTGGATCGGCGCGGCGAAGCCCGGATAGTTTTCAACGTCCGTCGTGATCATGAGCTGACCGCCAGGCTCAAAGCCGGAGATCAGAATCGGCTCCAGCATGGCCCGCGCCGCATAGATCGCAGCCGTATAGCCAGCCGGCCCAGATCCGACGATGATCAATTTGGCGTGCGAGCCGCTCGCGGCGAAGGAAGTTGCGGACATGATGCGCCTCTTGCGATTATGGATGCGGCCGGGAGCGGCTCTGGCTCGGAGCCGGCAGCCTATATGAGCTGGAGGCTCGATCGCAATTTTCGAGCCTCCGAACGACCGCAATTGCGCGGCGACGCTATCTTTTCAGCGTTTCAGAGGGGGATCGATCATTCCCCCGCCCGCTTCGGTCGACCAGACTTTCGGCCTCCCTAGGGTCAACGCGCTAGGCCGGCTGGCTCCAGCGTCAAGGCGCCGACGCCGGCGGACAAAGCAATGCCAGTCTGCGCGCCAATGGAAAGAGGCTGCAAGGTAACCGAACCGGCATTGCCGCCGACTAGCGCATTGGCGCTCAGCCCCACGCCCACGGTCGCGCCCGCTCCCACGCCCGCATAATCACCGGCGAGCGGAAAGGGAGCGCCACGCGGCGCTGCGGTGAAAACGCCCCAGACGAATCGGCTCGGGCCGGTTATGCCTATGGCCAAGCCAAACCGCTGAACCGTTCCGACATAATATTCGGGCCGGCCGTGCCGCGGCCGAAAGACGCAGGAAAGCGCCCTGCTCGACGTGATGACGAAGCCAATGCCCGGAGATACGCTGCAATCGAGCAACCCGGAACGGACTGCGGCGGCGGCGGGCATGGTCGCGGCCAAGCTGACAAGCCCGGCGCTCAGAAGCCACGCTGGCAGCTTCGGGCAAAAAGACAGATGCATGAAAGTTTACTCCTTGCTATCGAGCCTGGTCCCAGCATCGGCGCTCCAACGATGCCGCCGAGCGCGATGCGCGGCCGCGACAGCGCCGATTTCAAAAATGAAACCGCCGAGATCTAGATCCTAGCAATGACTGTCCTGCTCCGCCAGTTCTCATCTTTTGCAGGCGTTGGCCTTGTCGCCACGGCAATCCACTATGCGGTTCTCATCGGCCTCGTCGAAATGGCCGGCGTTTCGGCGGTCGCGGCCGCCTTGGCGGGCTTTGCCATCGGCGGGGTGATTTCCTATTGTCTCAATCGCCGCCATGTCTTCAGGTCGCAACGCCGGCACGAGGAGGCGGCCTGGCGCTTTGCGCTCGTCGCGTCGGTCGGCTTTGGGCTTACCTATCTCTTTATGTCGCTTTTTGTCGACATCGGAGGACTGCCCTATCTTCCGGCGCAGGCTGCGACGACCGGCGTCGTCATGCTCTGGAGCTTCGTCGCGCATCGAATGTGGACATTCGCCTAGAGCGTGTTCTGATCGAAAAAGTTGATCGACTTTGTCGATCAGAACATGCTCCAATTCTTTGAATTTGAGCGCTTCCCGATCAGATCCGTTCATCTGATCGGGAAGCGCTCTAGCCTGATTTTGCCGCAACCAGCGAGACCCCGGGCCGTCGCGGACGGATTTGTCCGGGCGCCCGCGCTATGGATTGGCCATCGGGCGATAGGTCATTAGCGTCTCGATTCGCTCCAGCAGACCATCGCGAACATTGCGATACGCGTCGAGAACGCGCTCGCGGCTGCCTTCGACGGCGGTTGGATCGAGCGTTGGCCAATAAATGACGTCGACCGCGAGCGTGCGGGTGAATTCGAGCGCCTTGTGATGGGCCTCAGGCGACAATGTGACAATGAGGTCAAAATACGCGTCCTCAAGATCCTCGAATGTGTGAGGGCGGTGCTTGGCGATGTCAATTCCCATCTCCTCCATCGTCGAGATGGCGAAGGCGTCGCTTTCGCCGCGTTTGACGCCGGCGGAGGCGAAATAGACTTCCGTCCCGAAGAAATGCTTTCCAAGAGCCTCCGCCATTGGCGACCGCACCGCATTCAGCGTGCAGGCGAAAAGCACCGATTGCGGCCGATCCTTGACAACGATCGTCATCTCCGCGGCGCCTTGGATTCATCCCGCGTAGCCTGACCTCCGAATTTTGTCTGAAATCGAAAAAACTCATCCACGTTTCGATTCCAAACATGCTTCGACCGAAGCGAGTTGGCGCAGGTTCTTGTCAATGATCAGGGAAAGTGCATTAGCCTTTCCAATGCAGCGCCGCGACAAGCGTGAAGATTCGCCTCGCTGTATCGATATCAAAATCGATCTTGCCCTTCAGACGCTCGATAAGAAGCTGAGCGGCTTCATTGTGGAGGGCGCGACGGCCCATGTCGATTGCTTCGATCTGGCTCGGCATCGCTGTCCTGATGGCCGCGTAATAGCTTTCGCAGACGAAAAAATAATCCTTGAGAAGACCGCGCAATGGCGTCAGCGAAAGAATATGCGCGACGAGCGGCGCGCCGCTCTCGTCAAGAATCTCCAAGGCGAGCTTGGCGTCCTGCAACGCTATTTTCAGCCCGTAGGGGCCGGCGTCCCGCCCCGGCAAGGCAAAGCAATTTTCCTCGAGAAGATCATAAATCGCGATTTGACGTTCGTGCTCCTTGTCGGCCGTGCTTCGGCCGATCGAAGCCTCATCGAGCGTCACCGATATGAGGCGGTTGCGGCTGCGCGACTCCGCTCCGCTCATGATGGTCGAGGAGCGAGGCGCAAGGCGACTGAGCGGGCATGGGCGTCCAATCCTTCGGCCTTTCCGAGCGCGACCGCGGCCGGTCCAAGCGTCGCGAGACTTTCAGCCGAGCATTTCAAAATCGACGTCTTTTTCATGAAATCGAGAACATTGAGACCAGAGGAGAACCGCGCCGAGCGCGCAGTCGGCAGGACGTGATTCGAACCGCCGACATAATCGCCGATCGCCTCAGGCGTGTAGGGGCCAAGAAATATCGCGCCTGCATTGCGAATGTCCTGGCTCAGCAATTCGGCGTCAGGCCCAATGATTTCGAGATGCTCAGGGGCGAGCCGATCTGCAAGCGCTATGCTTTCCCGGAGCTCGGAGACAAGGATGATCGCGCCGAAATCCCGCCAGCTCGCCGCGGCGATCTCCTCGCGCGGCAGGGTCGACAATTGTCGCGAGACGGCGGCGTCGACGGCGCGAGCGAGCCTCGCATCATCCGTGATCAGGATCGACTGCGCCGCCGTGTCATGCTCGGCTTGGGCGAGAAGATCGGCAGCGATCCACTCCGGATTGGCGCTACCGTCGGCTATGATCAGCACTTCGGAAGGCCCGGCGATCATGTCGATGCCGACGGTTCCGAAGACCCGCCGCTTGGCGGCGGCGACATAGGCGTTGCCAGGGCCGACAATCTTTACCACCGGCGCGATCGTTGGCGTGCCATAGGCCAGCGCGGCGATCGCTTGAGCGCCGCCGACGCGATAGATCTCGTCGACGCCGGCGAGTTTCGCCGCCGCAAAGACGAGCGGATTCACTTCGCCGTCCGGCGCCGGGACTACCATGACGAGGCGAGCGACGCCTGCGACCTTGGCCGGCGCCGCATTCATCAAGACCGAAGAAGGATAGCTTGCCGTTCCCCCCGGAACGTAAAGGCCAACCGACTCGATCGGACGCCAACGCCAGCCGAGTTCGACGCCAACCGAATCCGTAAAGAGTTGATCCTGCGGGAGCTGCCTCTCATGAAAAGCCACGATCCGCGCATGCGCCAGTTGGAGCGCTTCGAGCGCCTCTGGAGAGCACCGCGCGTGCGCCGCGGCGATTTCCTCGGCGCCGACGCGCAGACCCAGCGCCGACAGGTCCACCCGATCGAATTTCTTCGAATAGGCGACGAGGGCGTCATCGCCTCTAGCGATGACTTCGGCGATGATAGCCTGCGCCGCATGATCGACGTCCTCGGCCGCCTCTCGCTTCATGCTGAGAAGCGCCTTGAATGAGACGCCGAAATCGGGGCTTCGCGTATCCAGCCACAAGGGCATGAATTTGTCTCCTCTGCGCTGAGATCGGTGGACGCCGCGCTTTAGTTAGCGGTTCCGGCTGAAGGGGCGGTTCGTCCGCTGCCGCCCCTGACGCGGGTTCAGCTCGCACCCCGCCAGTCGCCGATCGACGCAACTTTCTAGAGCATTTTCTGGCGAAGTGGATACCGGTTCGCGGCGAGAATTGCGACAAAATTAAGAGTCAGCGCATTTTCATGTTTCCGCCAGAAGACAAAAAATTTGAGTGATTTCGGCGGGAGCAGACTTCGCCTCAGGCTGCGCCTCAGCCTTGGCGCCCGCGCTGCGCGGCCCCAATGGCTGCATTCGACGGAAGCCCAAACGCCTCAAAGCAGCTTTACTATTTCTTTCTCGAGATCCTGGGGCGTCGTCGTTGGCGCGAAGCGGCCCGCGACGTCGCCTGTCCGACCAACAAGAAATTTCGTGAAATTCCATTTGATCGGCTCGGTGCCGAGAACGCCTTTCGCTTCGCCTTTAAGAAACTTATAAAGTGGGTGGGCGTCCGCGCCATTGACGTCGATCTTGCCGAACATGGGAAATGTCACGTCATAGGTTCGCGAACAAAATTGCGCGATAGCGGCCGAGTCGCCCGGCTCTTGAGCGCCGAATTGATTGCACGGAAAACCAAGGACCGAGAAACCGCCCGCGCCATATTTGCGGTAAAGCGCCTCAAGCCCCTCATATTGGGGGGTGAACCCGCATCTGCTCGCCGTATTGACGATGAGCAGCACCTGCCCGGTGAAATCTGCGAGCCGCTTTTCCTGGCCGTCCAGGGTCGTCGCGGCGAAATCATAAACTGTGCTCATATTGATCTCCAGATCGAGCCCCATCCGTGATCCGCTGGCGGATCATAGGTGCCCCCGGCGAAAGCTCACATCCAGTTTAATGATAGAGCAATGCGGCGAATGCGGCCATGAGCTTCTTTCGGGTCGTCGAGGTTCTGCGATCAGTCCAAGATGGCCGCGGCCCCCACGCCCGTTCCGGCTGGTCCTATCCGAGCCGCCTTGCACTGCGGCCTGGCTTGGTGTTCCGAGATAGGCTCAATTGCGGCCGCGCCTGAATGCTGGCCCGAAACGAAAATAAAGCCCCCGCCCCGCATGCGCGGGACAGGGGCGTGAAAAAATGCGGCGGAGTTGCTTCTTGAACGTCGGCTTCTGGATTTAGCAGATGGACAAACCCTCCGTCCCGGCCCTTCGCGAGCAAGCCTTATAGTCTCGCGACTGTCGGCGTCCGCGAGAATCTGCGTCACATGCCAAGACCGCGATGTATGCGTGCATCCTCCAGCGCCCTGGTCAAGCCGTCAATTTTGCCTTCGAGCTTTGCGATTTCATGTTGCAGATCGCTGATGCGCCTTTCATATCCCTCGATTAACGTCCGAATGCGGGCGTCGATCATCGCCGCCATCGGCGGCTGCCGATTGATCATGGCCGTCAGAATCGTCCCTATGACGCCAATCAGCGCGCCGAATCCGCCAGCGCCCAAGGTGCTCCAAAAGTTGCCGCTGCCATCCGTCATCATTGACGCCTTCCACTTGCGCGAAACGTTCAAATCTCAACCCGCGGCCCGGTAGCCCTGCTTAGTGAGAAAGAATTTAAAGCCGCCCTGAGGCCGCGAATTGCGCCTTGCCGGAACCCGCTCAGATCGCCACTTTGGCTCACGCCGTAATCGACATGCCTAGGACGTAGAGCCGGATGGCGGCGCGATCATCAGGCGCTTTTGCTTTTGCCTAGCCACGCCGAGACATTGCTTGTCCCGAGGTGGACGCCTTGAACGAGGAAAAAGCTCGTCACGATCGCCCATTCGTAGTTGTCATATGGCGCCGGGAGTTTCGGCACGCCAAGAACGGCGGCGCCGTAAAAAACCTTCGCCGCTAACACCGTGTCGACAAAGACAAGACCGAAATGAAGCGCCGCGGGAAAACCGGCGACCCACATGACGGCCCGATTGATAAAATGCCCGTAGACTTGGATTTTCAGCGCATTGTTCCGCGCCTCAGCCGCCAACGCGGCTTGCATGACAGCGGCGTCACTCTTCGTAGCAGCTTCGAACCCAGCCTCCTGGGTCGTGAGCTTGTCTTTCTTGTACATTACCCACGCATTGACCAGCGGATTAATGATCCCGCCGAGCAATGCGTTCAAGATTGGAAGGCTCAAGGCTAGCATGGCGTCATTCCGCAAGAGCCGCGACGATGTCGCGATGGAAAAATAGCGCGAAGGCGAGCATGGCGATTACGACCAAGGCCCAGACGCCAGCGCGCTCGATGACGATTTGCCAGTCACTCATTCGTCTGCACCGGTTTGGCTCTAGCAGCGGAAAGAAGACCGCTGATATGAGTTATCGTTGCAACCAAGGAGGTCGCCGCCGCGACCTTTCCGGCCCAATTCGATCCGATCAACGGCGATAGGTCAACGTCCGCGAGGTCCTTCGTGACTTCGGGGAGGATCGTCGCGATGGCGCCGCCGACGAGCACCAAGATGGTCTTGACCCCTTGGGTTTGCAATTTCAGCCGCGCCCAAAGGCTTTCCGCTTCCGCTATCTTGGCGTCGAGCCCAATCGACGTCCGAAATTCAACGATCTTGGGCCCCACCCAAAACCACAGCAGCCCGATGAAAATAAGGAAAAGACCAGCAATCCAAAGCATATTAGACTCCTCAGCAGAGAACTAGGCCGTTGACCACGAAAAGCGCGGCCGAAAGAAATCCGAAAGACGCCGCCCAACGCGCCGTTTCCAGGAGGCGAACGGGCCGATCCAGCGCGCCGACCCATGCGCCAACCAGAACGGCCCACAGGGAAATAGCGATCGCGGACTCCATGAGATCGGGCGTCATGACTTTTGCTCCTGGTTTGAAATCGTAACCGGCGGCGCGGCCGGCGCCGGCGGGGGCGTCGGATCTTTCAGCGCCGCTTCGGCTGCTGTGGCGAGGTCAATCCGCGCCTGCAGAGCGGCCTTCTGAGCCGCCTCGGCCTTCTGAGCCGCCTCGAGCGCTTGCTTTTTCGCGGCCCAGTCTTTCAGCGACGCTTCAAGGGCGTCGCCGCGTTGGCTCTGGCGCCAGGCGTTGAAGAGCAGCGCCACAATCATCATCGCAACGATGACGCCGACGAGAAGAATCAGCCACGTATGATCGCCGCTAGGGCCGTGAGCGATCGCCCCGGCGCCTGCGACCCCGCCCCCGGCAGCGCCCTTCACAACCGCCGTCTTTGTTGCAGCGCGGGCGTCGTTGGCTTTTTGCGGAAGGACAGATCCGGCTGCGGCCCCGTGCAACATTTGTAGAGCGAGCGCCTCGCACGCAGCGACACGGCGACCCCATGCTCCGCCAAAGCGCGACCAGGACCCGAGCGCGTGCATGGATGAAAGCCGATATGCGCAAATCCCCTGGATAACGGCGCCTGGGTCGGCTGATCCCCCGCCTGCTGCGCGCCACCATGAGAGCGCCTTCGCGGGCCCAGAATTCACCGCCGGATCCATCACCGCGAGATCTTCGCCAGGCCGCAATCCATCGCCGCCGATCGCATCCCAATATTCGGTCTTGTAGATCGCCGAGGCCTGGGCCTTGGTCAGATTGGCGATGTCGAGGCCCGGATGCGAATTTGCCGCAATTCCAAAATTTGTTCCGCGAAGAAAGCCGCTGCCGACGCCGCCGCCCGTCCAATTGCCGGGATCGCTCGGGTCGGCGCTGAAGCCGCCTTCCTGCTGGAAGATGAACGCCATGACGGCGTCGCGATTATCTTTCGCCATGATGGACCCCCATGAAAAAAGCCGCCTGAAAGGCGGCCGACGGTCAGTCTGCTGTTTTGCGCGAGTCGGCCGTGCTCGCCCTATTCGGTATCGATCGAGTCCGGCCGCATCTGCCCGATAAGCCGGCGCAGCCCATCGCGCAGCAACCGATTGTCGCCGGTCAACGATGGAACGCCATGAACGTCGCGGACAAGATCGACATCAGGATCAAAACTGCTCTCGAGCAGGACGTCGAAGCGCGTCAGATATTGCCGGTCCTTCTTTCTGCCGTGCCAATGATGCTGAATCATGCCCGGCACGCAGCCGATGTCCTGCTGAATGTAGAGGTCGCAGAGCCGCACGAACTCCTTCAAGCGCCGCGTGTAGCCCGGCGTCATCCGCTCATCGAAATTCTGCAAATAGCCGGCGAAGGCGAGGGCCATATGCCAGTCGGACGAGCCGGTGACCATCCAATCAAGCAAGCCGCCGATTCCGTTCAACGCGTCGCGGCGAATAGCCCAGGAATAGCCGGTATGCGCCCGCCAATCGGTCTGCTTCTTGTTCTTGAACAGGGCGCGGGATTGATGGCGCAGCGTTCCAGCGTAGCCCTCTTTCGGCGCCTCGACATCACCCTGGAGCCACGCCCAACAAAAGCTGCGGTCGGTCTCGTGATTCCAATCGTTTGGAACAATCTCATGCTGCGGCCCGAGATCAACCGAATGCGACCAGGTTTGCCCAACGCGATAATGCTGGAGCATATGCACCGTCTCGACCGCCCAGTCGGGACGCGCATGGCGCAGGTCTGTATCGTCCCAACAAACATATTTGGCGTCATCAGGAAGATGGGCGATCCCCCAATTGACCAGCGCGTCGCGAATCCAAAGCTCGTTCTGAGAGCGCCCGCGCAATTGCAAGAGCCGCGCATGCGCAAGCTTTGGATCATCCGGGTTGAGCTCATAGGGCCGCTCGCCAAGAGCGAATTCGACGATCGTAAGCGAGACGCCGGAATCGAGCTGATAGTCGATCCATTCATGAAACAATTGCCGCGGCGTTTTGGAGCGGCGGAAATTGTAGTACGCCCCGATAACGTGAAGCAGATCCTTTTTCATAAGCCCCTCATCCTCTGCGCGTGATCCGCACGACGCCGACGCCGGCTCTCGCCAGGCCGAGCGCCGACGCGGCGCCCTGCGAGAGGTCAAGGCAACGGCCTCGAATAAAAGGGCCGCGATCGTTCACGCGCACAGTGACGCTTCGGCGATTAGCCGAAACAAGAAGCCGCGCACCGAACGGAAGCGTTCGATGTGCCGCAGTCAGACCGCCGGGCCGGAACCGCTCTCCCGAGGCGGTGATGCGACCACTCTCGTAGCCATAAAAGGAGGCGCAGCACGTCTCCGCTCGCAAATTAAGCGCAAGGCCAAGCCAAATGAGCGCAGAGAGGACCAAGAGGAATGTGGCTTTAAACAGAACTCGCTCCTCCAAAAAGAAAGCCGCCCGGAGGCGGCTGGATTGCATTGCGGAAAAGCTCTTTCTTTGCAGGCTTGCCGGGCGCCAGTAGCCTTTGACGATTTGCATACGACTTTCATTTCGAAGGATAGCGCTCGCTCCACAAGGCGGCCATGGTCCGACCCTCACGTCGAGCCGAGAGCCTTGACCCGACGCAATCAAGCGCGGAATCTGGTCTCGATCCTACGCAAATCCTTTCCAATCCGACGATCCCTTCGGATGCCGTCGGATTATCGTTTGCAAACGTTCTTGCTTCGCTCAGAACAGCGCGAAATTGGCGGTCGGCACCAAAGTGGCCATCACCGTGACAGCCGTCGAG
This sequence comes from Methylocapsa polymorpha, assembly GCF_045689225.1. Classification (GTDB taxonomy): domain Bacteria; phylum Pseudomonadota; class Alphaproteobacteria; order Rhizobiales; family Beijerinckiaceae; genus Methylocapsa; species Methylocapsa polymorpha. The sequence continues at coordinate 2,038,341 of NZ_CP136862.1, read as the reverse complement.
GTCGGGTGAATGCCATCCGTCGTGTAGCTGCTCGCGCCCGTGGTTTTCCAAAAGCCGCCAGTTCCGGTGGTTTGCTGGCCATTGCTGCTAAGAGATAGCGTCGAACCACTGGAATTGACTTCGATTGCCGGGCAGACGTCGATTGTCTGGATGACCGTCGTAACGTTTTGGTTGGCGTTCAAATAGGCGACTGCGCCTGTGGAGGTCTGATCGCGGAGCCAATTGTTGATCTGGACGCGCACAGATTCCCAAGATGAAACGGTTTGATTCGTCTGCGTCGCCCAAGTGTCCGTCGAGGTTGTGCGCGGCAAGATGGTGCAAATGGCGACTCGATTAGTCTTGTGGCCATAGGCCTTGACCCATTGGAGGAGCAGCACTTGAGCTTGCGCTAGCGTTGTTATGCTTGCTGTGCTCAAATCGTTCGTCAACATATGAAGTATGGCGTAATCTACGAAACGCGCAAGATAGGGCCGTACCGGCTCGTATTTGATCATATTGGTCAGGCTCGCGCCCGCCATGCCGTTATTGTGGAATGCGACGCCCGCGTTGAGGCAGGCCTGACCGATATAGCCGAGCCCGCGCGTCGAGCCGTTCCCTGCCGCAATGCTGTCGCCGAAGATTCCAACTACAGGCGCGGGAGTGATCTGCTCTCCGATGATCGCAAGCGCCGACCATGCGTAGGAGGTGCTGGCGAAAGCTCCCCAAGATTGGGCGCCGTAGGATGTAGTCTGATCTGATCCGTTGACGACCGTCGAGCCGTACACGAAATCCGTGGTGTTCACTCCGCCCCATCCATAGAACGAATTCTCGTTGATGTAAGGCCATTTCTGGCCGGAGGAAACGGTCTTGTAAACACGGTAATATTGGGTTGAGCCAGCCGTCAGGCTAAGACCCCCGACGCCGAATGGAAGAGAATGCGCAATGCCGCCGTCGGCGAGAGCCACCCCGCTCCTGGCGCCGGTCGCTGTAGAAATCGTCGCGCCCGTCGAGGAGTTGAACGGGATAGAATAGAGCTGATTGGCGACCTCCAATGCCGCATGGAACACGAGCGCATTCCCATTCTGATTGAGCAGGCCGCCATTGCTTGAATAGGCGTTGACGAAGACAAATTCGAGATTAGTCACGTCTGTGTTCAAGACAAAGGAAAACCGGTCTGTCCCGCTGACCTGAGTTCCACCATTGCTTTGCGAAACATCGGGGTTCTGAAACCCGCCATGCACCGAGGCTATCCGGCGGCGTGGCATGGCGAGGGTTAGCGACTGTGGAGGAACAACAAGGCTAGGAGTCATTAGTAAAGCTCCTCAACGCTGACCGATTGGGCGCCACTTACAACGATGCCGTAGATAGCGGCGCTCGTCGGAATTGCTTTGGATGCGCCTACGACGCCTGGCAGAAGCGCGCCGGCGCTCGTGGTCACGCCGGAGCCGCCTAGATAGACCGGCGTAGAGCCCAAATTTGTAATGACGACCGCTTGACGTGCAGACCGCGCAGCGACAATCGAAGTGGCGGTGGTTGCGACAGAGACCTGAGTGACCGCCCAATTCGACGATCCAACCTCGGTGACGCCGTTCGTTGTCCCTGGCGTGGTCTGATCTACGCCCACTTTGCCGATCAACGCGGAGCCCGCGATAAGGGCCGGCAGCGAAGTGAGCGAAACAGGCTGCGTCGCCGGCCAGAACGTGCCCGAAACTGCGATCGTGCCGGAAAGCTTTGAATAAATGCCTGAGAGCCAGCCGCGAATGCCCGAACCGCCGGTCGGCGGCGTAATCCCGGTTCCGTCCGCGCCGTCTTGCGCCGCGCCGCTGGGCAACGGCAGGCTTGACGCGGTAACCGGCACAGCCGCCTGGTCCGTCGCCAACGCCACCGAAACGCTGTTCGCCGTTACAGCCGGCGCATTCGGAAGAGTGTTTATCGTCGCTCCCGCTCCAGGGGTGACGCTTACAGTCGGTAATGCCATGGATTATCCCCTTGGTTTAGGCGGCGATTGCGGCAAGAAGCGAAGAATTCGTGGCGACGCTGAAATCCATTGCGCTGATGGGCGACGAGCTATTGGCGCTGACGATGGGCGCGAAAATGATCGCGGCGCTTGGGACGGGCGTCGAGGCGTAGACCTGCGTCGTTGTCCAAATATCCTCCTTCTGCCCGGCGTCGATAAGGATCCCGGGCTGTCCTTGAGTTGGCGCTGCGTCACCCCACCAGAGCCAGATCGGATACGGCCGGGCCTCGACACGAAATGGTCCTGCTCCGAGCAGCACCCAATTTCCCCCCGTGAGAGGTTGAGCGTTTGTTGCTACCGCCATTGCGAATGACTCTCCTCTTCAGGCGATCGGGCTAAACATGATTGCGCCGCCATTCGCCGCTGACGTCGAGGCCCACACTTGACTCTCCGTCCAAAGCTCATCTCTCTCATCGGTTGCGAGGCTAAAGCCGATCGTCCCCGCGGCTGGCGGCGTATCGGAAATGACGTACCAAGCGGGCGCCGATCTCGCCTGAACCAGCAGCGGCCCGGCGCCGAGGAGGCTCCATTGCCCCTCCGTAAGCGACTGAAATGTCGTTGATGCCATGTCTGACCCCCAGCAAAGAAAAAGCCGCCAAATGGCGGCCGGAGGACGCAGCGTTCGGCGCTCGGCCTATGATGTCGGGGCGCCAAAAAGCGCGTATTGAATTGCGACGCGCACCTGTCCGCCTGTGAAACCCCCACCATTTGCGGTGAGCGTAATCGTTGATGGTGCGTACCAAGCCGTCGGGCCCACGACTCCGGAATTGATCGAGCCGGCCGAGATCCCGAGATTCGCGCCGAACTGACCACCGGTTGCGCCCACGCTTCCGTTATAGGTAGTGGTGGCATCGACATTGTAGGAAGTCGCGCCCGTGACCGCTGCGACGACCCGCACGGAAACTGCGAAGACGATCGCGCGATTAGGGATTTGAATCGTCGAAACGGCCGAAGCCCCGGACACGGTCACAAGCTCCTCAAGAACGCCAAATTGGATGTTCGCCGCGTGCGGGCTCGGGGCGCAAGGGACTTCGCTCAGCTTCGCCGCGGGGAAGCCGCCCGGCGTCGATCCGTCATGAACTTGGACGCGGCTGTTTGTAGTATCGACAAGGAGCTCTCCGGCCGCGCCTGTAAATGTCGAAAGAAAGCTCGCCGCGTCACGGCGGCGTTTGACCTGAATGCTCATGCCGATGCCAATCCAAGATCTATGATGGTGACGGAGGAGTCGGATGCGAGACCGAAATCATCGGTCTCGTTGATGCTGGCGCTCGCAAGTCCATAATCGAGGCTTGAGCCCACAGCCAAGGCGGACGCGACCGGTCCTTCATAGCCAGCGCCCGTCGGCGTGTAAGTATAGACCGCGCAAGTCGAGATATTTTCGATGGCTTCGCCCCAAATGTTGAAGCTTTGGAACTTGAAATAGAGCTTTACGCCAATGCATGCGGGCGGCAGATCATATTTGAAAATCGCGTCATCAAGCCGCGCGAAGGGCGCGCCGGCTGAATGCGCCGCCGCTGTCGTGCCATAGAGCCCGCGCTCGAGATAGGTCAGATTATAAGCGTTCGAACCGGTCAGGGTCGCCGCTGCATAGGCCAAGAGCTCCTGATCGACAATCGAAAGCGTCACCCCACTGTGCGCGTCGAGATTCGACACGGATGCCAGCGCGCCCCCGCTTTCTGCGAGACTCACTGCGAGCGTGTTCGTCGTGTCAGGGTTGCCGCCGAAAGGCGCGGCAAGGGTCGCGGTAAGCACTCCTTGCCGCGTCGGCGCCTTGGCTGTCCCGATCTGGCCATAGGTTGCGTTGTCGAGCGAGATATTGACGATCGCGCCGCCCCAATTCGGATCGGCTACGCCAGCGTTGCCGCCCGAGATCGCAATCCACACTTGCGAAGTCTCGTCTGTCAGCGAAGGCCCCGGCTCGAAAATGATCGGTGGATTGACCGCGGCCGCGGCAACCCCGCTATCGTATCCAACGCCGTTGCTGATCGGAACCTGATAGATCGCCGCCATCGCCGAGCCAATCAGAAAATCTTCCGCCGTCACGCTCAAAAGGCCCGCGTCGTCTTCCTCGATCGATGTTATCCGCACTGGGAAGCTATTCAGACCAAGACCGGCATCCGTCAGCGTGACAATATCCATCGGCTCCAGCAGGCAGTATTCGAAAGACAGCTTGAACGCGTAGGCATTGCGGATGTTGAGGTCACGTTGAAGGATCAATTGCAGCGAGATTTGCGCAACAGCCGGGTCGCAGATCTCATGCGCCGTAATCGTCGATCCTTTGCGGCGCCCGTAAAGCTCTATCGCGTTCTGGTCCCATGCTTCGATCGGAACTGAACTGTAAGCAACTGACCGCTGCGCTATCTCCATCGTCTGCCAGTTCCTGGCGGTGACAGGATCTGACCGCGTGATTTGTACCGGGTCATTATCATCGTCATGAACAAAATCGTCATCGGTCAAATTGTAGATTGGCGAAACGTTCGAGTTGAAAGTAATCGATCCCCCCCCATGGAGCGTCCCCGTTATTGACGTATCTCCATACGGCAGAAATTTGAGCTTGCCGCCGGACCAGATCGCCGCCGTGTTGGTCAATCGCAGCCAGCGCGTCACGATGCTGCTCGCGGTTTCTTGATTGACGATCGCGGGCGATAATGCGAGCCCAGCCGCTCGGCAGTAGGTTTGATAGGACGAGTCGCCGGAGGCGCCGAGAAGCGTTGTCGTATCAATGCTGGCAGGCGGAAATCCGACACCGTATTGCGAGCTCGTGAGAAAGTCTTGGATGACGAGCGCGGGATCCGCGTCATAGCCGTTCACGACGGCTGAAGTCGTAGCGGATGACAGGAAGCCATAGACTTCGAACGTGAGCGACGGGAGAGTCGCATCTGTTCCAAGATAGAATTGCGGCGCCGAAAGATACGCCAGTCCGCCATAGGGGAGCGATTGGCTCGAATAATAGGCGCTCAGAAATGACCACGGGGTTTGAGGCGTGGCTCCGCTGAAAAAGGACAGGCTCAGGTCGCCAGGAATTCCGACAGAGGTTCCAGCCCAGGTTTGAGAAACAGTTGTGACTGGCCCTTCGCAGAGGCCAAGGATCAGGGCCGTATAATACTGGTATCCAGACACCTGACTGCTGCTATGGCCCCCCTTGCCTCCCGAACTGGTCTTCGTATATTGGGGGTTGGCGAAAAACCCTCCTTGCCAAATAAGGTTGAACGAAATCTTATTGACGCCGTAAAGAATAGGAATCGGCACCCCATTGGTCGAGGTCTGGATCCGCAAGCCGGTATATTCCGGCACATATGCTGGCTGCGCATTGGCTGCGCCGCTGCCTCGAAGGAAACTCATTCGAAAGCCCTTGGCCACAGGGTGAAGAAACGGCGCGGTCGTTTCGGATCGGCGAGCGCAAGGTTGGCCGCCAAAGGCTCTTCAATGACGCAGCCGGCAGGCTGAAAGGCATGAATAATCGTCAGCGGATCGACCTTAGTCACGAGCGCGCCATGGCTGTAGCAGCGGCCGTAGCGGAAGACGGCAATATCGCCCGGAAGGGGCCTCTCGGTTTCGACGAAACGATCCGTGACATAACTCAAGTACCGTTCTTCGCTCCGGTGAAGATGCCAGTCTTCTGGATACGGGCGCGGATCGAACGGCGCAAGCAGGCCGCTGTCGACGAAAGCGCGGACGAGCAACATTGCGCAATCGGCTCCCGCCCCTTTCACGTCGGCGCAGGAATGATATCGCGTACCAGCCCATGTCTTGGCTTCCGCCACGACACGCGGGCGTCCATCGGTCTCCTGCGTCATGGTCAATACGCATAGGTCGGCGGCGGGATAAAGGGGAAGCCTCGGAAATTCGCTACGTTGTTGAATTTCGTTGTGCATGTTGCTTGCGTGTGATCGCATCCCTGGTAAGCGGTGAACGTGTCGCCGGTCACCGGCGCCATCGGGAGCGCATAGGCAAGAGTCAAGGCGCTCGCCGTGGCCTCTTTGATGGTCGCCGTGACGCCGGTATTTGCTCCCGACGTGAAGGTTATTGTGCCTTGCGTATAGCCAGCAGCTGAGCTCGACCACTCGATCACCGAGGCCGCGGATCCTGCCCCCACGGCTCCAGAGGCGCCAAACGCATTCTTGACGAGGCCGCAGCCGGAATCGAAAAGCACATGCTGGCAAGTGGGCGAATAGAGATTTCGCGGCATGTCAAGATCGAGCAGAACGAGATCCGAATTGACGGTAATCTGCGCCGTCGTGCGGCCAACGTGATCGACCGTGCCGACCCGGCCCTTGAATAGAATCACACTGCCGACCGGCGCGCCCGTCCATGACGTGAGAAACGCCCGCTCACGTTGAACCTCGGCGCCGTCGAAAACACCGTTGCGGATTGCTTGAAGAAAAGGTATGCCGCCAAGCGTGTCGGTTGACCCCGCCGAAAGCGTGATTTGCTGTTGATCTACATTGAGGCCAACTTCGCATTTGAACTTCAAGCCATCCACCAGGATCGAGTTCGCGGCGTAGACATAGCCGTTGAGCGTGATCGGGACGTCGGCATTGGTATAGGTGAGGATGAGCCCCGTGCGCAGCGTGAAGGTGTAGCAATCGGCGACCAGCGCAGTAGCGTCATTATGCGCACGCAAATCGTTCAGAAAAGTGATCAATGTGGGCGATGTGGCTCTCATGGCTTCACCGATCTAAATTTCAGCGATTGGACCTGCCAAAGTCCGGAGGTGAAGTTCTCGAAGTCGGTCTGGTCGTCGAGGAAGCGGCATTGAAAGGCGAAAGTGAAGTCGCCGGCAATCGCCGCGCCGAAGCCCGGCGGCGTTGTGAATGTGAGCGTGTTAGGCGGCGTCAACGCCCATCCTGATGTTTGAACAACGCCGTTGAGATAGATATTCGATACGGCCGTGACCCAGGATACGGGCTCAGTCGAGCCGCCAAGCGTCCGCATAACCGTGAAGGTGGTCGTTGCTCCGTCGCCAGTTGCGAAAAGCTGACCGGAAGCCGAATTATCCGTCGGGTCGGTATAGAGGAACGTCCCGTACTGGCCTTGGCATTGGAGATAAAGCCCCATCAGACTCTGCAAAGAGTTTGAGCCGAGGTTTGGGAAGGCGGCATTTGAGATGAGAGCGTCGAAGGTCAGCTCGAATTCGTAGAGCGGATAAGAATAGAACGGCGTTCGCGCCTCGCGACCCGAAACATGTGAAGCTACGCGTGTTGAATAAGACGGGCGCTTGTGGACGGACCAGGCTTGGCCTGGCAGCACAGGAAATGACGGTAGAGTGGGCATTATTCGCCTTTCACGGTGCGCAGCGTAACTGATTGCGCCTGCCAAAGCCGAGTCATGAATTGCTCCAAATCTTCCTGATCGTCCGCGAATCGGCAGAGGAAAGGCGACCCGAGTCCGAGTTCTACAGGCGCTGGGAAGGTAAATGGCGAGCTCTGTCCGAGTCTTCCCTCGACGAATCCGATCAAGGCCTGCAGCTCCGTATATGGCTCATCCATCCGTAAGAGATCGAAGGCGATGGCGATCTGGAAGATTGGCGCAGACATCCGCGCGAAACGGCTCTGTCGTCCTGAAGCATGTTCAACCGAGCCGGTTGAGAATTGTGGCTTGTAATGGACGCTCCATCCCCGTCCGGCAAGCGCCGGGAAGGCTGGATACGCTCCCCCCGGCGGCGGAGGATCGGCGATCGGCGGCGCAATGAATGGCCCTTTACCCGAGAGCCAATTCCCTGCTGGCCAATTGCCGGCGTCGCTCCAAACATTCTCCATTATGGGAAAAACCGGGAAGGGCCGCGCGTCCCAATTCCAGACCGACATGAATGTCGGCTCGATCATCTTCACGCCGGCGCTGGAGATTTGGTTATTGCCGTCTGTAACCCAATATTCATAGATTGCCTGCAAGGCGAGAGAGGCGAGCGATTGGTCGCGCCGCGGCAAATACACGCCGCCGTCGGCTGGATCCCAGACCGACCAGAACGGCGTCGCGCTCTCGCTCGATTTAGCGCTGAAGAAGACGTTCGGCTGGTTTGCACATCGATCGCAGCTCGGGAATCCATATTCCGTAAAGGTGACCGGCTTCGACTCCGCGATCCATTCCGTGGTCAGACCATGCGGCTGCCACCCCCCGCCGTCGCCGTCATCATAAACAGCCTGGTGAGAATTGTTCCACCACCAACGCAGCTGCTTGTTCGCAAGCAATTGCTGATTGGCGTAATAAGGCTGACGGTTTTGCGCGAGACGGTCGCCTTCTGGCAACGAGACCATCAGATCGGAGCCGTTCGGATCGAGGCCGCGGCCGAGATTGTTCGAATCTCTGTAGAACCAATTGAACTTCTCGCCGCCTTCGATATTCGCCTTGAGATAGTCCTTGCTGTAGATCGTAGGCGTCCCGGTCAGCCCCAGGCCGTTCATCGCAACTGTCGAAGGAGGCCAAGAGGATGGTTTAGCGTCTGACCAATTGAGGACATCAACGCCGCCCGTTCCCGTGGTCCAATCCGATAGCGGCAGGTAATTGTCGAAGCAGACGAGATCGACATTCGAATGCGCGTAGAGCTGATCGAGATGCGGCCATTGGCCATTCTCACCCGGGTGCTGGCAACCCATCCATGCGGACCAGTCCGCCGCATAGCTGATGAGATTATGAAGGCCCCCCGTGTCCTTGTTCAACGAGGCCGCGTCAAAAATCTCGCGCACGTCGTCAGAAAGTTGAATGAGGCCCTGGACGAATGGATAGTCCCAAATAGCATTGCCGGCGCTGTCGGTGGCGCCCGTCTTGGTCCAAGCGGGACCGCGAATTGCTTCGAGACCACGAAGCTCCGATCCCAGCAAAAACAGATCGACGCCGCCCGCGATCACGCAAAGATTAGCATAATGCAGAATCATGCGACGGTAGGTGAAATCGGTCAACGACCCCGCATATGAGACTGTCAGGTTCGTCGCATCGCGCGTGAACTGCAAAGCTGCTGCAGACCCGAGGAACGCATTGACGGCGCTGGTCGCATCGGCCGAAATGTCTGGCGCATAGGTAATGCGTCCGCGCCAAGGAAAGCCCGTCGCATCCATCAAAATGAATGGATAGAAGACGACCCGCAACCCGCGCGCCTTCAAATCCTGGATGCACCGGACGATTGATTGGTCGGACGGGGTGCCGCCATAATTGAACGACCGGCCGCTCGATGAGATCGGAACGAGGCCGGGCGAGGCTTGCGTCAAGCTCGAGCATCTCCACATATCCGAAATCCAAGCGGTCCCGCTCCATTTCTGGAACGATCCGCCGATATAAGTCGTCGAAGGATAAATCTGGCATTTCGAAGCATCCGTCGAATTGCCAAACCAAGAGACGACGACGGCGACCGTCACGCAAGCTGGAAAGGCCGATTCGAGCTGATCGATGGCGAGGTCAAAATCTGTCCTATTCAACGGTTGGCCGGCATAGGCGTTGATCGCCAACATTGCGGGCTCTGTTATGCGTTGACCTTGGTAGGCCACAGAGTCGTAGGTAAATTCTCCAGTCGATGGGAGAAGATTGACGCCGAGGATATAGGCCATTCGTCAAGCCGAGCCGAGCTTCGACAGACCGAGGTGCGAGCCGGTTCGAACGCTTTCATTGATCGAGCGTAAGACCGTCTTGCCGTGATCCTTGAAGAACTGCTTCACGCCGGCGGCGTCAATCGCTTGGACATTGAAGTTTGTTGCATGATGAACATGCACCGCGCCGGCGACGCCGCTGTTGCCCTCTATCATGCTACGGAATGCAGCCGCCGGGCCGGCGGGCACTATCATTTCGCCCTGATGCACCTGCGCGATCATGTCACTTGGCAAGCTCCAGGCCCCGACCGCGAAGGACGCGAGACCTGACGCCGCACCCATGACGGCAGCTTCGCCCGCCGCCGCGGGACCGGCGGCGGCGGGGCCCATGACTGGCGACAGAAACCCGAAAATGCCCGCGAAGGTTTCTGCCGCCGATGCGCTGATGCTCTTGAAGACTGCGCCCAGCGTCTCGGCCGCAGAGGCTGCTGACGCCGTCGCTGCGAGGCTGGTTCGCGCGGTGGTTCCCGCCGCAACCGCCTCCGTTTTTGCCGCCTCGCTCGTCGTCGTTTGCGCGATCTGCGTCGCCAATCCGGCCGCCCAATCCGCCGCCATTTTCACTCTGGCTTGGACAAAGGACTGAACGATCGACAGAGCGGCCTTTTGCGCCTCCCTTCCAAGCGTCTCGTGCCCGCGGATCATGCTCATGACGGCGCTTGAGATGCTCGAACCTATTTGCTCAAAACTGCGACGATAATTGGCGCCCACTTCGTCGTTGACGGTGCTCTCGAGCTGCGCCTGCTCCTTGATAAGCGCAGATTGCTGCGTCGCGCCCTCCAGCGCCGCGGCATATTGCTCTTGCTGGACGCGCCGAGCGCTCGCCAATACGGCGTCCCCAGCCGTCTGTTCTATCGCCACCTTCTGCGCCGCGTTTCCTGCATATGCCTCCGACAGCGAAGAAAAGGATGTACTGATTTGCGCCGCGCCGTTCCGCAAAGAACCAGTTGTCGTCTCCACCGCGCTTGTCGCCTGCTGCATTCCCTTTTGCAAGTCGGAGACATCAGCAATAAATTTTATGGTGACGTCATCGGTCATGCGCGATGGTCCTTGATTTGGATATGACTGCGCCCGAGTAGAAAATCATGAAAGTCAAAAGGGTTGCGTTTGACGATGCGGAGGAACCCTGCCTCTACCTGGCGTGGTCGGTTGTGACGCACACGACGCTCTAGTCGTCGCGACAAAAGAAGACTCAACCTTCACCCCCCTTCCCGAGCCTTCACAAAACCATCGGGAAACTGCGCAATGAGGGTGCCGATCCCGCTCGGATCGCCGCCGCTTCGGGCAATGGCCGGCTTGGCCTTTGGCTCGATTCGGTAGACCAATTTCAAAATCTCGTGCGCGGGCGGATAGTCTCGCCAATAGGAAAGAAGCCCACGCACGTCGTGCAGCGTCATTTCATCGATCTCGGCCGGCGTATAGCCACAGGCAGTCATCAGTCTTGCGTAGACAAAGCCGAAATCGATGCGGGCGGATGTTTTGCGTTCGGCGCGCCCGCTCCGGCTTCCCCCAGATGGATGTCTCCTCGCACGGCTCCGTCCTCAGAGCACACTTCAATGAAACCGCCTAGGCGTAGAACCGTCGCCATGGCGGCGGCGATTTCCGGCGCTGTCGCCTCGATGTCTGCAAGCGAGTCCGCAGCCTCGGCGTGATCACGTCGCAGCGCGATCTCCACGATGCCGACCGCCGCAGCGACGCTACCTTTCGAGTCACGGTCGCCCGCCATCAAGATCGGCTCAATCTCCTGCACTTGGCGCAGCGTCAAGGGCCGCACCAGCCATTCTCGCTCGCCAAGTCGAAGCATCTCGTACCGGGGCCGCATGTTACGAGGCCTCCGCGAAAGACCAAGTCATCACATTGCCTGCAGCATCGGCGAGGCACAAGAAATCAAACTCTGGCATGACATAATCCTCAAGCTTGGTTTGAAAGCTCAATTTGGTCGACGCACAATTGTTGAGCTTCAGTGAGACGGCCTGGCCTTGAAAGGATGTGTAGAACACTGCTTGAAAAGTCGGCGTTGTTCCCAAAAGTTGATTGGCTACCGTGAATTTCTGCCCGGAGCCACTGACTGTGTAAGTGTAGCTTGTCAACACGGCTTTGCCCGCATCGGCCGAGTTGAACGTATAGACCCCGGATGCGATGGAATACTGCCCTGCCGCGGGACTCGAGGCGACCTTCGTCAACGGCAAGCCAGTTGCCGCGTAGAGAACGCCATCGTCGTCAACGAAGGTCGTCGCATTGGCGACCGTCATTGTGAAGGGCGTAGCCGCTGCAACCGCCCCAGCTTCGGCGAATGACGTGGCGATCTGGCCGGCCGATGGAGCGACGCCGTAGAAGAGATTGGCGAAAGCCAGCCCAGAGATCCGCGCCACCTTGGCTTTTCCGGTCGTCTTGATTGTGCCGCGGGCTGCGGCGAGCGGTCGTTGATACTGCCCGTACAACTCTTTGATCGTAGCAGTCTCCTCGATCGTAACCTCTTGCACCAAGCCAAAGTTGACGGGTGTGGCGTTTGCAATGTCCGTGCGGGTTCCGAGCAATACGCCCGAGCCGAAACTATACATGGAGAACCTCTTTCCTACGACCTACGCTGTGACCTATTGCAATTACTCGCAAAATCCGCGCGGTCCCCGGGGCTCGAAGAGCGGGAGCGATATCTCGCCCTAAAGCTCGGTTGGACTACGTCACGGCAATCAGCGAGCGGACGCGTCCAAGCGCGACACGATCTTGCCAGCAAGAGAGAAGGACGCCGGACGGCGAGCATAGCACCAGCGTAAGGGCTATGGCGTCCGCGGCGACAGCTCAACAATCAGGCGCTGCTTCAAATCTTCGGCAGCGCTACGAACGAAGTTCCAGACCTCGACATCGCGCGCCACGATGGAGCCGTGGAAGACCTCGAAACGCCATTGATCGATAAGCGCCTTTAGACGCTCGGCCTCCAAGGTGATTTCAGACTCGGACATTCGGCGCCCTTTCTATGGGAGGGTGATCTTCACCGGGGCGATCAAAACAGCGTCGCCGTCCAGATCGCCGGGATCTTTCAAGATTTTGCCGTCAACTCGGCAATGGTAGGCCGCGCCGCCGAGTGTGTTTCGGCCCGTGACTGTGTCCGCGCCGGAAAGCGCGAAGGCAGAGTCAAGCGCGTCCATGACGTCATTCAGGAGTGCGGCGCCAACAATGGCGGTGTCCTTTGCGTTGAGATAGATGAAAAGCTTGACCTCAATAATCCGTTTCGGCACAGCGCGCTCAGTCCAGGAATAGGCTTCCTGGCCACCTTCAAAAAGGAAGCAAGCCGGCCGGCTTGCCGCCGGCACGTCGCTCCAGAGCTTGAGACGTCGCGTCGGCCCAAGCTTCCAAGCATAGGCGCCGCCGATAACCCCGATGAGCGCGTCAATTGCCGTTTCCCGCGTACTCGCGGCCATGGGGCCTCCTCGCTACAAGCTTGTTTGAAGGCGCACGTGAAAGTGCGATAAACCACTTTGCCTGGCTCGCGTCAGCCATGTCGCAAGGACTCCAGCACCGCCTGTTTCCACGCGGACTCTATCTCTCCACACATCTCCGAAAGCGTGCTGACAAGATAAGATCGCGCCGGGATCGTGGAGCCAGGATGGCGTACGCTCCTGGCGAAGACCTCGCCGCCGCCTGCGCTAAACACCAATGCCTTCGCCTTCACCGCGACAATGTCATGGGCAGCCGTCTTGCCGCCGAATTCCTGAATGGCGGCATAGGGCACGCCAGCGCTAGACGTGGAGATGGCGACCGCCGACCCATCATCATCGATGGAGGAGGAAATAGAGTCGGCAAGCGCGCCGGAGCGCGTCTGTAAGACTTCGCCAGAAAGCTTTTGCCGGATTCGAGCTTCGACCGCATTGCGAAGCGCGTCAGCCTGATCCCGGAGCGCATCATGTACCGCAGATGCATCGAATTCGAAATCAATCATGGCGTCACGACGCGTCGATACGGCTGTAGAAGGCTAGCAACGAAATCGGGAGTGTCCTTGACGATGAAAGCCATTGTCTCCTGGCCGCCAAGCGACTTGGACTGCTGACCGATGCGCGAGCGGTACGCGTAGCGTTCAGCTGCCCAATCGATGCAACAGACCGCAAGATCGGCGGGAACATAACCATAGGTGAGTTTAACTGTCGCGCCTGCGTCAGCTGAAGCAAATGTATACACGCCGCTCGCCACAGCGTATTGGCCAATTGTTGGATTAGCTGTAACTGGCGCTAGCGAGACGCCATTACCGTATGCAACGCCGCCGTCGCTCCTCCAATCGCCATACGGCGCAAGCGCAGCAACGATGTAAGGCGCATTTGCTGGCACAAGGGCGTTCTCGCCGTTGATTTGATAACCTGCTGAATAGGAGATCTCAACGTTCTGAACGCCGCGCGTAAAAAGTCGGCGCCGTAGCGAGAGTCTCTGCATACATCCGGGTGGCGCGACATCAGGAGGCTCGAGAACATAGCCCATATGAAATCCCGATCCGGCCTTTAGCGAAGGCGAAGGCGGAAGCAGCGCGCCGTTTACGCTGCATGCCAGGATCGTGTTGACCGGCCATTGTCGAAGTGTGATTGCCGTATTATTGGCGCCATCGAGCGTTTCCGTGTAGGCGCCTGGCAGGATCGAGGGCCGATCGAGGACATTTAGGATCGCCCTGCTGATTTGCGTGATCAGCTCCGTGAGAAGAACGTCGTCACCGGTTCCTGCGACGTCGAGCCAAGCCTTGAGATCGACCAAGCTCACGAGATCAAAAGGAGAGGCCATGCTTTAAGATTCCTTTCGACGCGGTCGACTGGCGTGCAGAGCCGTTGAAATCTGAGCACTGACCGTGCCTCAACCGTCAGGCCCATAGGGCGGGACTTGCGCTTCGACTTGCCGACATCCGCCGTGAGATGGCGATGACAAGCGGATGGCTGGCGCCGACGAAGGTTCAGTCGAGCGAGCGTCGCGCCATCGCCCGCAATTCGTCATTTGTTATAGGCAATGACACCGAGACGCCCTTCGCTCTGAGGAAAGCAAAAAGCTCATGACGATTAAACGCCGAAATGGCTTTGCCATCGATATTGGAAGACGCCTGAGACGTCGTGACTTTCTCAACTTCAGAAGGCCCGGCGCCGTCATCAGCTGCAGGAAGCCTTGCGCGCATATCCTCCGTGCCGATCCCCTGCAACGTCTTCAAGTTTGTGCTCATGACCCGCATAACGAGCCCCTCCCGCGTCATAGCGGCGATCTCCAGACCGGCATGCTCGTCTTTCCAGGGCCTAAAACCGTGGCTCGAGAGGAACACCCAATCATCGTCATCGACATGGATTGACCCATCTTCAGCGATCTCCAACAGCTTGCCGTTGTGCGAGACGGCGCCGCAGCCATTCGGAACGCGTAATTTCATAGCGATTGTCCTTGCTCGACGCCGCATCTGATGCGCAAGAGGTCAAACAAAATACGCCTGAACGTTTTGCAATATTTTCGTCTTGCATAGCGCCCAGGCGTCCGTGCCGCGAATCAACCAATACGTCCAGAAACCCGTGGTCGATCAGCCGTTGCCAATGTTCGTAATCAGGGCCATCGACGGTGGGAAGTAGCTCTGCAGCACTTCATCCGCGTAAACTCCATATTCATATCTCCGAGTGCGAAGCGGCCACTCGATTTGGTAATAATCCTGCCGCGTCCGGATCTGCATAACATTGCCGACGCCAGCGAGTGGATAAGGCAGCGTCCTGGTTGTCATAAGAATGGAGCCTGCCGGCATATTCGGGTGCACCTTGATGTCGATCACGCTGCCGCCCTGCATCGAGAAACGGTTCAGATAGGTGCGCACCATGATTCCGCCGCCGACCAGATCCTGCGCCGTCTCAAATACGAAGCGCTGCGCGGCAGTCTGGGAGCCCGACAAGATCTTCCTCGAGATATTCAGGGCCTCTTGCGAATTCACCCACATTGTATCAGGCGAGAGACGATAATTGTCCCACATATATTTCAAGACGGCGTCGATCTCGATGATCCCGCCCGCGCTGTCCGACGTCAGCGGCGTGCCGGTCCCCGCGGTTCCGGGAGCCATTGTGTAAATATACGAGCCGGAGCCTGGTTTGACGGCTTGATAAATGAGTCCGTCGAAGGCGAGGACGTTGCTGGAGTTGTCATTGACGCCGAGCGAGGCTGCAGTTTGCGCGCCCGTTGCCGAGGCGGCGATGACGACGGAATTGATCGTCGTGATGGCGCCGAGCGTTTCGGCGCCGGCTGCCCCCCAGAACCAAGCATAGCCTAAGGCGCCGCGAACAGAGGCGACAGTCGCGCTGATCGATCCGGTTGCGCCGGTCGTCGCAACGGTCGCATTCGCGCTCTTCATCGCAACGCCACCGCCGAACGTGTCGGAGGATCCATCTGCGTTCGTGCGGCTGATCTGACCCTGCACGCCGCCGGCGATCGAACCATTCATTAGTCCATCAAGAGTCAGCGCTGCGCAAATGACAGACCAGGTCTGCGCGGCAAGCGAGCCCCCTGTCGTCAAGGCGGTAAGGGTGGGCGTGGGCGTCAAACCGAGCGATGACGAAGCGCAGCCGCCGAGAATCATCGCCTCTTCGCCGAGCATAAGCGCTTCGAGACCGGTTTTGGCTGCGATCGCGCGAACGTCATCGAAGCCTTGGCCGGCATATTGCGCTTCGAAATCGACGCTTGTCTCCACACCGATGCCTTTGTAGGTCGCGGTATAATCCTGCGTCGCAACCGCGAGCACGCCGCCGCGATTCGCCGAGGACACGCCAAAACGCAGGCCATTGGTGTTGATTGCGGTGATCGCGCGCCACGCCGCCTGAATGCCGCCCTTGCCCGAAACGCGCGGGATCGTGTTGCGCAGCGGCGTCAGAACCGGATAGATGAATTTCGCGCCGAGCTCGAGATCATAGAAGGTAAGCCCGGAAGTGGCGCTCGCGCTTTCCGAATAAGTGCTCTTTTCGAGCCCCAGCAGGCTTTTAAAGCGAGGATCGCCGAGCGGCCTTTGCTGCGCGGTCTTAAGCCGGTCCAATACGTCCTGAACGTCGGTTTGCATTGTCATAGCTTGCTCCTGGCAGCAGAGACATTTGAAGAAAGGATTTGTCGAGCCGCCCTCAGCCCAATGCCTCCGCAGCAGGGAGGCGCGCCGATCTAGAAAGGCGCGTGAAGGTCGTCGCTGACCTTGAGTGTGGCAAGACGGTTTCGAAGTTTTTTCTTGTAGGTCGCGCTACGGTCTTATGTTAAGCGCGCTGGGCTCATCGCATCGATGCGCGGCCATTGCGTTGAGCCAATTTGATGGCGAGAACGGAGAGCGCTTCCGGGTCGGAGAGAAGCTTTTCTACTGTATCGGCGGAGTGAGGGTCCCCTGCGTCCTCATGTTTTCCGATCGTCCGCGGCCTGCCTGCGAATGGCAAAGGCATTGGCTGCTCCTCGATGCGCTTCACGCGCTGCAATACGTCGGCGAGGGTCGCGGCGAGCGCATCGAAGCGCTTCTCCAACCCGCCTGGTGTGTTTTTCTGCGCGCCGCATGCGGCGCCAAGCTCAACTGAAGTATCATGCAGGCTCTGAATACGGGTTTGATCTTCCGCACTGTTGCGGGCGCCGACTTTGCCGAGAGACGCGGCCTTGGGAGAGGCTGTAAATTTTGGCGCCACAGACATTGCCATCTGCTGTTGCAGCGCATTTTCGGTTTGTGTCAGCTCGAATGTCTCTTCGGCCGTCATGGCGCGCAAAATGGCCGACGCGCGGTCCACGAGATCACGCAATTTGCCAGGCAGTTTCGAATCGTCCCGCTCGGTCTTCTCCTCGAGCGTGACGTCACTCTGCAGCTGATTCAACTCCTGGATCAGGTTTGCCAATCTTGCCACATTATCAAGCCCTTTGCCAAAGCGGCGCCATTCGCGCGTCCCATCGACCTTGATCATTTCGAAACAGGCTTGCGGCAGGCATGGCAAATCAACGAGCGAGATTTCGGTGGGCGCCGCCGTGTAGCGCGTGAGGCCATCCGTATCGGTCCACCGTCTCGCGTAGGCGCCGCCTTGCGAAAAGCCTGTGTAGACGCCCTCCGCGACTTTTTCCCATTCGGCGTCATCGACGACCTTGGCGCAAATTTCAATCTGTTTGTCGGCGTCGTTGAAATTGATGGCGGTTACCTTGCCGGCTGCGATAGGCCCGTGCATAGCGCGCAGATTGCCAAGCGACTTGCCGCGCGTTGATTTGGCGATTTCCTGGGACCATTTTTCATAGAGTGGTTTTGTCGAGTCGTAATCGCAAATTTCGCCGGCCCGATCTTCGATCTCTGCGGTGGCGAGGCCATAGACGAGGCGCTGCGCCGCGTCGACCTTGGTGATTGGAATGAACATACGCAGCGCCGACATGCGTGCTCCTTGCTTATTGAATGGATCTGAAGAGTAGGTGAAAACTTACCCGGTTCCTGCGGCGCCGCGCGGCGGTAACGCAAACGGTCGTAGCCCGTATCGAAGAGGCAAGCGAAGCTCGCAACCCACGCCACGCAACATCTCAAGCCATCGCAATGTTCAACAGGTCATGCGGAGCTATTCCGGCAGCGCCACATATCCACTGGCGGTCAGCGTCATGGGCCTATTGGCGGACGCGTCGGCGACAGGCTCGCGGCCGAGCACCGCCCGGGCCTCGTTGATTGTTAGAATGCCTTTCGACGCATAGCTTGAAAGGATCGTCTCCTGCGCGAGCGGATCGGTTTGCTGGCCTGGGCTCCAGACGAATTCGAGATCAGGGGCGTCAAGTTCGCTCGCAAGAATGTCGTCAACTAGCGATTTGGCCCAAGCCAGGATCGGGGCGAGGCCCTCTTCCTCCGCGAGATCCTTCTGCGTCTCGGCGGTCGCGCGGTTCATGGTTTGCGTGAGCGCCTGAGGCGAGATTGAAAAAGCGAAGCAGACAATGCGCGCGAGCCATTCGTCGAACGGCCCCTTCAGCTCGGGCTCCTTGGTCTGAATGAAGGTTTTCGCTACTCCGCCGGGAACGAATTTTGCCCGCCGGCGCCGGGTCAGATCGCCGTCAAAATAAGCGTCCCAATATTTCTGATAGGAGGCGATCTGGTCCGGCGTCCAGTTTTCCGGCACGCCGATCAGACTGTCCGGAATATTGCCTTCGGTGAAATAATCGAGAAGGTACATCTGCCGGCGCAGTGCGATATTCACCGTCGTGATGATCTGCTCGACGGGGCTCATCCCGTAGACGCGGTTCACGCGCAGATTGCGCGGCCGATAAATTAGATCGCGCACCGAATAGTCGATGGCCGGATAGCCCTTCAAGATCTGTTGGTAGGCCGCCGGATAGGCGAGCCTGTCGCCATCCATATAAGGTTGCGGGCTGCGGCCCCAGGCGTCGATCACTGGTTTGATCGTGGCGCCGTCGAGCGGCATCAGCGCCTTGAGTCGGCCGCCGCGATCTCGGCTCATATAGAGCGCCGGCGCGTCGGTCACAAAAACTTCCTCGAGAAGAAGCCGCAGCCAATCGGCAAATCCATGAATGCCGTCCGGCCGCGCAAAGAACGATTTCGCCGTGGCGGTGCGCTCCACGTCGAGCGGCGAGCGCGCGGTCTTGTTGCGCGAGTTAATGTTCCACGATAGTCGCGCAGCCTGATCCTTACGCGTTTCTATGACGAGGCGTAGGAGATCATAGCCGTCCGCGAGCCCGCGCAGCGTTGCGAACGTTACGGGCTCATAGGGACGCGAAATGGTTGAGAGATTATAGCCGGCGGGAAAGTCCCATTGTCGTCCGGCGACTTCCGGCGGCGCAAGCGGCGTTATCGGCGTCAGCGGTCCGAACCAATTCGCCGCCTCCTCCGATTTGGGAGCGCTCTTGAAGCTGACATCGACCTGATAGGGACTGAGCGACCAAGTTCTTTGCCCTGCGCCACGATCAGCCATGTCTGCTTCCTTCATCATTTGAAGAGTTTCGCCCCGCCTTCGCACTGTGAGCGCGCGCCTCACGCCCCGCCGCGGCTTTCCGCCTCGCGTCGATAAAATTCGATGATGCCTGCGCCGTCGTCGAAGCCGAAGAGATGCGTCAGCGCCCAGATCGCGGCGTCGGCATGATCGGGGCTGCCCGCCCCGCTGTAACCGGCCGAGGAAAAGGCGCAGAGCTGATCCTCGAGCTTGCTGAATCGTCCAGCATGATGAACCTGCCCTTGCGCATAGCGCACCGAGATCGGCTCGGCTCTCACGGCCTTGCCGCGGCTCGCGGCGACCAGACGCACCGGCACATTTTGATCTGCGGCCTGGATCGTCGCGCGGACCATCTCGCCGCCGAAATTCGACTCGGCGACGATGCAATCCGCGCGAAATTCGTGAAAGGCGATGACAGCCCGCCTCCCCCAAGCAATGGGCGCCTCCCGACAGGAACGATCGGCAAGAATATAACAATCGCCGTCGGCTCCTCGCGCGGCGACGATGATGCCGATTTCGTCGGCGCCAAGATCATCGCGTCCCGCCGCTCCCGAAGGATCGACGGCGACGACCACCGCGGCCCGCTTCTCCTCCGGGATGTCATCGAGTCCACAACGATTGGAATCGATTTCCTCATAGGTCCAAAGCGCGCCCTCTATCTCGTCGACATAGACGCCTTCATAGAAACGCTTGCGCTGCTTTTCCGGGAGATCGGCGAGGCTTGCTAGGAACTCGGTCGAAAGATTCGCAACATTGTCAGGCGGGTTCAGGAATGCGCGCCGATAATTCTCAGGAGTCTTGAGCGGCTGCAGTGAAATCGGATCGCGCTTATCCCCGAAAAGCGCATTCGTCCAATGTGTCTTGCCAACCGGGTTAAGGTCGACAAAGGCACATTGGGCAAGCCCCGGCGCCACTTGCGCCAGCCGCGTGAAGGCGATCAAAGCGGAGGAATAGGGAATTTGCGACGCCTCGTTCAGGAACACCGTTACATATTCGAGGCCAAGGATTTTCTCGACCCGTTCCTTATCATCGAGGCCCCCGATCCATATGCGGGAGCCGTTCGGCAGCGCGAAGAATCCATCCTGGCGATGCTCCTTCAAGGATGTACCTGGAAAGCAGAGACGCATGACTTGGGGGAGCGTGTCGAGAGCAATAGAGGCCCGCGCTGCGTTGGCGTGGAGACGCAGGATTGCATGGCGGGAACATTCGGCTTTGAGCGCACGGATCACTATGGCTCGGACGATGAGAAACGTCTTGCCTGAGCGAGTGCCGCCGGCGAGACAGGTGTAACGCTGAGGCCCCTCCAGGAGGCGGCGAGCCGCATCCTGGCCTGCGCTAAATGTCGCCATGCGCGGTCCTGTTCATGATGATGATTGCCGCGCGCCGAAGTTCACGGCGCAAAGGCGTGTTCTGCTTTAATGACCAGTCGGAATGACGAAAAGCTCTGCCGCCTGGCGCAAACCATGAGCAATTACGCGCGCCCTAGGGACTTTGGCGGCTGTTGTAGCAGCGGCGAATAGGAGCGCCAACCGATCTGGTGAAGAGAAGCGAGCGCATAGGTCGCGCACTGCATACGCGCATATAGCCATAACAATCCGTCGCAAGTCAACATGTCGAAGCAGCGCCGACTTGCGCATTCTTACATGATTTTCTGCAGCGCTGTTGTGTTGTCAGCCAACGTGGAGAACGTGACCGCGCTTCTTGTGTGTCTTTTGAAAACGGCTAGGCCTTACGGCGAACTCAACGGATGCCGCAACGCATCGCCGCCGTTCAACAGCGATGTTGATTGATGCAGTGGCGGCGATGTTGCAAGTCGCATCAGACGCCCGGATGTCGCGTCGTCAGCCTGGCGCCTTCGATTTGAAATGTTTGGAAAGCAAGCGCAGGTCGTGCACTGCATACGCGCATATAGCCATAACAATCCGTAGCAAGTCAACACACTGGAGCAGCGTCGACTTGCGCGTTCTTACATGATTAGCAGTGGCGCTGCTGGGTTGCTGGTGAACGCAGCCACGCATCCGGCGCATTTTTTAAAACTGGAAGCTTTACAGTGAATGCAACAGATATCGCAACGCATCGCAGCAACGATGTTGATTGATGCGATGATTGCGATGCTGCGAGGCGCGTCAGGCACATGGATGTCGCGTCGTCAGCGCGGCGCCTGCGATTCGAAATGCCTGGAAAGCAAGCACAGGTCGTGCACTGCATACGCGCATATAGCCACAACAATCCGTGGCAAGTCAACGCACCGGAGCAGCGCCGACTTGCGCATTCTTACAGGGCCATGCAAGCCAACATAGGCTGTGAGGACGCCTAAAAGCCACGGTCACAAACCTAGAATACGGGAACGCTGCGGGCGTTGAGCCAATTCGCTAAATGGCTCAGCGCCTTCGCTCGCTTTCGATAAAATGTGTGCGGCGCCCATTTTTTTTCGGCGCAAAGCGCCTTGACCGATCGGCCGCGCGCTGTGCGCAGCGCCCAGAGGCTCGTCACCAGAGCCATGCCTGAATCCTCGGCGCGCAATTCGCGCAACCAGTCGAAGGCCATTTCCATTTGCGCTATTTCGGCGCCGGTTGGCCGGATCGTGGTTCGATTGCTGGCCTGCTCGCGCGTGCGCCGCTCGCTCTCGTCGAGTTCCGCTTGTGCCAATTGATCAGCCCACTCGACGGCGTGGCGGGGCCAATGCCCGCCAGGCTCTCGCGGGCCACGCAAGCGCGGAAGGCGATCGAGCGTGATGAAGGCTTTCACCAGCCGTTTGCCGACATGCTCCGGCTCCCATTGCGCGGGCGCGCTATCGCGCTCCGAACAATAAGGCTGCTCGAGCGCGTTTATCTTCAAGCTCTCCTCCATGATCAAGCTCCGTCGTCGAGGATATTGTCGAGAAGGGCTGGATCCGCCGCCACGACAAGAAGCAGCAGTCGAATCATGGCTTCGCGCGTGAGGCTGCGTTTCGTCGCCGCGGAGTCGTAAAGGCTCGCAGCCTCCGGCGGCAGGCGCAAGGCGATGGCGGCGGCGGCGGCGCGAAACGCAAGACCGAAGCGTTGCGCCTGTCGATGCACATTGTTTGGCGTCGATGCGATCAGCGGATCCTCGGCGATCCTTTTGGCATCCCAACCCAGGCCGAGCAGGAAGCCGAGACGGGCTATTCGCTCCCCTGTCCAGCGGGCCTTTCGGATCTCAGTTTGAACTGTCACGGCATGCTCTCCTTCCCTCTCGCAAGCGAGGCCGACAGCGGAAGCTTAGGCTCGCGAGCAGAGGTATACGGTAGTTCTACCTATATTGTCAAGGTAATTTTACCTGGTGCATTCCTGAAAATGTACGGTTATTCTACCGTTATGGATCTCGAAGATGTTCTTACGCGAATCGAAAGCCGACTGACGGCTCTGGGCCTCTCGGCTCATGCGGCGTCGATAGCCGCGAAGAAGCCTGACGCCATTCGCAACCTGAAACGGGCGGTGAAGAATGGCGAGCGCAGAGGCGTTACGACCGAAACCTTGATCGCGCTGGCGCCCGTGCTGAAGACGACTGCGGCTTGGCTCCTTGAGGGGGTTGGCGAGCCGACGCCGGGCAACCGGGTTCGCGTCGTCGGACGCATTGGCGCCGGCGCAGAGATCCAGCCCGAATTCGAGCAAATCCCCCCTGAGGGCCTCTATGAAATCGAGGTTCCGTTTCCAATCGCCCCGGACGCCATCGCCTTTCTGGTGGAGGGCGACAGCATGTGGCCGCGCTATGACCCTGGCGACGTCATCATATGCTGGCGTCAGGGCGCCGACGCTGATGAGGTTGTCGGCTGGGAGGCCGCCGTGCGCACCGCTGACGGCAAGCGCTATCTAAAGCGGATCCAACGCGGTTCAGCGCCGGGGACCTTCGATCTCGAAAGCCATAATGCGGCGCCGATCCGGAGCGTGCAGATCGAATGGGCGGCGGAAATACAAGGGGTTGTGCGATCCGGTCAATGGCGCCGAAGGTAAGGTCGGCCCTTGCCGGCCGGCCTATAGGTAAAATTACCTTTACATAGGCTTTAATACCGTATAGAGGTTTCCAGCTTCTGGAGCCCGCCTATGCCATGCCAAACAACGCCTTTTGACGCGCAGTTAGAAACGACCCTGCATGTGCGCGCGAATCGACTGGCCGCATATCTGGTCAAACATCGCGCCAAAACCTATGCCCGGCGCCCGATGACTCTCGACAATGTCTTTCCAGGCCTCTCATGCGCCACCCCCGACGCAATGATTGCAATCGCGAGACATGCGATCATGCGAGAAGCAGAAGCTCCGCGCCGCTGGTTCGGCTTCGGATGCGAAGCTCCGGCCCTCAACGCCCGGGCCGTGCTGCTCCTAGGCCGGACCCTTCGGCGAGCAACCCGCCGCTGACGACAACGCGAGAAGACAGCCTGAAGCCAATCCGGCTCGTACTCAGCACCTATCGCACGCAATCGCGAGATCAGCCGCAGAAGCAATCTCGCGAAAGCCTTATGAATTTAGGCGTTGGATGGCTCTGCTTCTAATATCCCGGCAACAGTCATGAGCATGTAGCTGCAACCGATTTGGCGCTGTGACGCGCCTTCGCGATGACCGAAGCCGTCGCGGCCAGTCAAAACATACGCGCCCACGGCCGAAGGAGGCCCCATTCAGCCGAACTTGAACAAGACGCCGAAGCCGCCGCGGGGATAGTTCCAGGTTATTTCGCCGGTCGGCTCCGCAACGACGCGGCACGTTCCGCACTCCACGCACCCATCGGTGGTGATTTCGACCTGGCCCGAATCCGTCTGAGCGTAGCATCCCGCCGGGCAAATGCGGGTCAACGACAAAAGCCGCGGCGATGGAACGCTATGCGGCGTCACCGTGATATGCGGACGTCCGGCATCCACGAGATAGCGGTTTTGAAAGAGCTTGTCCTCGACCCGGACCACGGTTTCAACATTCATCGCTCGCTCCTTTCATAGCACGGATATGACATGACCGAGTGTCGGCTTGCCGCCGCCAAATTGTCATTATCTCATCGCCAAGCACGCGCCATGCCAAGCATGTCGCCAAGGAGACCTTTGATGCGACGGGTTTTGAAGAAGGATTTGACGATTTCATTTTCCTTCGACTTCTTGTCGAGGCCGTCGACCCGAAACCACGTCTGCGCCGCCTTCGACAAGAGTTCCGGATAGGTTGTGAACAGATGCTTATTGTGCAGGGCGCCCGGAAGGTTCTTATACTTTTTCAAATCCTTCATCACGAAGGACTCGTCGAGCCTCGCCTTGTAGCTGGCCAGATTCGCCGCCGTCGCCGGCGCATTTCGCGACTTCAAATCCATAATCGTTTCAGCGGCGAAACGACCCGTCGTCATGGCGAGATTGGAGCCTTCGCGATGAACCGCGTTGACGAATTGGCCGGCGTCGCCAACAATCAGCCAGCCGTCGCCGAAGAGCTGCGGAATCGCCTTGTAGCCGCCTTCGGGAATCATATGCGCGGCATATTCCTTGACCTCCGATCCGGCCAGGAGCGGTTTGATCGAAGGATGCGCCTTGAAGGATTCGAGCAGGCCATAAGGGGTCTGGCCCTTGTCGGCGAAATCCGAAATGAGACAGCCGATGCCAATCGAAATACATTCCTTGTTCGTGTAAAGGAAGCCGGTCCCGGTCATGCCGTTGGTGATTGTGCCGGCGGCCTCGATGACGACGCCTTCGTCCCCTTGCAAGTTGAACCGCGCCTCGATCGTCTCGCGCGGCAAAAAGTGCATTTCCTTGACCGCGAGCGCGACCGTATCCGGCGGCGGCACCGAGCGAAGGCCAGCCCGCGCTCCTATGAGGCCGCTCACGCCTTCGGCCAGGACCACAACGTCTGCGAAGATCGGGGCTCCATCGCGATCGGTGCGCACGCCAATGACCTTGCCATCGCCGTCGCGCACGAGTTCGAGGACCGTCGTCTCGCAAAGGACGAGCGCGCCCGCCCCAACCACGCGGCGGGAAAACCACTTGTCGAATTGCGCCCGAATGATTGTGTAGCGGTTCGGCCGCTCTTCATTGAAATCCTCAGAACGATAATGAGCGCCGCAATAGGAGCGGTTGTCCATCATCCAAATGCGCTGTTCAATGATATGCCGTTCGAGCGGCGCATCTTCCCGGAAATCCGGGATAAGGTGCTCAAGCGCGTCGGCGTAAAGGATCGCGCCCTGAACGTTCTTTGAGCCCGGATATTCTCCGCGCTCAAGCTGAAGAACCTTCAGGCCGCGCGTGGCGAGCGTAAAGGCGCAAGCGTTTCCCGAAGGGCCGGCGCCAACGACGATCGCATCGAATTTTTCTTGCGCCATTGTGAGCTCCCGTTATTCGGCCGCAGGCCGGGCGGCCGCGGCTGACAGACGTTTGCGAAACGCTTCCGTGAGCGCCGGAAGCGCTACGGCCGCATCGGCGACGATTCCGACATGGGCGAAATCAAAAATGGGCGCATTCTTGTCGGTATTGATCGCAACAATCAGATCGGCCCCCTCGACGCCGACGCGATGCTGAATGGCGCCTGATATTCCCGCGGCGATGTAAAGGCGCGGCCGGATCGTCTTTCCGGTTTGGCCGATCTGGCGGTCCGAAGTGATCCACCCTTTTTGAACAAGCGGTCGCGACCCGCCCCATTCGCCGCCCAGAGTCTCGGCGAGCTTGCGCACCAACTGGTAATTTTCCGCATTCTGCATCCCGAGGCCGCCGGACACGACGATGTCCGCGTAAGGGAGGTTCGCCTTGTCCGTGCTTCCATCCGGCAAGAAGGCCAAAACCTTGGTGATGATGTCCTCTTCCGGAAGGGAGACGTCATGGCGGACAATCCGGCCCGTGCGCCCCGATTGATAGATCGGCATCGGCGCCACGCGCGGGCGCATCGTCGCCATCTGCGGCCGATAGTTCAGAGTATAGATCGTGCAAAGAAGCGAGCCGCCAAAGGTCGGCCGCGTCGCCGCAAGCGAGCCGTCGGCGTCGACGGCGAGCTCGGTGCAATCCGCCGTCAGGCCGGTGAGCAGCGTCGTCGCCACCGAGCCTGCGAGATCGCGCCCAAGGTTTGTCGCGCCGAGCAAAAGAATTTCCGGCTGATATTTAAGTACGAGCTCCGTCATCACCGCCGTGTAGGGCTCGTTTCGGTAATCGACGAGCGAAGGATTTTCGACGACATAGCAGACGTCGGCGCCATAGGCGAAGGCGTCGGTCACGGCCGCCGCGGTGCCTTCGGGCGGCCCCAGGACGACGGCACCCAGATCGACCTTGAGTTGGTCGGCGAGTTTGCGCCCCTCCCCCAAAAGCTCCCAGGAAACCGGATGAACGACGCCACGTTCGAGCTCGAGCATGACCCACACATGCTTGTAGCTCTTCAGGTGGTCCGGCAGCTCCTTTTTCTGATTGGCCCGGCTTTTTCCTGCCGCCGCCGGCGCTTTGGCCTTGTCGTTCATAGGAAGCTTCCCTTAATACAAATGCGCATCAATAGCCCGCAGCCCCTTTGAGCAAATCCCGTTCGAGAGCCGGCTGCCTCTTGGCGATTTCCGCGATCAACGCTTCGGAAATGTCGCTCGGCGACTTGTCCGCAACGTCGATTTGGAACGCCTTCTCATCGCGCGCAGCCGGTGCGAAAACCTTCTTCACGATCGTCGGCGACCCGCGCAATCCACATAAAGTCAAGTCCGGAATTCCCGCCTGCGCCGCGCTCCACGTGATGATCTCCGCCCGCGCGCCGCGCAAGGCGTCTTCGATGCTGCCGCGACGGATGTCGTTCGTGCCCTCGAGCATGGTGATGAGACACGGGAGCTTGGTTTTCAATATCTGGATGCCGCCCTCGGCGCGCCGCTGAACCGTGATTTCCCGGGCCTCGAAGTCAAAGCTCTCGATCTTCGCCACATAGGTAAGCTGCAATAAGTTGAGCCGCTTGGCGACGCCCGGACCGACCTGCGCGGTATCGCCGTCGATTGTCTGCTTGCCGCAAAAAATGAGGTCGGGCGCGCCCCAGTTCTCAGTCACTTTCGCAATCAGAAACGACAGAGCGTAAGACGTCGCCAAAGTGTCGGAGCCTGCGAAGAAACGATCCGTGAGCAGCACAGCCCGATCGGCCCCAAAGGTCAGACATTTGCGCAAAGCCGTATCGGCCATCGGCGGCCCCATGGTCACGACAGTCACCTCGCCGCCATGACGATCCCGGAGCCGCAACGCTTCCTCGAGCGAGAAAAGATCATATGGGTTGATGATCGTCGGCACGCCTTGCCGCATAATCGTGTTCGTGACCGGATGAACACGGATCTGTGCCGAATCGGGAACCTGCTTGACGCAGACCACAATATGCATGGATTGCCTTTCGCCTTCGCTCAACGATTGTCCAAAATGGGAACGAGCAAATCCCAGACCACTCACGAGGGCCCGGACGCCGACGCGCCCCAAAATGACCGCCCGAACACAGGACGCCAAGCTGGCTCAAAAACTACGCCTAAATATTAGGCGGCTAGCGTCAGATTTCTCTATTTCAGCAGATCCGAAAACGGCACGACCGGCGGCGGCGCTGGGGGAGCCTTTTCCTGGACGGCTTCCTTCAAGACCTTGAACACGCGCTCCTTCAGCGGATCGGATTTCTGAAAGTCTTCATACGCCCGCTCGAGAGTGGTCCGGCAGCGCTGCCGGACGATATTGTCCGGCAATCCATCCAGGTCTTCCGTCGCCAGATATTGGCCCATGCGCTTCATGATATGCATGCGGACAACATTGACCTTGTCTGCATCGTAGGGAACTTCGAGCAGCTTGAAGAAATCTTCCGCGGAAGAAAGAGTCTGTAGAGCCTTCAGAGTCTCACTCATGACACATGCGCCTTCTAAAAACGGCCAATCATTCGACGGCGGCGCGCGGGTGGCGCGCCCAGCCAGCGACTTCGCCTTGCAAATGCGCTAAACGCGCTTCAAGAAATTCTATGCGGTCCAGCAGGGATCTGATCGCGTCGCCGACCGGACCCGGCATCAGGTGATGCTCCAGATCGATCCGTCCCCCTGCGAGCCTCCGGCGATCGCGCACGTCCCGGACGATCCGCCCAGAAACGCCAACGACGGCGATGCTTGGCGGCACATCCTCGATGACGACCAAATTGGCCCCGATCCGAGATCCTGATCCGATGATAGGCCCCAGGATCTTTGCGCCGATCCGACAAGCACGCCATCTTCGAGCGTTGGATGCCGTTTGCCAGTCTCCCAAGAGACGCCGCCGAGCGTGACGCCATGATAAAGCGTTACGTCATTTCCCACGACCGCGGCTCCACCTATCACGACAAAAGCGCCGTGATCAATAAAGAAACGGCCTCCGCAAACGCGGCGTCGCTCACAACCGTATCCTCTAATGCGGCAACGCCGCCACATCAGGCGAAAGCAAGCTGGCTGAGCGCGAGCGGCCGCCATTGACCGCTTGATAGAAACTCATGAGCATATCCCTGGAAACCCCGGCTTTCGTTTGCTGAGCGTAAGCTCTGATCGCCGTCAAGACGACTTTGGCGTCATCCGGCGACGCGTCGAAGCCAAGCTCCCTTAGAGCGTTCCTGACCGCGCCGAGACCAGAATGCTTTCCTAAAACCATGCGATGGCTGCGGCCAAGAACCGCGGGATCCAGCGCCTGGTAGCATTGCCGATCTTTCAAAAGGCCATCGACATGTATTCCGGACTCATGCGTGAAAACAGCGCCGCCGACGATCGCCTTCGCCTCGGGAATCGCGCGACCGGCGGCGCGCGCGACAATTTCCGCGACCTCCGAAAGCCGGCGAAGGTCGATCCCGCTCTGATAGCCGTAAAGCACCTCCACCGCGACGGCGACTTCTTCGAGCGGCGCGTTTCCCGCCCGCTCGCCCAGGCCGACGACGGTCACGCTCGCATGACATGCTCCCGCTCTCAGCGCAGCAAGCGTATTCGCCGTCGCCAAGCCTAGATCATCATGCGCGTGGATTTCGATTTCGAGATCGCAAGCCCGTCTTAATCGCTCGATCATCGCATATGTGGCGAAAGGATCGAGGACCCCAAGCGTGTCGGCGAACCGAATGCGCCGAGCGCCCGAGCGCGCGGCGCAGTCTCCAACATGCAGCAGGAAATCGATATCCGCCCGAGACGCGTCTTCACACCCGACCGCGATCTCGAGCCCCTTGTCTCGCGCATAAGGCACCACGTCGGCAATCAGCCTCAGAGCGTGATCGCGTCCTGCGCCGAATTTCGCCTTCAGCTGAACATCCGACACCGGGACGGAAACGTTCACCATGGGCACGCCAGACGCCACCGCGGCGTCCACGTCGGAGCGCAGCATGCGACACCAAGCGATTGCAGTCGGAGGCAGACCCTCGCGCACGATCGCGTTGATCGCCGATATTTCCTCCGCGCCCATCGCCGGCGTGCCGACTTCAATTTCGGGCACCCCGGCCAAAGCCAGCACGCGAGCAATCGCGACCTTTTCGGCGATCGTGAACGCTACGCCGGGCGCCTGCTCCCCGTCCCGCAAGGTCGTGTCATTTAGGACGATAGACGCCGGCGATCCACTTCGCGGCGCCGCA
Source organism: Methylocapsa polymorpha (assembly GCF_045689225.1). GTDB lineage: Bacteria > Pseudomonadota > Alphaproteobacteria > Rhizobiales > Beijerinckiaceae > Methylocapsa > Methylocapsa polymorpha. Next base: position 2,008,331 of record NZ_CP136862.1, on the reverse strand, counting down.
GACATGACATTGATCATCGCGGGCATAGATGAAGCACTCCAGCCTTACAACCAAGGCCAAGGCGTCAATCCAAAGAGTGAACGAGCAGTTGCCTAGCTCTTAAAGCTCAGAAAATCAGGCCCTCACAAATGGGGCAAATTGCCGCCGACCGGGATGACGCGGATCATCCGCCCTGTCGCTTCGACGAGCTTCGCCTGCACGCCATTGAGAGTCATCGACGACAATTGACAGCCGACGCAAGCGCCGGTCATGCGCACGAAGACTTTGTCGCCCTGCACGTCAATCAACTCGCAATCCCCTTTATCCCTTTGGAGATTCGGGCGAATGCTCGCCAATGTCGCTTCAATAATCTTCCGGCGTTCTATTGCCACGAGGTCTGCGCCATCGGCCGCATCCTGAACCGCAGCGCCGTCATCTTTGACGTCGACCTTTTGAACAGAGTTCAACATAAAACGCCCCTTAACTAAATGACTTGCCGCAAGAGCAGGAATTTGTTGCGTTGGGATTCTCGAAGACAAATCCGGCGCCCTCGAGACTTTCGACGAAGTCAATTTGCATGCCAGACAGGAGCGGCTGCGAAAGGGCGTCGACAAAAACCCTAACGTCGTCGCCAGCGTCCACCACAATGTCCCCATCGCGGGCTTCAGCGTCCAAGCCGATTTGATATTTATAGCCGGCGCAGCCGCCTGCCTCGGCCTTCACACGGAAACCCGCCCCGTCTTTCCCGGAACGAACGAGTGCACTCTTCACAGCGTTAAGCGCGCTGTCGGTAAGGGAAATCATCAGGGAGCCTCCTTGCCATTCACTTGACGCTCTAAATAAAGCAATTCTCACGCCACGCCTTAACCGTATGATTTTCCGTTCAATGCGGCTAATACCCGGCGCTGTCGTGATCCGGACATGCGTCGCAACGGTGACAGCAGTAAAACTGATTGTAGTCAAACACGAGTCTCAATTCCGCTGGGGCGACTCTCTCCCCACCAGCGACGGACCCGAATTTCGCTGCGCAATCCTTAGGCAGGCGCAGATAAGACCCAAGACAAGGCGCGACAGCCAAAAGACCGCGCCCTTGGCCCTGCGCCGAATTTCCACACGCCAAAGGCCTGAGCAGTCACCATCAGGCACATATTCTAACGCTACTGGACTTGAGCCATCTTTTAATCCAGCTTTGCGTCGCCTTCACTCAGCAGGCGCCGCCATTCCGGGCCGTCCGCGCCAGGGCGGATGGGCCCGACTCGTCGCCAAAACAAATGTGGAACTCCGCACAAGAATCACAAGTCGGCGATGGACACATAGAAAAACCTTCCGCCTCGCAAAGCGCGCGATAGAGGAATTTCTTCCAACGCATGTTTCGTGTGTTTTTCTCAGCCAGCCCGGGAAAATGTCGGAGAAGCAGTTTTGAAAGATCCCCCCTGGTCGCAAGCCCGAGATCTTCCCATAAATGATTGCTCTCTAAGGCCCGTCGCGCGACTATGCTCGCCAGCCATTGCCCGACAGATCCATCCGCCGAACGATTTTGCATCAATAAAGTGCGGACCATCAGCTCCTCATCTTCGGGAGCCAATTCCCTCTTGCCAGCGCTCTCAACAAAACTATCGACGCATAAATATCGCGCCAAAGCGGCAAATTCGTCAGGATCGACGCCAAGCCGGTCCGCGATCGTGTCTCCTAGACGGGCCGCCTCTGCTGCGGAATGCAAGAAAATACGACCCAAAACATGACGATCGAAGCTCTGTTCCGACGGCGCAGCCGAAGCTTCAAGACAGCTCGCCGCACCGCCGGAATTTTCCTCTAATGTCCCAACCAATCGCATGGCCTAAGCCCCGATTTCCTCCAGCTCGCCCGCCTTGGTATGAGTTTGACAATCTTTTGGACATACCCGGGCGCAGGCGCCGCAGCCGATGCAGGCGCCGATATCATTCATCGCCATCACCTTGCGGTCGAAATCATCGTCGTCTTCGTCTTCAAGCTCGACGATGTCGCCATCATGGTTGACGCCTTTCAAAGTCATGACATCGCGGCCGCAGACTTTATAACAGCGACCGCAGCCAATGCATGTGTCCGGATCAATGGCAGTCAGGAACTCTGGCTCCCACATGCGCCCGTCGCGCGTTGCCTTTTCGTCCATTGTCTCATTCCTTTAGCTAGATCGGGCGCTTAAGCGGGCGATAAAGCGTTGAGCGCCGCCCGCTTGCTTTCCAATAGTTCAAAGGAGTCATGAGCGCGCTGCGCCACTGAAAGAATTTGCTGCCAATTGATCGGCAATTCTTCAGAAAGATCATGCAAGTCCATCTTGGCCTGCATGGCCTTCGCGGAAAGCTTTTTGATCTCCGCCTTCAATTCATCAGCCTCACTCATGCAACCAACCTCCGGCTCCTTCGCCAAACATCAATATTTCGCGACCTCAGGAAACTTGTTGATCATATCGGTTCCGGCGGCCACGGCCTTATCGCCTTCCTCGGCGAGCTTCTCCAGACTGTCGAACCCAAACCGATGCACATCCCGAAGCATTTTATTGACCACGATCAGCCGGCCGGCCATCAAGATCATGCGGCCGAACCCTTCATGCGACATCTTCATCATCGGCGAGACCATGCAGCCCGTCGCGCGTTCAATCGTGAGACCGATCGCGTTGTAGAAGAGTTCAAGCCTCCAAAGGGTTTCGGGATCCGGATCGCCAACAAGCGGAATTTCCTTGCGCTTCGCCTTATTCACAATGTAAGGCTCGATCAAATCGTAATCCGATTTCCCGTCCCAAGCCCCGTGCATGTCCTGCGCGCGCCATTGTTTTATCAATTCTTTTACGAATACTGTTTCCATCGCAGCCGGCTTTGCCGGCGCTACTGCTACTTCGGACATGTTGAGCCTCAATCCTCGTAATTGACTTCTTCTTTGCTTTCGCCGCTTTTCGCCATGGCTTTGCGGAGCCATGGCGGCGGCGCAGGCGCCTTCAGAACATCTTGCAATTTAGTCAAGAGCTCGGAAATCGCCTCAGGCTCCTTGACTTTCATCGGGAAAATGTTGTTCGCGACCACGCGGGCGGCGCCTGAGCCTCCGATAGCGGCGACATATAAAATCGCGCAATCCTTTACCGCGTTTATTTTTGGCTCGAGCTTGTCCTCATTGCCGTCTTCCTGAAGGTCGCCGTTGAACTCGATGGTTTCGATAAATTCGTGTCCGTCGGGCGAGACATTGTAGATTGCGATATTTTTGGCCCAGCCGAAGTGAGCATCGACCCTTAAGAGATCCTGAGTGGCGAACGCGACTTTCATGCGGGCTCCGTTCTTGTTTACAAAAGCGATCTGGCCGAAGACCAATCTAATGCGCGACCGTCGTCGTAAAGGCCTTATTTTCAGAGTCGCCTGTGGGATGCGGATACCAGGTGTCCGGCGTCGCCACATGGGCGTTGGCGATGAACGTATTCGCAATATCGAAAATCAGATCCCGCGCGCCGCGGTAGCCGACGGCCGTAATGTGACCGGCGCCTAGACGATCGAAGATCGGCAAACCCATCCGAAACAACGGAATATGCAGCCGCTCTGAAGCCTGGCGTCCATGCGCGTGAGTAATCAGAAGATCACATCCAGGGGCCATTGATTCCAAATCTTCGAGATCGCCGATCAGCACGGATTCAGAGGGAACTCTTTCAAGAATTGGAACAGAGTTCGTCGAAATGGCAACCTCGATCTGGCAACCCATATCGACGAGAAAGCTTGAAAGATCAAAGAGGAAGTCCGGCTCCAGGCCGACGGCGATCTTTTTGCCGCCAGTGTGAAAATGACCATCCAGCATGGCGTCGACAAGCTGGCTGCGTTGCCGCTTGAATTTCATCGGCACGTCGCGTCCGCTGATCGCCATAAGATGGGCAAAGAGCGCATCGGTCGGCAGCAAGCCTATAATGCGGTCGAAAAGCCTATAAGGAACGCCGATCTTTTCCTTCAAGGCTTCGGCGGCCAGGCGCATATGCTCGCCAATGGCGATGATATGGGACGCATTGCCGAGATCGGCGATCTCTTCCAGAGAAATCCCGCCAAGCGTTGTCGGCGTAAAATCGTCCGGGATATGCCCATCGAGCGAAGCCGCAAGATCCGGGAGGAACAAAGGCTCGAAGCCAAAAGCTTCGATAATGTCGCGCAATTCGTCGAGATCTCCGGGCGTCATATGGCAGCCCGGAAGCACGACGAGTTTCTTCGGATCCCGAACGACATCCTCCGGCGGGTCCTTGACCAGAGTCTTGACGATCTTCGCGACAGTCTTCTCCCAACCGTCTTGGAAAGCGTCCTTGAAATCCGGCGTCGAGACATAGACGAGAGAAACATCGTCCAATTCCGGATGTTGCTGGCGAACGAGCTTGATATAGCTGTCGACGTCGTCGCCCTTAGTTTCGGTCACGCCGGTTGAGCAAATGCCGATCAATCGGGCCTTTTGCTTATTCGAGATATTGACGATGGCCTGCTCGACATTCTCATAGCCGCCAAGCACCGTCGCCACTTCGCTCATCGCCGTCGTCTGAAGCGGGATCGCTTCCTTGAAATGACGAACGAAGAGCACGAGTCCGAATGACGTGCAGCCCTGTGAGCCGTGAAAAAGCGGCATGCTGTCGCGAATTCCCATGAAAGCGAGCGCGCCGCCGATCGGCTGGCTCATCTTCAACGGATTGACCGTGCAGGCCTTCTTACCAATAGTGACGGTAGCCATCGCCTCACCTCATTCCGCTGCGATCGCGATCGGCGCCACGACTTCCGACAGGATGTCGTCGATGTCATCGCAGCAGCCGGTGCAGCCGCTGCCCGCTTCCGTGGCTTCCGTCACTTCCGCAACGGTTGTCAAAGACTTGGCGCGGATCACATCTTCTATCGTGCCGCGATCGACTTCCTTGCAACTGCAAATTTTCGTCGCCCGGCGCTTCGCTTCGGCCTCTTCCGGGGTCAGTTCGACGACCGGTCCCGCAGCCTCCGCAAAACCGGTAAGAATGCCGTCGATCGTGCCGCGGCAGCTCGTGCAGCCGCTGCCCGCATGCGTCGTATCGACGACCTGCTCGACCGTCGTGAAGCCATTCGCGAGAATAGCGTCCTCGATCGTCCCGAGATCGACTGTCTTGCACTTGCAGATCTTCTTCGCCCGGCGCTTCGCCTCGGCCTTAACCGGATCGGCGGCGAGCTCCGCAGCTTCACGGGCAGCCTCCGCATCCGCCTTGGCCTGCCAGCTGTCCGCGGCCTTCGCCCAAGGCGCTACCGTGCGAACCTGCTCCCAGATCGGATTGTAAAGCGCCTTATCAATCTCGCGAACGAGATCGACCATCCCGCGATACCCGGAATAGGCATGATGGCGCTCTTGGTTGATGTCCAACCATGGCATGTTCGCTTTCAATGCAATAAACTGCGAACGGCCGCCCGACAACATGATGTCCGCCCGCGCATCTTTCAGCATTTTGTACATTTCGCGCGGCGACATATCGTCGAAAGCATGAGCGTCTTCGCCCATCAATTCCTTGATGCGCTCTTTATCTTCCTTAGTGGATTTCTTGACGCTGGTGCCGACAATTTCCATGCCGACCTCCTGAAGCGCAGCCACGACCGACCAGGATTTGACGCCGCCGGTGATGAGCAGGACCTTTTTGCCCTTCAGGCGCGGCAGATAGGACATGATTTCGTCCCACGCGCGCTTTTCTTCGCGGGCGATCACCGCTTCGACGCGGTCCATGAATTCCGGCGGAGCGCCGCGATCAATGACCAGCTGCGCAAGTTGACGCAGCGAATCGCTCATATCGCCGATGCCGTAAAAGGAGCCTTCAAAGTAAGGAATTCCGTAGAGATCTTCGAGCTTGCGCGTGATGTTAATCATCGCCTTCGAGCAGACCATCATCGTGGCCCTGGCCCGATGCGAACTGGCGACATCGGTATATTTCGCGTCGCCCGAGATGCAGGACAAGATCCGAAAGCCGATCTCCTTCAAGAGCGGTTCGACCTGCCACATTTCGCCGGCGAGGTTATATTCGCCGATAATGTTGACGTCATAAGGCGTCGTATATTCGGGCTCGACTGTGCCGATAACATGCGCAAGCAAAGCCTCGCCGGCAAGCTTGTTGCCGAGGTTTTTCGGCCCAACGAAGCCGGGCGAGTTAACCGGAACAATCGGCTTGCCGAATTTCTTCGACGCCGCCTTGCACACTGCGTCAATATCGTCGCCGATCATGGCGGGAACGCAGGTTTGATATACGAAAACAGATGGGGGATTATATTTTTCGATAATCTCCTTGATGCTTTTATAGAGACGCTTTTCTCCGCCAAACACAACATCGGTTTCGTTCATATCGGTGGTAAACCCTGTCCGATACAGGGTCGAACCCGACGAATAGGCCCCGCGATTGTCCCAGGAATTCCCTTCGCAGGCGATCGGTCCGTGCACAAGATGCGCAACGTCAGTGATCGGCTGCAGCGCGATCTTTGCGCCGTCAAAAGCGCATCCGCCCGCCGCCCCGCCTGGCTGCAACTGCTTCGTGCAGCCTTTTTTGCGCTCCTTCTCCGACTTCGCCGCATTCTTAGGGCAAGCGGGCTCGTTAAAGACGTCCTGAACTGTCGCCGAAACACTGCTCATTTCACTCTCCTCGCCCATGCGCTGCAAAGGCGCTGGGGAATGCAAATGTTCCGATCAAAAGCGCTTGACGCCAATACGGCCTTCCGGGCTATGTGGCGTTCCAAAGCGCAAACACCCCTCGGAACTGAATGCGGCGGACATTGAACTAAAGCAAGTTCGATGCCCGCCGCAGAATTTTTCAGACGCCTCCGGCGATTAACGAATAATGTCGTAGCTGAAGTCGGAATGCGCCGGCACGATCGTGTTTTGGTCAATCACCTCAAAGATACGATCGAGAATCCAGACCAGAACGTTCAAACCGCCCTGATATCCCCACACCGGATAACGATGGTGATGGTGACGATCGAAGATCGGGAAGCCGATGCGGATCAGCGGGGTTCCGGTATCGCGCTCCAGATACTTCCCATAGGTATTGCCGATCAGGAAATCGACCGGCTCGGTGAAGAGCAAGGACCGCATGTGCCAAAGGTCGCGCAGCGGATAGACATGGCAATTCGCGCCGAATTGATTCGAGGCCAACAGCGCTTGAACCTTCGCCTCCCATGCCTTGCCGCCATTGGTGGCGAGGATATGGGTCGGCTCACCGCCGCATTCCATGATGAATTCAGCGAGCCCAATGCACAAATCCGGATCGCCGTAGATCGCGAATTTCTTGCCGTGAATATGCGCGCTCGAATCAGCTAGCGCATCGACGAGACGACCACGCTCAAGCTTCAGCTGGTCCGGGATCGGCTTGCCTGTGAGACGCGAAATTTCCAACAGAAACTTGTCGGTCGCGGCTACGCTGATCGGATGATTGAAGGAGGCCGTCTCGTGTTTCCATTCCTCCTCAATGTACTTTATCGTCTTCTCCGTGCAGTATTCCTGCATCGAGACGGTCGCCTTGGCGTGCACAGCAGCGTTCATTTCGTCGATCGTCGTGCCGCCGTCGAACATGCGGAACGTGCCGTCGGTGGGCGTATCCCACACATCGCTGTTGTCAGCGATGATCGTGTATTCGACGCCCATCAGATCGAAGATGCGCTTGATCTCGCGAAGGTTGCCGACCGTGTAAGGATCAAAGCCGCCGATGAAGTTGATGGTCTCGTTCGGCACCCGCGCAAGCTTTTCGACCGTGCCGGCCTTGCCGCCCCAGAAATGCTCGAAAATGCCTTTCAGCACATTGTCGTAACCCGTGATATGGCTGCCGACGAAGGCGGGCGTGTGAGCGAAGGGAACGTCATAGGCTTCGGGAACCGAGCCCTTGCTCTTCGCGGTCTTGATGAAGGCGTTGAGGTCGTCGCCGATCACTTCCGCCATGCAGGTGGTCGAAACCGAAATCATTTTCGGCTTGTAGAGGTTATAGGTGTTGGCGAGCCCATCGATCATATTGTTGAGGCCGCCGAACACAGCCGCGTCCTCCGTCATCGATGACGAGACGCAAGAGCTGGGCTCTTTGAAATGCCGGGAAAAATGGCTGCGATAATAGGCGACGCAGCCTTGCGAGCCATGCACGAAGGGCACGGTGCCTTCGAAACCGACCGCAGCGAACACGGCGCCGAGCGGCTGACAGGCTTTGGCCGGATTGACGGTGAGCGCCTCACGCGCGAAATTCTTCTCGCGATATTCCTGGGTCTTGGTCCATTCGACCACCCGCTGCACTTCCGCATCGGCGACCGGATTTTCAAAGTTCTTCTTCTTGTTCGCGAGCATCTCCCGATATTCCGGCTGGCGGAACAAGTCGAAGTGATCGAGAACGTGATCGGCGTTCTGAGGCATACCAAAAAATCCTTTATATCTGCTTGTCTCTTTCCACTCCGACGGACGCCCTCCCCTCGGAAGGGGAGGGCTTAAGCGGAGATTAGAACGGGGCCTTCGTGAGACCCCAGATCGGGGAATTGATGGCCATATCCATATCGCGGGCGAAGATGGCGAAGCCGTCATAACCGTGATACGGGCCCGAATAATCCCAGGAATGCATCTGGCGGAAGGGAACGCCCATCTTCTGGAAGACGTATTTCTCTTTGATGCCGGAGCCGACCAGGTCGGGCTGGATCTTCTCGACGAACTTCTCGAACTCGTAGCCGGTCACGTCGTCGTAAATCAGCGTGCCGTCCTTCACATAGTGAGTCGTGCGCTGATAGTCGTCGTTATGGCCGAATTCATAGCCGGTGCCGACAACTTCCATGCCGAGATCTTCATATGCGCCGATCACGTGGCGAGGACGCAGGCCGCCGACGAAAAGCATGACCTTGCGGCCATGGAGACGCGGACGGTACTTCTCGATCACCGCATCCGACAGAGCGCGGTATTTCTCGATGACGCGCTCAGCGCCTTCCTTGATCTTGTCGTCGAAATGGCTCGCGATCGTGCGGAGCGATTCAGCGATTTTGCTCGGCCCGAAGAAGTTATATTCGACCCACGGCACGCCGAACTTCTCTTCCATATGACGGGAGATGTAGTTCATCGACCGATAGCAATGCAGCACGTTGAGCTTCGCCTTCGGGGTCGCCTCGAGCTCGGCGATCGAGCCGTCGCCGGACCACTGAGCGATCACGCGCAGACCCATCTCCTCGAGCAGGATGCGCGAAGACCAGGCGTCGCCGCCGATGTTGTAATCGCCGATGATGGCGACGTCATAGGGGGTCTGCTCGAAAGTGGCGGGCTTGCCTTCCAGCTTGTCGAACACCCAGTCGCGGATCGAATCGTTCGCGATATGATGGCCGAGCGACTGCGAAACGCCGCGGAAGCCTTCGCAACGAACCGGAACAATGGTCTTGCCGCCGTATTCGCGCGACTTTTGCTTGGACACCGCCTCGATGTCGTCGCCGATGAGCCCGATCGGGCATTCCGACTGAACCGTGACGCCATGGTTCAGCGGGAACAACTCCATGATTTCGTCCATGATCTTGGCAAGCTTCTTATCGCCGCCGAAGACAATGTCCTTTTCCTGGAAATCCGAGGTGAACTGCATGGTCACGAAGGTGTCGACGCCTGTCGTGCCGATATAATAGTTGCGGCGCGCCGCCCAGGAATATTGGCCGCAGCCGACCGGGCCATGGCTGATGTGGATCATGTCCTTGATCGGGCCCCAAACCACGCCCTTCGAACCGGCGTAGGCGCAGCCACGGATCGTCATCACGCCGGGGACCGACTTGATGTTCGACTTGACCGAGCAATCCTTGCCGCCCTGCTGGAACTGGTTCAGGTGCTTGGCGCGGTTCTTCTTGCTCTTTTCCGGATAGGCTTCCAGGACCTCGGCAATGAGCTCCTTGTTCCTCTGCTTAATTTCTTCAATTGTTTCAGGTGCTGATAGGCTCATGCCAATCTCCTAAGTCGCGATTTAAGCCGAGCACTGGCCCCTCCGGAGAGGGGCCAGCTCAGATGTTGAAGCAAGGATTAGGCCACAGCCTCGGCCGCAGTCTTGCCGATCTGCGTCTCGTCGACCTGCTTCATGATGCCATGGGCCATGAGCATGTCTTCGAGCTCGTCCATCGTGATCGGGGTCGGGATGATGCCATTGCCCTTGTTCGCATGGATCTTGGTCGCGAGATCGCGATATTCCGCCGCCTGCTTGGAGTCGGGGGCGTATTCGACGACCGTCATGCGACGCAGCTCAGCATGCTGCACGATATTGTCGCGCGGCACGAACTTGATGAGGAAGGTGCCGAGCTTCTTGGCCAGCTCCTCAGCGAGCTCGAGCTCCTTGTCGGTCTGACGCTCGTTGCAAACGAGCGCGCCGAGGCGCACGCCGCCGGAGTTGGCGTACTTGAGAATGCCCTTGGAGATGTTGTTGGCCGCATACATGGCCATCATCTCGCCCGACATGACGATATAGATTTCCTGGGCCTTGTTCTCACGGATCGGCATGGCGAAACCGCCGCAAACCACGTCGCCGAGCACGTCATAGGAAACGTAGTCGACGTCTTCGTAAGCGCCGTTCTCCTCGAGGAAGTTAATCGAGGTGATGACGCCGCGACCCGCGCAGCCAACGCCTGGCTCCGGTCCACCCGACTCGACGCACTTGATGTCGAGATAGCCGACCTTCATGACGTCCTCGATCTCGAGGTCCTCGACCGAACCAGCCGCCGCCGCGAGGCTGAGAATGGTGTCCTGGGCCTTGCTGTGAAGGATCAGGCGGGTCGAGTCAGCCTTGGGGTCGCAGCCGACGATGAGGATCTTATGTCCCTGCTCAGCGAGACAGGCGAGGGTGTTTTGCGAGGTGGTGGACTTGCCAATACCTCCCTTACCGTAGAATGCAATCTGGCGCATATTTCACTTCTCCATTTGGGCCGTTTTGCTATTGACCGTGAACCCGGGACGCTCGAGCCCTTTTTATTAAGGCATCGACGCGCCATGGCGGCGCGGGACACGACACGTCATATGCCTTCGATATCGGCGACGTATCCCCGCAGCCCTTCTCGCAATCGGCATGCCAAATGTTCTGGCGCTCATAAGTCATTGAAAAATATAGCTAGCGGTTTCGTTCGGGACTTGCTTTTGGGCTTGTCCCGATTCCGACATCGGGGTTTGGCTGTCACGAACAACACAGGTAAATCCCCGCCGACGCGTCCCTCCGGCGGCGGTCTTGTCCGACGCCGGCCAATGTGGCGGCCGCAAACATAGATTGCAAAGGGGTATGGAATTTGCTTTCTCTTGCGCCAGGGTATGGCGCCGCGCGCCGATACCGTGACGCAGGACGTTAAATTTCTGAACGAGGTCAACATGCAGATCGGCGTCGATAATGAACGTAGGGTGGAGAACAAGCGCGTCTTCATCATCGACAATGATGGAATAACGGGGTCGATCCTGCAGTTCATGTTGGAGGACGACAACGAGACGCATGAGTTCGCGTCGGTCGAGGAAGCTTTCGAAGCTTCGGAAAAGGTGGTTTACGGAAAAACGGAAAAGTCGATCCCGCACCTGCTGATCGTCGGCCTGAACATCCTCGAGGCGAAGGGCCCCGACGTCCTTAAGGAGATTGGGGGAAAATTTCTTCAGGCCAAAATCGTCATCGTCGCCGATAACGCCGAAGCTCCTCTCGCCAAGCAGGCGATAGCCAAGGGGGGCGGCGCGCATGGAATTCTGACGAAGCCGCTCACCGTGGAGGTCGTCCGCCGCAAGGTGGACATGCTGCTCGGGCGGTTGAAGAGCGAATTCGTGCAACTCGGCGATTTCAATTTCGGCTGATCGCAAAAAGCTCTGGACGCGTCAATAGCGAGGCAAAATCGCCTTGTGGCGTGTTTGCCTGCGCTTAAGCTTGGTTGCGGCGCGCTGCGCCCGAGGCGGCCCGGCAAGACGCGTAGGGCGCTTCGGCCGCATGACATGATGGAATGGGTGCGATGGCGCATGTCGTCTTTTTCGAAAAGCCTGGCTGCGCCAATAACGCCCGGCAAAAAAGGCTGCTGGAGGCTGCGGGACACACGCTAAGCGTCTGCGACCTGTTGCGGGAGCCATGGACCGCTGAGCAATTGCTCAGCTTTTTTGGCCGCAGGCCGGTGGCGGAATGGTTCAATCGGGCGGCGCCAAAGGTGAAGTCCGGCGCCGTTGACCCGGAAAAGCTCGATGCGGCAAGCGCGATCGCCTTGATGCTCGCGGAGCCTATCCTGATCCGGCGTCCGCTGATGGAGGCGGAGGGCGTGCGGGCGATCGGTTTCGATCCCGCCCATGTCGACGCGTGGATCGGGTTAAGCGCTCCGCAGGCCCAGGGCGCCGACCTCGAAACCTGCCGGCGGGTCGCAACCGCGCCGACGGACCGCGCCGACGCGCAGGATGACGCGCCATGACGGCAGCGCCCAATCCGGCCGCGAACGCCGCGGAAGTCATTCTCGCCTATCATCAGCGGACCAAGCATCGTCTCGAACGCTACGCGGCCGGACCTGAAACGCTGGATTGGTCCGAGCAGCCGAACCCTTTCCGCGAATATTCCGGGGCGCCCCGCGTTCTTCTCCCCTTGGGCGCCGACCGGGTCGAGACGTCATTTTCGGAGATCTACGGAGACCGCAGCAAGCCGGCCGCCCCGTTCGATCTCGACTCCCTTGGGACCTTGCTGCAGCTCTCCATGGCGCTCGCCGCCTGGAAAGAATATGGCCCAGATCGGTGGGCCTTGCGCTGCGCGCCATCCAGCGGCAATCTCCATCCGACCGAAGCCTATGTTTTGAGCCGGCGTCTCCCTGGCCTCGAAGACGGCGTCCATCATTATGTGAGCCGCGACCATAGCCTCGAGCAAAGATGCGCGTTCGGCCCGGAGGCGGCGACGCCTGAGCCGCAGCTGTGGATCGGCTTGTCCTCGATCCATTGGCGCGAGGCGTGGAAATATGGCGAACGCGCGTTCCGCTACTGCCAGCTCGATATAGGCCATGCGGTTGGCGCCTTGCGCTACGCCGCCGGCGCGCTCGGCTGGAAGGCGCAAATGGTCGAAGGGCTGAGCAGCCGCGAAATCGCGACGCTCCTTGGGCTCGACCGTGACGAGGATTACGCCGGCAGCGCCGAAAAGGAGGCGCCGGATCTCATCTTACGGATCAGCCAGGGTTCGCAGATCGCCCAGCTCGCCGCAACCGAGCCCGGCTTGGCCGCGGACGCGAGCGGATGGACGGGCCGCGCCAATATCCTCGACCGACATCCGATGTATAAATGGCCGGTCATAGACGAGGCCTCGGCGGCGACGCGCAAAACCGCCGCGGTCCCGGAGCCGCGCTACCGGGGAAATTTCCCGCCCATAGGCATGGGCTCCTCCGAGTCGGCGGCGAGCGTTATTTTGAACCGCCGCAGCGCGCAGGGCTTCGATCGGACCGCGCGAATGGGCGCCGGGGCCTTTTACCATCTGATCGATCGCCTGCTTGCGCGCGATGTCGCGCCATGGGACGTTTGGCCCTACGCGCCCAGGATTCATCCGGTTTTCTTCATCCATCGCGTCGATGGACTGGATCCGGGGCTCTATATCCTCATCCGCAATCCCGATGCCGAAATGCGGCTGCGTCAGGCGCTGCGCGCGGAGTTTCTTTGGAAGCGTCCCGAGCACGCGCCTCCCCAGCTCGAATTCTACCAATTATTGTCAGGCGATTGCGCCAAAGCCGCGCGGACCCTGAACTGCCATCAGGCGATCGCGTCCGACGGTTGCTTCGCGCTTGGAATGCTCAGCGAATTCGAAGGCGCCGTGCGCGCCGAACCATGGCGCTACAAGCAGTTGCACTGGGAGGCGGGCCTTCTCGGGCACGTCCTTTATCTGGAAGCGGAGACGCTCGGATTTCGCGGCACCGGAATCGGCTGCTATTTCGACGACTCGCTGCATGAGATTCTCGGCTTGAAAGACGCGGCCTTCGCCTCGCTCTATCATTTCACCGTGGGTCGCGCCCTTGTCGACACGCGGATCACAACCTTGCCGCCCTACGCTCATCGGGATGTCGCAAATGACACAAAAGGCGAGAACGCGGCTGCTGACGTAAAATCAGGCACTCTGCAAAAAGGAGCGGCAGTTATGAGCGAGGAAGCCATTTTCCAGCGAGTCGGCGTCGACGTCGCCCGCGAATTGTTGGCGGGCGGCGAGGCCTTGGTGCTCGACATGCGGGACCCTGGATCATATGAGGGCGGCCACATCGACGGCGCCGAACATGTCACCGAAGCCAATATATTCAACTTCCTCTCGGGAACGCCGAAAGATAAGCCGGTTCTCATCTATTGCTATCACGGCAATGCAAGCCAAGTTTATGCGAAGACTTTCGCAGACTTTCGCTTCACCAAGGTCTATAGCCTCGACGGCGGCTACGAAGGCTGGAAAAAGAGCCTTTGATAAGGCTTCGGCTATCGCCCCTACCCGACCTGGGAATATTTTTATCTTCTAGCGAGCGCCATTTATGGATCAGAAGACTCCGACTTCTGTGCTGAGCGACGCTCTGCAGACTTTTCTCGTCGCGCAAGGTTTTCCGCCTGACGGCGTCAACGCCGTCGCGGCCAATGACATGACGCCCTTGATGCGAGCGGCCTATCAGGGTCCGCCCGCTCTCGTCGCTGAATTGTTGCAGGCCGGAGCGCGCGTCGACGCCTGCAATAGCGATGGCAGCCAGCCGCTCTGGCTCGCCTGCGTCGGCGACGATCCCGAGATCGTCGCCTTGCTGATCGCGGCGGGCGCGGATCTCGACCATACGAACGTCAATGGCTCGACGGCGCTCATGTACGCCGCCTCCGCCGGCAAGGCGAAGGCGCTCAAAGAGCTGCTCGATGCGGGCGCGGACCTCGACTATCAGGTCGATGGCTTCAGCGCGCTCGACATGGCCTCAACCCTCGAATGCCTCAATCTCATGCGCGAGGCGAAGCGCCGCCGGGCGCAATCTTAGAGCCATCCTGATCAGCAGGACTAAGCCTCGCGATCTGCGTGAGAGCGGGCTCCCGGCGCAGGGGAAGAAGAGATGACGATCGCCCCGATCCTGCTCAGGCTGAAGCGTTCCCTGCTCGCCTCCGCTGGCACCATAGTGTTCGGAATGGAGGACGGCACCGTCTCCATTTTTGGCTTGGTCTTCGGCGTCGCCGCCACCACGTCGAGCAGCGCCGCCGTGGTTGTCGCCGGCGCGTCAGGGGCGGTGGCGGCGGCTGTCTCGATGATGGCTGGCGCCTATCTCGACGCCGAGACGAATCGAGACGAAATGAAAGCGAGCCAGGCGCATCTTCAGGCGGCGCTGGCCTCCGACGCGGCCGCGATCGCCGCGCTCCTGTCGAAACGACTGGCCGCGGCCCGCTTGACGCATAAGCAAAGCGCCGCGCTCGCCAGCGCGGTGCGGCGCAATCCCGAGGCGCTCAAGGACCTGCTGTTGGCGCTGCAAGCCGGCCCCGAGGAGGCGGCGCTGAACCCACTGGAGCAGGCCCTATGGATGCTGCTCGCGGATTTTCTATCGGCGGCCGTGCCGATGCTGCCCTTTTTCCTGCTTCCCGTCCCCCAGGCGAGGATCGTCTCCGCCGTCGTCACCATAACGCTTCTGGCCGCGCTCGGCGTCGGGCGGGCGGGGATAGGCGGACGCAACGTTTCACGCACGGTCGCCGAGACGGTCTCGATCGGCGTCGCCGCCGCTGCGGCGGGCGTCGCAATCGGCCTGTTCATCAACCGAAGCTTCAACGGTTAAGCCGGACCGCCGGCGTCTGAAAATCTTCTAAAGGCGCCCGTGCGTCCCGACAGGCCGTCGCAAGGCCGGAACCCGAAGCCTGTGGCCTGCGTTCGAACGCTGAGGCTCGCGGCGAGCGGGCCAAAGCCGGCGCCACGCTGAATCTGTTGCTTACCCTGCCTCCGTCGGGGCATGCCGAACAATACTGTAACCCATTGCAAAGCCGAGCATGCGTTGAGGGGGAGTTCGACAAGTGCCTATGATGACGCAGACCGCAGCTCAGACGAGTCAAACGCTTTCGACGCCGGATGAGGGAGGGCTGGAGGCGAGGCTTTTTCGCACCCGCAGGCTCTCGCTTTATCTCGCCGCGCCGCTCGGCGTCGAAGATCAGGCGGCCCAGGCCAATGAAGACGCGAGTCCGACCAAATGGCATCTCGCGCATGTCACATGGTTTTTCGAGACTTTTGTGCTTCAGCCTTATTTGCCGGACTACCGGATATTCGACGAGCGTTTCAACTTTTGCTTCAATTCCTATTATGAGGCGCTAGGAGAGCGCCAACCGCGCGCGCTGCGCGGGCTTTTGACGAGGCCTACCTGCTTTGAGGTGCGAAGCTATCGCGCCCACGTCGACGAGGGTTTGCAGACATTGTTCGCTCGCGGCCTCGCGAACGAGGACGAGATCGCGAAACGCATCGAGATCGGCGTCAACCATGAGCAGCAGCATCAGGAACTGTTGCTCACCGACATCTTGAGCCTGTTTGCGCTCAACCCGCTGCGCCCGGCCTATCGCGAGGGTCCTCCGCTCCGGGCGCATCAGGACGCGCCGGCGCTGGCCTGGACCGCGTTCGAAGGCGGCGTGCGGGCGATCGGTCATGCCGGGAAAGGCTTCGCCTTCGACAATGAGACGCCGCGCCACGAGATTTTGCTGCGGCCATTCAAGCTCGCCAATCGCCTCGCGACCAACGCCGAATGGCTCGCTTTTATGGCGGACGGCGGCTATCGCAAACCCGCCTTTTGGCTCGCCGACGGTTGGGCGACGGTTCAGCGCGAGGGCTGGCGCGCTCCGCACTATTGGCTGGAACGCGACGGGCGGTGGGCGCAGATGACCCTTTGGGGGTTGCAAAATGTCGATCCAGCCGCGCCCGTGTGTCACGTCAGCTTTTACGAAGCGGACGCCTTCGCCCGCTGGGCCGGTAAGCGCCTGCCTACGGAATTCGAATGGGAGGCCGCCGCCGCTGAAATTCCGATTTGCGGCAACATGCTCGACCAGGGCGCGCTGCGCCCACTCGCGGCCCCTCTGGGCGAAGGGCTTGCGCAAATGTTCGGCGATGTCTGGGAATGGACGCAAAGCGCCTATGCGCCCTATCCGGGCTATCGCGCCGGCCTTGGCGCGCTCGGCGAATATAATGGCAAGTTCATGTGCAATCAGCAGGTTCTTCGCGGCGCGTCCTGCGTCACCCCAGACGGGCACGCGCGCGCAACCTACCGCAATTTCTTCTATCCGCATCAGCGCTGGCAATTCTGCGGCCTGCGCCTCGCCGACGAAGCCTGACGATGAGCTTTGCTACAAGACCGACGGCCGCTGTCGCGCCGAGCAACGATCTCTTGCGCGCCGCAATTGAGGGGTTGTCGCTGCCGCAAAAGGCCCTGCCCTGCTATCTTTTCTACGATGCGCGAGGCAGCGCGCTTTTCGAGCGCATCACCGAACTGCCTGAATATTACCCGACCCGGACGGAAACGGCGATCCTCGCCGCGCGCGTCGGTGAAATCGCCGCGCAAACGCCGCCCGGAAGCATATTGGTCGAATTCGGCTCGGGCTCCAGCCGCAAGACCGAGATCCTGATCGACGCCTTGCCGACCCTTGCCGCTTATGTCCCAATCGACGTGTCGCGCAGCGCGCTCGACGAAGCTTGCGCGAGGCTGGCCTCGCGGTTTCCGGCCTTGCGCATCATACCGACCGAGGGCGACTTCACTCAGCCTCTGATCCTGCCGCAGGGGCTCGCGAAGCGGCCGCGCCTGGGCTTCTTTCCTGGTTCAACAATCGGCAATTTCGGCCATGACGACGCCTGCGCTCTCCTCAGGGGCATGGCGCTGAGTCTCGGGACTGGGGCGAGGCTCCTCATTGGAGCCGATCTTCAAAAGGATCTGGCGAGGCTCATTCCTGCCTACAACGACTCGGCGGGCGTGACCGCGGAATTCAACCTCAATCTTTTGGCGCGGCTGAACCGGGAAATCGGCGCCAATTTCGACCTCGAACGATTTGGCCATGCCGCCCTTTTCAACGCCGTCGAAGGGCGGATAGAGATATATCTCGTGAGCCTCGCCGCGCAGACCGTCGATGTCGGCGGGCGTCGCTTCGATTTCGCCAAGGGCGAGCGTATTCACACCGAGAATTCATACAAATATACGATTGCGCAGTTTGGCGACCTCGCATCGCGCGCCGGGTGGGCCGCGCGTCACGTTTGGACCGACGCCGAGAATTTGTTCAGCCTCTTTGAGCTCGCGCTGGCGCATTGAGGGAGGCAAGGCCCGACGGCAAGGATGATTTGCCGCATTTCCAAGGCGACGCCTCGGTTTCCCGTCCGGGACAAAATGGTTTAGGACTACGGAATCGTATTTTTCCGGGCTAGATCGATCATCATGGCGGAGACCTCAGAAGACACGGGCTACGGCCTTACAAGGGACAGCGAAGCCTTGCGCGCCTCGCCGCGGCTTTTCGAAAACCCCGTGCTCGACAAAATGTCTCGCGTGCATTGGTCGGTTCCGCTCTTCATCTATGTGCCTGTCGTCGCTCTCCTCGCCGTCCTCAGCCTGCGGTCCTTCGACGCGCTCGGCGTCCTCGCCGCGACGGCGCTCGGCTATTTCATCTGGACCTTGATCGAATATTTCGGCCATCGGTTCCTGTTTCATTATAAGTTTCCGGGCGCGATCGGCGCGCGGATCCATTTCCTGATCCATGATGTGCATCATATTCATCCTAACGATCCGCTCCGCCTCGTCATGCCGGCGCTGCTCAGCGGACCGATCATGCTGATCGCCTATACGGTCTTACGCTCCATCTTCGGCCTGCCCCTGGTCTATCCGGTGCTGATGGGCTTCATCATCGGCTATCTCGGCTATGATATGATTCACTACTATGTGCATCACGGCGAGCCGCGCACGCGCGTCGGCCTCGCCTTGCGGCGCGCCCATATGCTGCATCATTTCCGCGATCCCACGCGCGGCTTCGGCGTGAGCGCGCCCTGGTGGGATTATGTGTTCGGGACCGCTTTCGTTCGGCAGCGCAGCGCCGGCGGCGCCTGAGATTTTGCCCTTACCGGGCGCCCCCGGGCCCACAGCGCTACCCTTCGCGGGCGCCGCGGCGGGCGTCGAAACGGCCCGTTCCCCAGACAACGTCATGCGTGGTCCAGGCGCGAAGCCAGGCGGTCAGGCTTAGAATTTCGCGGCCAAGAAACGCCAGCGGCGCCCAGGCCGAAACCTCCCATCCCTTCAATGCGGCGAAGAGCGTCTCGGCGCAAAACCATCCAAACAAGGTGGCGCAGAAGCCGAGCCATGCGGGTGCTCCCGCAAGCGGCGCCGCAAGCGCGCCCGCCAGAGCCGCCGGAAGCGGGCTCGCCAGCGGCTCCAGAGGATAGGAGAAGCGCTCGTTCGCCCGTCTGATCACGCTCCAGCGGACCTGGCGCTCATAGATCTCGCGGAAGCTTCGCGCGCCGATCTCCTGGGTGACCGGGCGATGCGAGAAGACCGTGCGAAGCCCGAGCCGGGCCAATCCCATGGACAGCGCCGTATCCTCGGCGAGCATGTGGCTCATGATGGCGACGCCGCCCGCCTTGGCGAGATCGCTGCGCCGGAAAAGCATCGCCTTGCCGACCCCAAAGCCGAGACCGAGGACCGAGGCGGTGAGCAGGAGCCGCGCATGTCCGTTGATCAAAAAGGCTTCAATCCTGCCGGCGATAGTCTCGGGCCGCACCGCGACGGGAACCGCGACGACGAGGCCGACGCCTTCGGAAAAATTTCGCATGAAAGCGGTCATGGCGCCCGGCTCCAGCGTCATGTTGGAGTCTTTCGAGAAAACAAAATCATGCCGCGCCTCGGCGAGCGGCGCCGCGAGAGTGTTGAGCTTGGGACTGACGGCGGCCTTGGCGCCCGAATGCAGGATGCGGCAGGCGCGCGCCGGATGGACGCCGGCGACCCGTCGCGCCGCATCGAGCGCGGGTGAGTCTTGTTCCGCGGCGCTGATCAAGATCTCATAGTCCGGATAATCCTGAGCGAACATCGAAGCCTGCGCGATCTCAAAGCCGGGATCGAGGCATTTGATCGGAATGATCGCGGAAACCGGCGGCGTCTCGGCATGGGTGGCCCGCCGCCGCTGAACGAAAGGCTGCAGCAGGCCGCAGATGAGGCTCACGGAAAGAAGCGCGACAGCCACGCACCACCAAATCGCGCCGGCCCAGGAAAAGAAAATTGTCACAAGGATCCGCTGGATTGAGTTACGAGGAAAAGACGCAGACTCGCGCCGACTGGACGCTACGATGCGGAACAGCCGAAAAGCTTCCGACCGGTCGGAAGCTTTTCAAACTCGGCCGCCGGGGGAAGTTCAACAGGATTTCGCCCGAAAAGCCCAAAACCCTATTCGGCCGATGCGGGAAGGTCGTCGTAGCGCTTCCACCGATAGACCGCAATCGACACGATCCAGCTCAGCACGAAGACAGCCGCTACGGCGAAGCCGAAATTGGTGAGATTGTCGTTGAGATCGGCCATCAGCCGCCAAAAAGGTCCGGCGAGCTGCAGTTTGTCGCCAATCAGCCCGAGCGCCTCGATCCCTCCGATCAGAAACGCGACGGCGACCGAGGCTGCGGTGATCGTCAAATTATACCAGAGCTTGCGGATCGGATGAATGAAGGCCCAGCCATAGGCCCCCACCATGAGAATGCTGTCAGTGGTGTCGACAAGCGTCATGCCAGCCGTGAAAAGCGCCGGAAAGATCATGATCGTCCAAAAAGACATGCCTTGCGCGGCCTGCGCCGCTGAAATGCCGAGAAGGCCGATCTCGGTCGCTGTATCGAAGCCAAGACCGAACAGAAAGCCGATCGGATATAAATGCCAGGATCGCGTTACGCCGCGCAGCAGAGGCCGCAGCAGACGGGTGAAAAACCCGCGTCCGGAAAGGAGCGCGTCGAGCGCCTCCGCGCCGATGTTCTCGCCGTTGCGGGCGCGCCGGAACGCCGCCCAAATCCCTTTGAGGACGACAAGATTCACGAGACCTATCGCGAGCAGGAAGCAGGCCGACACGAGCGTCCCGAACGTCCCTGAAACGGCTTTGAAATCCGCCAATCTATCCTGCATCGCGGCGGCGGTGGCGGCGATGGCGGCGGAGGCCAGCACGACAATGGTCGAATGTCCAAGCGAGAAATAGAAGCCGGCCGCGAGGGGCCGCTTGCCCTCCTGCATCAGCTTTCGAACCACATTATCGATCGCCGCGATGTGGTCTGCGTCGAAGGCGTGGCGCAGGCCGAAAACATAAGCGAGGAAGGCGGCGCCGATCAGCACTGGCCGATCGGCGAAGGCCACAAAAGCCCAGATCCAAGCGGCGGCGTTGGCGCAAACGAGAATGACATAGAATGCGGCGACCCTCGACTTGACCGCGCCCGCATGATCGTCGAAAGGATTGGGAAACGGCACGGGCTTGACCTCGGACCTGTGCAATTCGCACTAAATTTCGTCGAGCATGCCATAGGCTAGAGCCGAGTTGAAGCGCCATTCAAACTGGCCGAGGCAGGCCGCCAGAGGCGGAGCGCCTTCCGATCCCCGCAACGGGAACTGGGCTCATATAGCTTTCAGGCGGATCGAAAGGGCTCGGCGAGATGACAGAGGACCTCCTGTTAGAAATTGAGGATGGGATCGCTCTTGCGACCTTCAATCGGCCGAGGGCGCGCAACGCCCTGACCTTCGCAATGTAGGAAGGTTTGGCCGAGATCTGCGTCCGAGTCGACCGCGACCCGTCGATCAAGGTCTTGATCCTGGCCGGCGCGGGCGACGAAGCCTTCGCAGCGGGCACGGATATAGAGGAATTTCGCTCCTTCGCCTCGGCGGACGACGTCTTGGCCTATGAAGCGCGCATAGAGGCCGCGCTCAGCGTCCTGGCGCGCTGCCGCGCGCCGACGATCGCGGCCATCGCCGGGGCCTGCATGGGAGGCGGCCTGATGATCGCCGCCTGCTGCGACATCCGCATCGGCGCGCGGGGCGCGAAACTCGGAATGCCGATCGCGCGCACGCTCGGCAATTGCTTGTCCCTGCGCAATTATGCGCGGCTCGCAGCTTTGATTGGCCCCGCCCGCGTCAAGGATTTAATCTTCACCGCGCGTGTTGTCGAGGCGGAGGAAGCCTCGCGCGTCGGCCTCCTGACCGAGATCGTCGACTCTGCGAGCGCGCTTCGGCCCCGTGCGCTCGAGCTCGGCCGTCTCATCTCCGGCCATGCGCCTCTACCTTGCGGGCGACCAAGGAAGCCTTGCTCCGGCTGCGCGACGAAGGTTTGCAAACGCCCGCCGACGATCTTCTTCTCATGTGCTATCTCAGCGAGGATTTCCGCGAAGAGGTCGCCGCCTTTCTCGAAAAACGCCGGCCGAACTGGCAGGGAATCTAGGTGTTTGATCCCGGGTTTTGATGGCGCATTCTTGACCAGGTCAATAAGCGTATAGGAGCGCTTGACCACAAATGATACAAAAGCATTACCGCAGGTATCGCCTCATCTATACAACGTGAAGGTGGCTTGGCGAAATGAGGTCATGCACCTGAAGCAGACGTCTACTTTAGAAGAAGCTCACGCAATTTTTTCGTCTGTTCAGGTATTCATTCACGATCTGTCTTAAGATGTTTTGATGAGATCGCGGTTTCGAAGTCCGTGGCATCGAGGCTTGATGTCTGTCTTCCTTAATCCAACCGTCAATGCCTTATTGCGAGATCGGCTGCGCCGCGCCCTGCTCCGCGTCTGGTTTTGATCCGTGCCCCACCCCCTGCCCATTCCCTTGCCGCAGAAAATCGCGCCTTTGCTCGATGGCGCGCTGGGCGTGCGCGATGGCGATGGAAAAGGCGGTTGAGTCCGCTGTCCCGCTAGATTCGCCCTTGACGAACCAGGCGATGATTCCGTTGAGTTCCTCCTCCAAGCTCTTGAGTTCGGACGGGGCTCGCGCCGTAAGAGCCTTGTCGGCGAGTTCGATCAGACGATCAATCTGCTGCAGATCGCGTTCGGATTTTTTGCGATTGAGCCGTCCGATGATGAGCGCAATTGCTGAGCCCGCCATGCTGAGCGCCATGCCGCCCAGATAGAAATATTGCTGGAACTCGTCGAAGAAGCTCTGCTCTCCGCTGTTGAGATAGGCGGCGACGCCGGGATGAACCGGCAGGACGGGATTCTTGTCGTCGGGGTCGGGCGCCTCGATCTGACTGGCGAGCGGGGTTTTCGCCATCAGCTGGGCCTTGGTCTTGAAAATCGATCGCGCGATCGCGCCCGCCACGGCGTCAAGCATCGTGTTTGGCGCGACGAAGCGATAGGTGATGGCGACCGTCGTCACCGTATCGTCGGGGATGGGCGGGCGGCCCCGGAAGGCGCCGGCTGGCGCGTCGATCGACTCGAGGCCCGGAAACCGCTTGCTGATCGCCTCCGCCTCGTCGATGGCGAGGATGCTCGGCGCGCCCTTGGTCGCGAGCTTGACGGCGCCGACGACGTCGACGACCTCGCCCGGCCCCATCGGGCCAACGGCGAGGACCGCCGCCACGCGCTTGTCGTGAACCGCCGCCCCGATCTCGGCGATCGGCAGGAAGACGCGCTTCACGGCCGCCGCCGGGACGTCGTAATAGCTTAAGATCGCATCAAGGGTCTGCTCGTTATTGGTCTGCAAAAATCCTTGCGGGATGGCGATGGTCTTCCCACTGAGGGCCGAGATCTTGTCGATCTTGGATTTGGCCGGCACGACGATAGCGACGACATCCCGGCGCAGGATGGCGATAGTCTCGCCATTGGCCGGGATCGCGGCGTCGCTGCGCACAATGCCGAGGTCCGTGGCGCGATCCTCGATCGCCTTGGCGCTCGCCGCCAGACTGTCCACCTGAACGAGCTTGATGCGGACGCGCGGATGCGCAGCCTCGATAACCGAAGCGAATGCGGTGATGAAGCGATAGGCGGCGCTGCCGGGCGGCCCGGTCGTCACGCGCAGATTCGCGTGAGGCGACCAGAAATAGACGGCCGCGATCAAAGCCGCCGCTACGACCAGGCCGCCGCCGATGAGGGGCAATGCGGGACGCACGAGAGATTTCCCTGCGTTCGGTTCGATGCGCCTTGGCGCTAGAGCATTTTCGCAGCCGGCGCAAACGCGCGTCGCGAACACCCAAACGCCAGGTTTTCGTCGGGCCGCCTTCCATTGAGCGAGACGAAATTTGCGCAGTTAATCACTGTGCTCAAATTACGACTCGCTTAGGAAATCTGTTCTCAGGCGATCCAAAGCACGCAAATTGGTTTAGCTTAGCCAACTATCGAATTTTGTTTTTCGATAAGGAACCGCGCCGTCGAACCGGTCAGCCGGGACTTTCGTCCCCAAGAGAAAATCAAGAGCCATGGCAAAATGGTCCACAAAGCGAATCGCATCGGGCGCGCTCAGTCTCGCCCTAGTCCTGTCGAGCAGTCCGCCGTCGCAGGCGACGGAATATGGGCTGAACGATTATGTGCTCGGCCTTTCTATGCCGATGTCGGGTTATACGCCGCCGCCGGGCGGCTATTTCTGGGACCAGTTTTATCTCTACCATGGCAGCGGGAATCTCTATCAAAACCCCACCGCCAATACGAGCACGAGGATCACTTACAATTTTCTCGCCGATGTCGTGACAGCCGCATGGTATTCAGACGTCAAGATTCTCGGCGGAACGCCCGGGGTCGCGGCGGTCACCGGCATCGTCGGATTTAGAAATACGGCTCAAACCGCATCGACGAATTCATCCGGCGCAATAAGCCTGAACACGAGCAGCGGCGAAGTCACCAGCCTGGCGGACACCTATTTCTCCGCCATTCTTGGCTGGGAGGCGGGCGAGCATCACTGGAACGTAATCGTGACCGGCTTCGCGCCCACCGGAAACTATAATCCCAACAGGCTTGCGCAGACCGGCCTGAACCGCCCTGGCCTCGATTTCAGGGGCGCCTACACTTTTCTCAGTCAGGGTGGGACGGAGGTCTCGGGCGCGCTGGGGATAACCGTCAACGCAGTCAATACGGCCACGAACTACCAAAGCGGCGCCGAGCTTCATTTCGAATGGGCGCTCAATCAGCACCTGTCCTCCGGCCTCGCCGCCGGCGTCGGCGGCTATTACTATCAGCAAGTGACCAATGACAGCGGCGTGGGAGACGCGTTTGGTCCCTTCAGAGGACGCGTGGCGGCTGTCGGGCCAATGCTCTCCTATACGTTCACAACGGAGAAGCAGCAGGTTAGCATCGGCGCTCGATGGTTTCATGAGTTCGACGTCCAGAACAGGGTGAGGGGCGACTCGATCTTCGCCTCCCTCAGCTTCCCGCTATAGGCCGCGGCCGCAACCTTTGAATGAGCCTAGGTTGACGAACTCAACCTAAGATATTTTATCGCGCTCGCGCGAGCTTCAATATTCCGTTGGGCGCCCTGGAAGCGTATGGTCCCGCCCGGCGACGCTCCCGGTCAAGAGCGATTCTCACCGCCTTTCCGCGTCTCTCTCGAACTTTGCCGGCGCCAGAGAGAGAGCGCCATCAAATCGGCGGGCGTCCGGAGAAGCCTTGCGACTTAGAGCAGGTTCCGAAAAAGCTGACCGACTTTTTCGATGAGAACCTGCTCCAACTCTTTCAAATCTGAGCGATTCCTTGTCGATCAGATGATTCCATCCGATCGGGAAGCGCTCTGGAAAAACGAAGCTCGCGATTCGTCCGATTCAAAGGACGGCTGGAGTATACGATGAATAAAAAAGCATTTGCGCTGACATCGATTCTTTTCCTCGGCTCGGCGCTTGCGCCCATGGCGACGGCCGAAACGGCGACCCAGAACTCGATCATCACCGAGCAGGAGGCGCATTCGATAGGGGTCGACGCCTATCTTTATTTCTATCCGCTTGTGACCATGGACCTCACCCGGAAGCAGCTTACCAATGTGGAGCCCGGCAAGGAGTGGGGACGGGGTCCAATGAACACGTTCGCGAACGTGCCCGAATTTCCGACTGCGGATTTCAAAGCCGTCGTCCGGCCCAATTTCGACACGCTCTACTCCATCGCCTGGCTTGATCTCACAAAGGAGCCGGTCATCGTCTCGGTTCCTGACACAGGCGGGCGCTATTATCTGCTTCCCCTGCTCGACATGTGGACGGACGCCTTCGCCTCGCCGGGCTGGCGCACGACGGGAACGCAGGCGGGCAATTTCATCGTCACGCCGCCGGGCTGGCGGCCGGACTTGCGCGACAAGCTGATCGAGAAATTCAAGCTTCCCAAGGATACGCAGCGCATCGACGCGCCGACGCCCTATGTGTGGATCATCGGACGCACGAAGACGGATGGGCCGAAGGATTATGACGCGGTCCACAAGATTCAGGCCGGCTTCAAGGTGACGCCGCTGTCGCGATGGGGCAAGGCGCCCGAGAAAATCACGGTCAAAGTCGACCCAAGCGTCGATATGAAGACCCCGCCGAAGCTGCAAGTCGATGGGCTGCCGGCTGCCCAGTTCTTCGCCTACGCCGCCGAAATTTTAAAGCTGCAGCCGCCGCATCTCACAGATCAGCCGATCATCGCGCGCTTGAAGCGGATCGGCATCGAGCCCGGCAAGAGCTTCGACATCGACAAGCTTGCTCCAGCAATACGCAGCGGCCTCCTGAGCGCGCCGGAAGATGCGCAGAAACTGATGAAGTGGAAAGTGCAGTCCATCGCCGCGGTCGTGAACGGCTGGTCCATGAACACAAATACGATGGGCGTCTATGGCGATTACTATCTGAAGCGCGCCATTGTCGCGCAGCTTGGCCTCGGCGCCAACGTCCCGGAGGACGCGATCTACCCGATCAATCTCGTTGACGAAACCGGCAAGCCGCTCGACGGCGCCAATGTCTACAGGCTCCACTTTGACAAGAGCGCCTTGCCGCCCGTGGAGGCGTTCTGGTCGGTGACGCTCTATGACCAGGATGGCTTCCAGGTCGAAAATGCGCAGAACCGCTTCGCCCTCAGCAGCTGGATACCCTTCGCTTACAATTCGGACGGCTCGCTCGATCTTTATTTCCAGAACGAAAGTCCGGGCCAGGAGAAGGAGGCGAACTGGCTTCCCGCGCCGAAAGGACCCTTCAACCTGACCATGCGGCTTTATGCGCCGAAGCGCGACGCGCTCACCGGCCTATGGAACCCGCCGTCGGTCAAGCGGGAGGCGCTGAACGAGCCGCTCAATCTGCAGCCGCCCGCCAAGGTCCAGGAGCCAGCCGCGCCGGAGGCTCCGATCAAAGCGGAAGAGCCGCTCAAGCCTGAGGCGCCAGCCGAGGTCGAGGAGCCGGTCGCGCCGGAGACGCCAGCCGAGCAAGAAACGCCCGCCGAGCAGAAAGAGTGAGCCTCGGAATAGCGAGCGCGTAAGCTTCCCTCATCAAAAGGGCTCAGTCGCGCCGAGGCCTCACTGGTCCCCTTGCTCGATCGCCGCGGCGAGCCGATCCGCCTCGGCGGCAATGTCCTCAGCGCGCCGCTGCATCAGCGCGACCAGATCGTTCAAAAGCGTTTGAGGATCTTCGAGATCGCGCTCCCCCGCAAGCCAGCGGGCGAGCGCGACCTCGTCGCGATTCAAGGCGCGCGCGGCGTCGCGCTGCCAATCGCCGCCAAAGACCAGCCGCGCCGCCTTGCGGAACAGATCCGGCGCCAATGGTTTTTCATGTGGATCGGCGCTGGCCTGCTCCAAACCGCCGCGCGGCTGCGTCAGCTCGGCCAGCCGCAAGATCTCGGGCAATACGGCGCGCACGGCTCCAGCGCCGGACAAAGGAACGGTCCAGCAGCGCTTTTCAGGCCGCCATTGCACATTCGGAACCCAGCGAAGGAGCTGAAGAAGCTGCTCGCTAAAGCCGGATTTGATGACGATCGCATCATTCGTCACCTGCACGAACGGGCTCGGCGGAAACGGGTTCGCCGCAAGAGCGGCGCGGGCTTTTTCGTCGCTCGACATATTGGCAGGCGTCACCGCGTCCCGCGCATCACGCCGCTCCAGTCGGGAGCGCCGGTCGTCAGGAAATTGAGGACCGCTTGCGCGGCTTCGGGTCCTCTCGCCCGCCAGCCGGGGTGCTGGTGGTTGACGGTCAGATCAGGAAAAAAGAGCGCGGCGAGCGGCCCACCGGCCTGGGCATGGCCTTGCACATAGCGGCGCGCGCCGCGAACCGATACGCCATGCGAAAGCGCGATATGGCCGCCGATGCAGCAAACCGATCCGCAGTCGGAGGCGGCCTGATTCATGTCGAGGACGGCGGCTTCAGCCTCGAGCTTGGACCAGAGCGCAATCAGCTCCTCCCTTTCCCAGTCTTCGATACCGAGCGCTTCGGCCGGCAGATAAGGTTCGTGATGTTTCATTACGGCCTCCTTAGAGCGCTTCCCGATCAGATGGAATCATCTGATCGGGAAGCGCTCAAATTCAAAGAGTTGGAGCATGTTCTGATCGAAAAAGTCGATCAACTTTTTTAAGAACATGCTCTTGGCATGACTACATCATTCTAGAGCGATTTCCCTCGGCGTCGAATCGATCGAGTCCTTATCCTCGCGCCGGCGCTCGATTGCTGCGACTGCGATCATGCAAGCATTCCGACCACGGCGCCGCTCATGCAGGTGGCGAGCGTGCCGGAGAGGATCGAGCGAAAGCCCAGGGACACGATGTCTCGCTTGCGCTCGGGCGCCATCGCGGTCATGCCGCCGATCATGATCCCGAGACTGCCGAAATTGGCGAAGCCGCAGAGCGCATAGGTCATGATCAGGCGCGAGCGCGGGCTCAACGCCTCCGGCGGAAGATGCGCAAGATCGACATAAGCGACGAACTCGTTGAGAACCGTCTTGGTGCTCATCAGAGCCGCCGCCGCCTCGGTCTCGGCGCTTGGAATCCCGATCAGCCACATGATCGGGCGAAAGCCGAAGCTGAATAGGCGCTGCAGGGTGAAAGGATCGCCCTGGTGCGGGAGCAGACCGAGGCTCATGTTGACGAGCGCGACAAGGGCGACGAGCACAATGAGCATTGCGATGATGTTGGCAAGAAAGCCGACGCCGTCATTGGTCCCGCGCGCGATAGCCTCCATGGCGCTCGTTGGCGGATCGGCGATTTCCAAATGTCCGGACTCTTTCAGGTTCGGCGCAAACGGAACCATGATCGCGGCGACGGCGAGCGCCGCCGGAGTCGAGATGATCGAGGCGATGAGAATATTGCCGAGCGCGTCTGGGATCACCGGGCCGAGCAGGCTGGCATAGATTACCATCACGGTGCCGGCGATCCCCGCCATGCCGCAACTCATCAAGGCGAAAAGCTCGCCGCGCGCCATGGATTTGAGATAGGGGCGCACCAGGAGAGGCGCCTCGACCATGCCGACGAATATATGTACGGACGCGCCGAGGCCGAGCGCGCCGCCGACGCCCAGCGTATGCCTAAGCGCGAAGGCGAGGGCGCCGACGATCTTCTGAAGGACGCCAAGATAGAGCAAAAGCGAAGCAAGCGCGCTGATGACGAGAACCAGCGGAAAGGCGCGAAATCCAAGGATGAAGCTCGCTTCCGGCCTCGTCTCCACGAAAGGCGGCCGCCCGCCGCCGAGATAGCCGAACACGAAGGTCGTTCCGGCGTCGGTCGCGCTCTGCAGCGCAGCGACGGCCTGGTTCAGCGAGAAGAAGATTGCGGTCGCCGGCGGAAATTTGAGCAGGATCAGGGCGAGGCCGAACTGCAGCGCGAGGCCGCCGAGGACGACGCGCAGCGACGGCCGCCAACGATCCTCGCTAATCAGCCAAGCCAGGACAAGCAGCGCGCAAAGCCCAAACGCGCCCCGCAAAATAGTCATGCAGGCCCTTTCAAATCGGTTTCTGCCGGCGCGCGTCCAGATCGGAAAGCGCATCCAATCAGCAAGGAACTTCGCCAGATCAATTGAGTTGGCTAGGCGCGGTATCAAAAAAGTCGATCACTTCTTCGAGGAAAGAAGCTCTAGATCAGATCCCGTCGAGACGGAAGCGCGAAGCAATTGGCCCCTGATCGATGAATTTGTTCTCCATTCAAATAAAGATAGCCGAAGACAAGCGGCGGCTTTTAACCGGGAAGTCGACGCGACGGCGAGGATCATCGATCCAGAATGAGCCAACGAATTGCGCGCGAGATTGCAAGACCTATTCGTTTTCCCGCGTTGGTAGGCTTTGCGTCTGCAAGGAGAGAACGCAATTAACCATGATGAGGAATTCTGTCCCGAACGTTTACGGGAGAGTAAAAATATGTGGCAACCTTACCGAAGCTTAGTGATTTACCTGAAAATATCGAAGTGAGAGAATATTTTGCTAGCGCGGTCAGTGTGCCGCCAAGGGTGACGCCGAGGGCTTAAAGGCTTTCGAATTTGTGTTTTTCTTCTTGAAGAGACGGACGACCGAGAAGGGCTCGATGGGCGAGGCGGGGGACCGTTCCTCTGGGGCAAGGTGGGCCTGGGGGATCGCGAGCAGAAGAAGGCGCTTCTCGCCGCCCATGGCCTTATGCAAAGGGGCTCGTTATGCGAATCGTCGGCGGCGCGTGCGCGATTTTTTTCAGCGTTTTCACACTGGCGGAAGCCGATGCGACGGCGATCATCGATATCAATCTCAGCACGCAAACCATGCATGTGCGCGCCAATGGCGGCAATTACGACTGGCGGGTGTCCACCGCGCGCTCCGGCTATGTGACGCCGCGCGGGCATTACAGGCCGATTTCATTGCAGCGCATGCATTACTCCCGCAAATATGACATGACGCCGATGCCCTATTCCATCTTCTTCAGGGGCGGCTATGCAATCCACGGAACCTATTCGACGGCGCAGCTCGGCCGCCCCGTCTCGCATGGCTGCATTCGTCTCGCGCCGGGCAACGCCGCGCGCCTCTTCAGCTTGGTGCAGGCCGAGGGGGGCTCGATCGCAATATCCGGAACGCCGCCGCATGGATTATACGCCAGGGCGCACAGGCGAAGACACCCGACGGCCTATGCGCACTACTATCGCGGAAGCGGTTACGGCTTCTATCAAGGACAGCCGCCAGGCGCGTTCGCCTATGCGCCGATGCGGCGCGCGCCCATCGCTGCGAAAGCCGGGCAAATCATCAATCCCGTGTTTCGGTCGCCTCCCTCGGCGCCCGGCTGGCCCTGGCCATGAGCAAGGAAGGTCGCCGCGCGCAAGGGTCCGATAACCCGTTCTAAATATCGCGGCCTTCGACTTCGAGCTTGAGCTTTTCGACGGTCTTTTGAAGGTCCGGCTGCAGAGGGTAGATTTCGAGCGCCTTGTTGAAAATCTGCAGAGCCCGTTCGTCTAGGCCGGCGCGCTGCAAAATCAGGCCCATGCCGGCGAGCGCGCCAAAATGGCGCGGCTCCAGCTTCATCACTTGATCGATGTCCGCCATCGCGCCATCCGAATCGTCCGCCAGAAAACGCGCGGTCGCGCGTTGATTCCAGGCCTCCGCCCAGTCCGGCTCCAAGGCCACCACCTTATCGAGAAGTGAAAGCGCAAGCGGATAATGCTGGCCCTGGATCGACGCCAAAGCGCGCTGCATGAGCAATTCGGCGGTATCGGACCGCGATTGCAGCCAAACGCGCTCGATGGCGTCGGCGACGCCTTGCGCTTCCTCAGGGTCGGCGGCGGCCTGGAGGCGCCTGAAAAGATCGTCGAGAATTCGCCGCCGCTGAGCGATCGGCGGCTCATGCGGGGCCAAGGCCTTCTTCAGGTTCTCGGCCCGAGCCGCCTTGGATTTCGCCGCCCGCGCAGCCGCCGTCTCTTTCGCGCGATCGGGGCTTCTCGCCGAGCCGTCAAGCGAATTTTGCCGTTCGGCGCCGCCTCGGGGCGATCCGCTCTCGGGCCGCGTTCGAAATCCGTCAAGGCCGAAATCGAAGTTTCCGCGCGGCGGGATCGGCAAAGCGTCGCGGCCGAGGTCGCGCCACCCATCCGGCAGGTCGCCGGGGACTCCTGGAAAGCTCTGCGCATTTCCAGCCCAAGCCGGATCTCGATCAGCTAGGCCTACGCCCAGCAATCCGACCAAGCCCGCCAAAAAAAAGAGCCGCCTTTGCATCTTCGACAGGGTAGACAAACCCGACCCAAAGGTCAAAGCGGCCAGGCGCATCAGCGCCTAGCGGAGCCCCGACAAGATCGACATACACGCATTGGCGAGGGTCAGCGGCCAAAAAGCCGGCCGGCTCCTTAAGGACGCCCTCCCGGTCGCGGAAGCGAACCCTTAGCCTTGCCGGGCCTTGTAGCGCTTTTGCGTCTTGTTGATGATGTAGACGCGCCCTTTGCGCCGCACAAGCTGATTGTCGCGATGGCGGCCACGCAACGATTTCAATGAATTACGGACTTTCATCGGACCAATCCCAAAACAAGCAACCGGCCGTCCCCGGCCGGTTTGCAAAGCTTGGAGATCCTATGCCCGATTGCAGGCCCGCGATCAACCCCAAACCGAATCGATGCGCATAGCGTCAAGCTTGTCGCATCTGGCCGACGCCGCGCCGGCAGGCACATTATGTGCTTCGCTCTAGCGAGAACCGCGTGACCGAGACAAGCCAAGCCTCGAATCGGATGACAATTCAGCCTATAAGCGGCGCAGCCGTTTGCCCCCGCCGGATCGCTTCGCGATCCGGCGTCATCCCCAGCGCGCGCGACATATGGAGAGAGGATGAATGACCAACGAACAAGTTGAAATCGTCAAACGGACGATCGTGAGGATCTTCCCGCCGCGCCCGGAAGGCAGCAGCGAAATGATCATCCAGCGCTATGAGAAGGCGAAAACCGACGCCGCCAAGGCGTTCGGCGCGGTGTTCTTCCCGCGCCTGTTCGAAACCGCCCCGGAAATGAAGGAGCTCTTCAAGGACCCCGACAAGACGGTGCTGAAATTCGCCGAAACGCTGCCTATGTTGTTTCGTTCGATGAACCGCTTGCACGACACGCTGAACACGATGCAGGAGCTCGGGGTCACGCATTGGAAGGCGGGCGTCAAGCTGGAGCATTATCAGCCCTTCCTCTCGGCGCTGTTGTGGACTTTCCGCACGATGATGGGCGACGAAATCTTCAATGAGGACGTCGCCAAGGCCTATGTTGCAGTGCTGTCGCGCATTTGCGGCATCATGTGCAACGCCGCCTATCCCGAGGCGCGCGGCATTTCCGATGCTGAAACGTCCCAGGCGAGCTGAACGCCGCCTCGGCAAACTGAAGAATCCCTAGGGTCGCATCGGCGGCGCGGACCCGCGCGCCTCGCTTTGGCCAGACTTCTGCTGTTAAGAAAGGTCTTGGAACTTCGTTGCGGCGCTTGTCCCATTCGGTTGATTCGTTTCAATCGACAGAGATCAAGGCCGCATCAATTGAATTGGCGCATGTCGGAGTCGAAAGAATTGATCAGCGTCTTGGCCGACGCGTTCTGCGCCGCCCCGCGCGACGACGCCCGGAAATTGGGTCGGTCCCGGAACCTGTTCATGCGCCGGCGTTTTTGCTCAAGGCTTTTCCTGTCGGTCATTTTCGCCGCTGCACTTGCGTCCGCCGCCTCGGCGCACCCCCATGTCTGGGTGTCTGCGCAAGAGCAAGTGATTTTTGGAGCGAAGGGCCAAATCGAAGCCATTCGGCACGCCTGGGTCTTCGACGAAATGTATTCGGCTTTCGTGACGCAGGGTCAGAGCAAGGACGGCAAGCTCATGACCAAGGAGGAGCTCGCGCCGCTCGCCAAGACCAATGTCGAGGATTTGGCCGAGTTTGAATTCTTCACCCACGCCAAGGCCGCCAATGCGAAGGTCGAATTTGGCGATCCGACCGACTATTCGCTGGAAGAACGCGACGACAAGCTTGTAGTGTTGCGCTTCACGCTGCCACTGAAAACCCCCGCGAGCGCGTCGAAAGCCTTTTCCCTGCAGGTCTATGATCCGACCTATTTCGTCGCTTTCGAGCTTGCCAACAAGGATCCGGTCAGCTTCGTCGGCGCGCCAAAGGGCTGTTCGGCGAATGTGATGGGCGCGAAACCCTTGGCCGCCGACGAGACGAAAAAACTTAGCGAGTCCTTTTTCAGCGGTCTTTCGCCGGGAACCGATTTCGGGATCAAGCTCGCCACCCCGATCATCATCGCCTGTCCATGAGGCTCGATTGAAGCGCGTCGCATCCGTTTTCTTGCTGTTCGATGCGCTTTCGACTTCCGTCGACCAATCCGCTGTGGGCCGGCGCGCGCAGTCGGCCAAATGCGCGGCCGCGATCCTCCCTTGGGCTCTCCTCGGCGTCGCCTTGCTGCTGTCCTCCGAATGCCTTGCGCAAGGCGCGCATCATCCTTTCGCGGTCGGCGCAAACGAAGGGGCTGTGGGCCGCGTCGATGGGTTGAGCGGTTGGATCCTTGCCAAGGAGAGCGGATTCTATCGGCTGCTGACAGGCGCTATCCGCGCGGCGAAAGAGAGCAGCGCATCGGCCTGGGGTCTTGCCGGCCTCAGCCTGGCCTATGGCGTTTTCCACGCCGCCGGCCCCGGCCATGGCAAGGCGGTGATCGCCTCTTACATGCTCGCGAATGAAAGAGTTTTGCGACGCGGCCTCGTCATCTCCCTGGCCGCGGCTCTCTTGCAGGGGGCTATTGCAATCGCGATCGTCGGCGTCGCGGCCCTGGTCCTGGGCGCAACCGCGAAGCACATGACGGCGGCCGCACATGTGATCGAGACCGTAGGCTATGCCGGCATCGTCGCTCTCGGCGCGGCGCTTGTCTTCACCAAAGGCGCGGCGCTTCGCGCCGCCTGGCGGGCTGCGCCCATCGCAGCGCCCGAGTTTGCATCCGCCGGGTTTGGCGCCGCCCCCGCCGGAGGCGGCCTTTCCGCTCGGTTCACGGCCGATGATTGCAGCGCCGACCACGTTCATGGCCCTGGCTGCGGCCATTTCCACGCGCCGGACCCGCGAACGCTCGACACTGGCTTCGCCTGGAAGACCGCTTTGCTGACTGTCCTGGCGGCTGGCTCGCGGCCATGTTCCGGCGCTATTCTCGTGCTCGTTTTCGCTGCAGCGCAAGGGATCTTTCTTGCCGGCGTCGGGGCGGTCGTCGCCATGTCGCTCGGCGCGGCGGCGACCACAGGGGCGCTTGCGTCCTTGGCCGTATTCGCCAAGAAGACCGCGACCAAATATTCAACGGCCAGCTCTTGGCAGGCTCTGGTCGCGGGGCGCCTGTTCGAGGTCGGCGCCGCCCTCGCCGTCTTGATCTTCGGGCTCGCTTTGCTGGTCGCGACCCTAACGGGAGCAGCGGGCGCTGCGAGCTAGCGCCGCTCGGGCGCTCCTCGGGGAGCCGGCTCGCGCTCGTCTTTCCCGAGCAGATCCGGCCGCCGCTCCCGCGTGATCCGCAAAGCCTCCGCCTCGCGCCAAGCCTTGATCTTGGCATGGTCGCCAGAAAGCAATACCGGCGGGATCTCGCGGCCTTCCCATTCGCGCGGCCGGGTGAATTGGGGATACTCGAGAAGGCCCGCCTCGAAACTCTCCTCTACGCCGGACGCCTCCTTGCCCATGACCCCGGGCAAAAGCCGCACACAGGCGTCCAGCGCGACCATCGCGGCGATTTCGCCCCCCGAAAGCACATAGTCGCCGATTGAAACTTCCTCGAGGCCCCGCGCGTCGATTACGCGCTCATCGACGCCCTCGAAGCGGCCGCAGATCAAAACTACGCCTGACGCGGCCGCGAGAGAGCGCGCGCGCGCCTGGGTCAGCGGCGCGCCGCGCGGGCTCAGCAACAGCCGAGGCCGCTGATCGCCAGCCAAAAATCCGGCGTCGAGGCTCGCCGCGAGCACATCGGCGCGGATCACCATTCCGGGACCGCCCCCGGCCGGCGTATCATCTACGGCGCGATGCCGGCCCAATCCATGGGCGCGAATGTCGCGCGTCTCCAACGCCCAAATCCCATTAGCGAGAGCCTCGCCCGCGAGAGAGACGCCGAGAGGGCCGGGAAACATCCCCGGAAAGAGGGTGAAGACCGTCGCCCGCCACATGGACATAACGCAAAGGGTTTCACGAATCCGCCGACTGGTCTCCATGCGTCCAAGGCCTCTGGGCCAAGGCGTATGGAGGGCTTCGCGGACAGGCGCTAGCTATCCAGCCCGAGCGCCGCCTTCACGCGGTGCGAATAGCCGTAGATATCGTCGCGCAATTGCAGACGGCCCGACTCGTCGACGTAGGTCGTGAAATATTCGATATGAACCGGAAGCGGGTTCGGCAGATAGACGTAGCGCTCCTTGCCGCCGATCAGCCCTTTGACGCGCTGCTCGCTCCAACCGTTGGCGCGTCCGAGCACGGTTTCGGCGAAGCGGAACGGATCATCGACGCGCACGCAGCCATGGCTGTAGGCCCGCTTCGACTCGCTGAACAGCGCGCGCGACGGCGTATCATGCAAATAGACCGAGTAATCATTCGGGAACATGAATTTGATCCGCCCGAGAGCATTCCGCTCGCCCGGCGGCTGGCGCACCCTGAGCCGCCCCCCGACAGAGGCGACCTGATAGCCGAGCCGGCGGAAATAGCTCGGATCCGCGCCGAGCTTCGGCAGCATTTCCTTCCGGATGATGGATTGCGGCACGTTCCAATAGGGATTGACGATCAGAAATTGCATCTTGTTGGAAAAAATAGGGGTCGGCGTCTGCTCCTTGCCGACGACGACGCGATTGCGCTGAACGATGCGCCCGTTTTCGATGACGACGACCTCGAAATCGGGAATATTCACTTCGATGCGCGAGTCGCCCATGTCGCGCGGCATCCAGCGCCAGCGCTCCATATTGGCGAGGATCTCGGCCTCGATCCGTGACGGCTTCGCCACAGCAGCGCCATTCTGCCCATCGAGGCTCAAGCGCGCCCGGATGACCGGCGCGCGCGACGCGCGCAAGCCCCCTTTAAGCGCGGGGCCAGCTGGGAGGCTCGGCGCCCGCGCGGCCGGGACGCGCTCGCGACGCAATTCGGCGAGCTTTTCGCGCAGCGCCTCATAGGCTTTTTGCGGCGGGTTGAATCCCTTGAGCGCAGCGCCGGCGTCTTCGCCCGCGCTCGCGACGATCGCCAAGATAATCGAGGCGTCGGCGACCTCGGGCTTTGCTCCGATCAAAGGCGAGATCGCATGGGGATCGACGCGGGAGCCGCTGGCCTGGCGCGCATAAGCGACGACAGCGTCGCTGAGGGCGATATCGGCCAGGACGAGATCTTCATCGGAGCCGGCGAGAGCTGGGCGGCGCGGAAAACCCTTGAGGTCAAGCCCATCGTCGCCAGCGCGCTCGAGCCGCTCCATCGCCGATTTGACCTCAGGATTGGGATTACCGTCCGTTGACCAGAGCGGCGCGAAATCGCGCGCGGCGTAGAAGGCCGCGACAGCCTCCCGCTCCTTGCGATTAAGGGGGCCGAACGGGTCCCGGAAGTCAGGCCGGGCGCGCGCCTCGAGCGCCGCCTTCAGAGCCGCATTGATCGGCGGCAAGGGCGGCGCGAAGGCGTCCGGATCAACAGAGTCGGAGGCCGGCGCGGCAGGCGTTTCGATCGAGGCGGCGGGACGATCCTGTCCTCCCTCGGTCTCCGCCGTCGGCGGCTGGGTAATGGTCGGGTCCAGATCCCCCTGCGCGTCGCCGCCTTCGGGAGCATCCGCAGAGTCGCCCCGCAAGAGAACCGAGCCCGCCGGCGCCCCTGCCCAGGCGACGACCGTCCCAGCGGGGGCGCGTGAGATCGCCGCTCGAAGGCCCGTCGGAGTCTTTTCAAGCCATTCGATCGGCGCCGCGCCCGGAGTCCTGGCCGGAACGGCGGCGCCCTCTTCGGCGCGCGCGGGCGCCCCTCCAAGGCTAAGAAGAAGCGCAAGGGCCGACACGTATTGAAAATTACTCCATTCCACCGGCGCCCGCATTCTTCTTCCCTCTTGATCGTCAGTTTCATCGAGCCCGGCCGAAACCGATCGCCATAATCTTACGAAGCCGTTCGGCGCCTGATTCGAATTGGCGATGAAGCTCTTTGCGATTTCAAAGCAACGGCGCGCGCACGCGAACGCACGCGCGCCCTAATCCGTTACGCTGCAACGCCCTCGCATCGAAGCGGTTCCACAGAAGCCAAGGCCCCGCCGATCTTTTTTTGTTTACTTGCGTCTCGACGCTCGGCGCGTCTGATTCGCGCGAATCAAAACCAGTTGGCGTCAAGCGGCGGCGCCATCGGATCCGGCGTTTTCCTCCGCCGCGGTCCCGAGGCCGTAATCCTTCATCTTGCGATAGAGCGTCGAGCGGCCGATCCCGAGCTTGCGGGCTGCGGCGGACATGCGGCCGCGATAATGGCCCAGGGCGAAGCGAATGACGTCGGCCTCGATCTGATCGAGCCGGCGCAAGTCTCCTCCCTCGTCGAGGAGCGCCATGACATTCGGGTCGCGCAGCTCGACGCGGATGATTTCCGCGCGCGGGGCTTGGTGCGCCGCCGGCGCCGGCGCGGCCGGAACGCGCACGTCGAAACCTTTGACCTGCGCGGCGATCTGCGGAAATTCGGCGACGGTCAATTCATCGCCATCGGCGAGGACGACCGCGCGAAACAGCGCATTCTCCAATTGGCGGACATTGCCTGGCCAATCATAGGAGGAAAGAAGAGCGAGCGCCTCGGCGCCGATTCCGCGCAGCTTCTTGCCCTCCTCGGCCGCGAAGCGGGCGCAAAATCTGCGCGCGAGATCGGCGATGTCGTCGCGCCGATGCCGAAGCGGGGGGACGCCGATAGGAAAGACATTCAGACGATAATAAAGATCCTCACGGAAACGGCCCTGCTTGACGAGCTCGATCAGATTCTGATTGGTCGCCGAGATCAGGCGGATGTCGACCTTGACCGGCCGTTTGCCCCCGACCGGATCGACCTCGCCCTCCTGCAAGGCGCGCAGCAGCTTGACTTGCGCGTCCTGCGGCAATTCGCCGATCTCGTCGAGAAAGAGCGTGCCGCCATGCGCCTCGACGAATTTGCCGGCGTGTTTTTCATTCGCGCCTGTGAAGGCGCCTTTCTCATGCCCGAACAGAATCGATTCGACGAGATTTTCCGGCAGCGCGCCGCAATTGACCGTCACGAAAGCGCGCCCGCGCCGGTCCGAGGCGCCTTGGATCGCGCGCGCGACAACTTCCTTGCCGACGCCCGACTCGCCTTCGAGAAGCACGGGAATGGACGATTTCGCCGCCCGTTCGCCGAGCCGAACGACGCGCTCCATATCTTCGCTCTTCGTCGCAAGATCCTTGAACGTCAAGGCGCCCGCGGCCTGCCGGTTCAGCCGCCGGACTTCATCCTCCAGCGCATCGACGCGAAGCGCATTCTTGATCGAGACCTGAAGCCGCTCCGCGCCGACCGGCTTCACCACGAAATCGAGGGCGCCGGCGCGCATAGCCGAAATGACCGCTTCGATTGATCCGTTCGCCGTCTGCACGATGGTCGGGATCTTGAGGTTCTTTTCGCGCAGCCTGCCGAGCACCGCCATGCCATCGAGATCTGGCATGACCAGATCGAGGATCAACAGATCGATTTGCGGCGCGCTCGCCGCTTGCAGGCGCGTGAGCGCGGCCTCGCCGCTTTCGGCGAGCTCCGCCTGATAGCCGAAGCGATGAACCAAAGATTCGAGCAACCGGCGCTGAACCGGGTCGTCGTCGACGATGAGGAGTCTAGGGGACATGCGGCCTCGCGGGGGCGCGACCTCGCCCCGATGGCCGCATCCTCGGCGATTAGAGTAAATGCGGCGTTAATGCGGGGCGGAAAGGGTCCACGGCGCGGCCGGCGGCCGCCTGCAAACAGCCAAATTGACATGGACTTATCCGACGGTGAGAAAAGTCGGAGCATAATCTAGCACTTTCGGGGCGCCCTCGCGCTTTGAGACGGGCGCTTCGGGCTCTCCTTAGCACCACCAACATCAGGGATAAGGCCTTTGAAGCGACTCCTCTTCATTCTCGCTCTCTTCCTCGCCTCGCCCGCGTTTGCCGACGAATTCATCACGCTGGCCTCGACGACATCGACCGAGCAATCGGGCCTCTTTTCCTATCTCATTCCTTTGTTCAAGCAGGCGAGCGGGATCGACGTTCATGTGGTCGCGGTCGGCACCGGGCAGGCGCTGGCGATTGGCGCGCGGGGCGACGCCGATGCGCTTCTGGTGCATGACCGCGAAGGCGAAGATAATTTCGTCGCCGATGGCCATGGGATCGACCGGCGCGACGTGATGTTCAATGATTTCGTTCTGATCGGTCCAAAGTCCGATCCGGCCGACGTAAGGGGCGTGAAGAACGCCAAGGAGGCGCTGCGGAAAATTGCGGAAGCGAAAGCGCCTTTCGCCTCGCGCGGCGACGACAGCGGCACCCATAGAATGGAGCTGCGGCTCTGGAAAGCGGCCGGCGTCGACGTCGCGGCGGCCGCGGCCCCTTGGCGGCGCGAGACGGGCTCCGGCATGGGGCCAACGCTCAATATCGCCGCAAGCCTCGACGCCTATGTCCTCGCTGATCGGGCCACTTGGGCGAATTTCAAGAACCGCCAGTCTCTCGAAATCCTGAGCGAGGGCGATCCGGTTCTTTTTAATCCTTATGGATCGATTCTCGTCAATCCGAAGCTGCATCCGCACGTCAAGGCTGAACCGGCCAGACGCTGGCATGAATGGCTGACGTCTGCGCCGGGGCGCGCCGCAATCGCCTCTTACAAGATCAATGGGGAGCAAGTATTTTTTCTCCCCGACGCCATGGTCCGCTGAACGCAGGTCCGCTACACAGACGCGATGGACGACATCGGCCAGGCCTTCGTCATCGCCTTGAAGCTGATCGCTTCGGGAGACTCGGAGCTTTTCGCGACCGTCGGCCTGTCGCTCGCCGTCAGCCTTTCCGCCGCGGCCATCGCCTTTCTCTTGGGCGCGCCGGCGGGCGCTTTTCTCGTGGCTCAGACATTCCGGACGCGGCCGGCTTTGCTCGTGGTCCTCAATGCGCTTCTGGGCCTTCCATCCGTGGTCATCGGGCTTGTCGTCTATCTTCTCCTCTCCCGCTCGGGTCCTCTGGGCTTCCTCGGCCTCCTCTTCACGCCGAAAGCCATGGTGATCGGCCAAGCGATTTTGACCCTGCCGATCGTCGCCGTGCTCACCTATCGGGCGACCGAGACCTACTGGAGCAATTACCGCGATACGTTCCTGGTTTTCGGCGCGAGCAAGCTGCGCATGATGCGCACCTTGCTGGCAGCCGCGCGCGGCGCGCTCGTCACAGTGTTTCTGGCGGCGTTCGGCCGCGCCATCGCTGAAGTCGGCGCGATCATGATTGTCGGCGGCAATATCAGAGGCCTCACCCGAACCATGACGACGGCGATCGTCTTGGAGACAAGCCGAGGCGATCTTGCGCTCGCGCTCGGTCTCGGGATCATTCTGGTCGGCCTGACGGTTCTGGTCAGCGGCGCGGCGTTCCGGCTCAATCAGCGCATGTCGGATTATTGAGAGGCGGGACGCGGGCGTCGCTCGCGCCAAGGTTGATCCCACAGGCCTCGATCCGATATGAAGCCTGCTATGATCAGTTAGAATCGCTCCAAGACATGGGTCTTCACATGCTCCCCTTGCGCTCTCCGGGCTCTCTTAACATCCTTTTTGCCGGGCAGGCCGCCGCTGAACGCGCGCCAGCGGCCGAGCTCGGCGCTCTGCCGGAATGGAATCTCGCCGATCTTTATCCGGCGATGGATTCGCCCGCCTTCGCAAGCGACCTCGCCAAAGCCGAGGCCGAATGCAAAGCCTTCAATGAGGCCTATAGGGGAAGACTGGAAACTCTTGCCCAGGATCTCTCGGGCGCCGGGCTTGTCGAGGCGATACGCCGTTACGAGGCGCTCGAAGAGCTTTTAGGCCGCATCATGTCCTACGCTGGGCTCATCTATTCCGGCGACACGGCCGATCCAGCGCGGGCGAAATTCTATGGCGACGCGCAGGAGAAGATCACCTCCGCCTCCTCCAACCTCCTCTTCTTCGAACTCGAATTGAACCGGCTCGACGATTCCGCGCTCGCCAGGCTCGTCGAGTCAGGCCCTCTCGCGCATTACCGGCCGTGGATCGAGGACATCCGCAAAGGCAAGCCCTATCAGCTCGAGGATAAGATCGAGCAATTGTTCCATGAGAAATCCGTCACCGCATACGGCGCCTGGAACCGGCTGTTCGACGAGACCATCGCCGCGCTGCGCTTCACCGTCGATGGCGAAGCGCTGAGCCTCGAGCCCGTGCTGAACCTCATGCTCGACCCGAGCGAAGCGGTTCGCGAAAAAGCCGCCAACGCTTTCGGCCTTGGCTTGCGGGAAAATCTGCGGACCTTCACGCTGATCTCCAACACTTTGGCCAAGGACAAGGAGATCTCCGACCGCTGGCGCGGCTTCAAGGATGTGGCCGACGCGAGGCATCTAGCGAACCGCGTCGAGCGCGAGGTCGTCGACGCGCTGGTCGCCGCCGTGCGCGCCGCCTATCCGCGCCTCTCGCACCGCTATTACAAGCTGAAGGCCAAATGGTTCGGCAAGCCGGCGCTGAAACATTGGGATCGCAATGCGCCGCTGCCGAATGTCGCCGCCAAGACCTATGCCTGGGGCGAGGCGCGCGATACGGTTCTTGGCGCCTATGAGGCCTTTTCGCCGCAGATGGCCGGCATCGCCAAGCGCTTCTTCGACGAACGCTGGATCGACGCGCCGGTGCGCCCCGGCAAGCAGCCCGGCGCCTTCGCGCATCCGACCGTGCCTTCGGCGCATCCTTACGTGCTCCTGAACTATCAAGGCAAGCCGCGCGACGTGATGACGCTCGCGCATGAGCTTGGGCATGGCGTGCATCAGGTCCTCGCCGGCCCGAATGGGGCGCTCATGGCGCCGACGCCGCTGACCCTGGCCGAGACCGCGTCCGTCTTCGGCGAAATGCTCACATTCCGCGCGATGCTCGCCCGCACGACCAATGTCTCCGAGCGCCGCGCCATGCTCGCCGCCAAGGTCGAGGACATGCTGAACACGGTGGTGCGCCAGATCGCTTTCTATTCGTTCGAGCGCAAGCTCCATCTCGAACGCCGCAATGGCGAGCTGACGGCGGACCAGATCTGCGCGCTATGGATGGAGGAGCAGTCGGACAGCCTAGGGCCGTCGATCGAGCTCGGCGCGAATTATGAGACCTATTGGGCCTATATTCCGCATTTCATCCATTCGCCCTTCTATGTCTACGCCTACGCCTTCGGCGATTGCCTCGTCAATTCGCTCTATGGCGTTTACGAGAACGCGCAAGCGGGCTTCGCCGAGCGCTATCTGGCGATGCTTTCAGCCGGCGGCACCAAGCATCACGCCGAGCTGCTTGCGCCCTTCGGCCTCGACGCGCGCGATCCCGCCTTCTGGCAGATTGGGCTTTCAATGATCGAAGGGATGATCGTCGAGCTCGAAGGCTTGGAAGGAAAAGCTTAGGGCGCGGCGACGTTCATGCCCTGGCTCTATCTCGCCATCGCCATTGTGTCCGAGGTCGTCGCGACCTCGGCGCTGAAATCGGCCGAAGGCTTTACGCGCCTCGTCCCCTCTCTGCTGGTGATCGTGGGCTATGCGCTCGCTTTTTATTTTCTCTCGCTCACTTTGCGGGATATTTCAGTCGGCGTCGCTTACGCGGTCTGGTCCGGCGCCGGCATTGCGCTCGTGTCCTTGATCGGCTGGGTCCTCTATAACCAAGCTCTTGGCGCTGGCGAATTGGCGGGGATGGGATTTATCGTTTTCGGCGTCATCTTGCTCAATATATTTTCGAAAGGGGCGCATTGAGAGAGGGTTGCGGGCGCTTGGCTTTCTTCGCGAGGAATCTTCCTGGAAACCGAGAAAAATGAGATGAGCCAAGGACGATATGCGCATCTCTGGCCCGGCGTTCCCCTCGCCCTCGCCTCCGCAATTCTGTTCGGCGCCTCGACGCCTTTGTCGAAGCTCCTGCTTGCAGCAATAGATCCGCAAATTCTGGCGGGCGCGCTTTACCTCGGCGCCGGCTTCGGCCTCGCCGCGCTTCGCCGCGCCAGCGCCGCCCGCGGCCTCCTCACCGACGAGGCGCCCCTGCGCAAGAAAGATCTCCCGTGGCTCGGCGGGGCTGTGATTTTCGGCGGCGTCCTCGGCCCGCTGTTCCTGATGCTGGGCCTCGCTCGCACCGACGCGGCCTCCGGCTCCTTGCTGCTCAATCTGGAATCGCTCTCAAGCATGGGCATCGCCTGGCTTGTCTTCCAAGAGAACGTCGACAGGCGTCTTCTGCTTGGCGCTTTTTCCATCGTCCTCGGCGCCGCGCTCTTGTCCTGGACCGGCCAGGGGGTCGCTCTCAATCAAGGAGCCGCGTTGATCGCGGCGGCGTGCCTCGCCTGGGGAATCGACAATAATCTCACCCGCAAGCTTTCCGGGGCCGATCCCACGCAAATCGCCATGATCAAAGGGCTTGTCGCGGGGACCGTAAATGTCGGCCTCGCCCTTTGGCGCGGCGCCATCCTCCCCGCGCCCATGTTTCTTGGCGCCGCTGGCTTCGTCGGCTTTCTCGGCATTGGCCTAAGCCTCGTCGCCTTCATCCTCGCCCTGCGCCATCTCGGCGCAGCGCGCACAGGCGCCTATTTTTCGCTGGCGCCCTTCATCGGGGCCATGCTGTCGCTTGTCATTTTGCATGACCCCTTCACCGCAAGGCTGTTCGTCGCCGGCCTGCTGATGGGCCTCGGCCTATGGATTCATCTCAACGAGGAGCATGTCCACGAACATGAGCATGAAGGCCTCGAGCATGAGCACAGCCATGTGCATGACGCGCATCACCGGCATGCCCACGCGGAGCCAGCGCAAGAGCCGCATTCGCATTGGCATCGCCATGAGCCCTTGCGCCATGCGCATCCGCATTATCCCGATCTGCATCACAGGCATCATCACGGATAGAGGCGCAACCAACGCGCCGCGCTTTTGATCTGGCGTCAGCGCACGAAGCCCAGAATATCCTTCACCGCGACGATATTCTCATGCGCGAGCGCCCGCGCGCGATCGGCGCCGTCGACGAGAACCTCATCGATATAGGCTGCGTCGTTTTTCAGCCGCTTCATCTCCGCGCCGATCGGCCCGAGCTTCGTCACCGC
The DNA here is from genome assembly GCF_045689225.1 of Methylocapsa polymorpha. GTDB lineage: Bacteria > Pseudomonadota > Alphaproteobacteria > Rhizobiales > Beijerinckiaceae > Methylocapsa > Methylocapsa polymorpha. The sequence continues at coordinate 1,963,408 of NZ_CP136862.1, read as the reverse complement.
GAGATCGACAAGGGCCGCTTTGAAGGCGGAGAAATTGCCGCCGCCGAAAGCCTTCAGAACATTCTGCTTCGTCTCGCCATTGAGCGCCGCGAATATGCCGACGAGATTTTCCGCTTCGGGCCTATTGGCGAGCCCTTCGATCTCGGAAGGCAATGCTTCGGGATCGGTCTTCGCCTTGCGAACCTTCTGCGCGATCGTGTCGGCGTCGTCGGACAGATTGATCCGCGAATAATCGGAAGGGTCCGATTTCGACATTTTTTTGCTTCCGTCGCGCAGGCTCATGACGCGCGTGGCCGGCCCTTGAATCAAGGGCTCGGGCAAAGGGAAAAACCCTTCGCCATGGCCATGCGCGGCGATCGACGCGGCAAAATCAAGGTTGAACTTTTGCGCTATGTCGCGCGCGAGTTCGAGATGCTGCTTCTGGTCCTCGCCAACCGGAACATGGGTCGCCCGATAGACAAGAATGTCGGCCGCCATCAGACAGGGATAGGCGTAAAGGCCGACCGAAGCGTTCTCGCGATCCTTGCCTGCCTTCTCCTTGAATTGCGTCATCCGGTTCAGCCAGCCGATGCGCGCAACGCAATTGAACACCCAGGCAAGCTCGGCATGTTCGGAAACCTGGCTCTGGTTGAAGACGATATGCTGCCTTGGATCGACGCCCGAAGCGATGAAGGCCGCCGTCACCTCCCTGATGCTCGCCTTCAAGTCTTCCGGGTTTTGCGGCAGCGTGATCGCGTGAAGATCGACGACGCAATAGATGCAGTCATGCGTTCTTTGCAGCTCGACGAATTTGACGATCGCGCCGAGATAGTTGCCAAGATGCAGGTTGCCCGTCGGCTGCACGCCGGAGAAGACGCGTTCGATGAATTTTGCCATACGGGAAAGGGCTCCTGACGTAGCTCAGCGATTTGTCAGCCTTATCCCGCGGCGCAAAGCGCATGGCAAGGGTTTGCCGCGCATCGGCTTCAACTGCGCCATATGCTAAAGAATAAACCGGCTCAGATCCGCGTTCTTGGCGAGATCGCCGATGTTCCTTTCGACGAAGTCGGCGTCGATCTCAATCCTCTCGCCGGACCGATCGGACGCCGTGAAGCTCACCTCGTCGAGGACGCGCTCCATCACCGTTTGCAAGCGCCTTGCGCCAATATTCTCCACCGTGGAATTGACCTGAACCGCGATCCTCGCGAGCGCGTTCACGGCGTCGGGGGTGAACGTAAGCTCGACTCCTTCAGTGCGCAGCAGAGCTTCATATTGCTTGATGAGGCTCGCCTCCGTTTCAGTAAGGATGCGGCGGAAGTCATCCTCGGTCAAAGGCGCAAGCTCGACCCTGATCGGGAGCCTTCCCTGCAGCTCGGGCAAGAGGTCGGAAGGCTTCGAGATATGGAAGGCGCCGGACGCAATGAATAAAATATGATCTGTCTTAACCACGCCATGCTTGGTCGCGACGCTCGTGCCTTCGATGAGCGGCAGAAGGTCGCGCTGAACGCCTTCTCGCGAGACGTCCGCGCCGCCCCGGCCTTCGCGCGCGCAAATCTTGTCGATCTCATCGAGGAACACAATCCCATTGTTCTCGACTTCGTGAATGGCCTCCTGCACGATCTGATCCTGATCGATCAGCTTGTCGCTCTCCTCAACGATCAAGGGGCCGGTCGCGTCCTTGACCGTGGTGCGGCGCGGCTTCGCGGACTTGCCGAGCGCCTTGCCGAAAATATCGCCGATCGAGATCGCGCCGATCGAAGCGCCAGGCATGTTGGGCAGCTCGAACATCGGCATTGACGAGGCGGCCTGCGCGACCTCGATCTCGATCTCCTTTTCGTCAAGCTCTCCGGCGCGCAGCTTCTTGCGGAAACTGTCGCGCGTCGTCGCCGAGGCGTTGACGCCGACGAGCGCGTCGAGAATCCTCTCTTCCGCCGCGAGCTCGGCGCGCGCATGAACGAGCTTGCGCTTCTCGTCGCGCGCCATGGCGATCGCCGTCTCGACGAGATCGCGCACAATTTGCTCGACATCGCGGCCGACGTAGCCAACCTCGGTGAATTTGGTCGCCTCGACCTTCAGGAAGGGCGCGCCTGCGAGCCTCGCGAGCCGTCTTGAAATCTCGGTCTTGCCGCAGCCGGTCGGGCCGATCATCAAGATGTTTTTCGGCAAGACCTCCTCGCGCATGGCGCCTTCGAGCCGCAGACGGCGCCAGCGATTGCGGAGCGCAATCGCGACGGCGCGCTTGGCGTCGTTTTGCCCGACGATGAAACGGTCGAGCTCGGAAACGATCTCGCGCGGAGAAAAATCGGTCATCTCAATCGCTTCCCGTCAAAGAACCGCCCCGAGGCCCGCGCTCATTTCGAGGCGATCGATTCGAGGACGAAATTGCCATTCGTGTAGACGCAGATTTCGGAGGCGATTTGCAGCGCGCGGCGGGCGATGGCCTCGGCGTCGAGATCGGTCGCAAGCAGCGCGCGGCCGGCGGCGAGCGCATAATTGCCGCCGGAGCCAATCCCCATGACGCTGCTGCCTTTATCGGCCGCCTCCGGCTCCAGCACATCGCCGGTGCCGGTCAGCACGAGGCCCGCCTCCTTGTCGGCGACGAGCATCATCGCCTCGAGCCGACGCAGATAGCGGTCCGTGCGCCAATCCTTGGCGAGCTCGACGCAGGCGCGCATGAGCTGGCCGGGATACTGCTCGAGCTTGGATTCGAGGCGCTCGAACAAGGTGAAGGCGTCGGCGGTCGCGCCGGCGAAACCGCCGATCACTTCGCCTTTGGCGAGCCTGCGAACTTTTTTCGCGTTGCCCTTGACGATGGTTTGCCCGATCGAGACCTGACCGTCGCCGCCGATGACCGTGCGGCCGTCTTTTCTCACCATGATGATGGTGGTCCCATGCCAGCCGTCCCGGCCCGGCGGATGATCTTGCATCAAGGCTCTCTAAAAAAATCGCGCCGGCGCGGCGCTTTCCACAGGCAAGGGCTTATGCCGCTTCCATCTATGGACTTGCGGGAAGCGATGCAAGGGCGGCCCATGCGGGTCGGGGTTGTGTAAGAATTATCGACCAGGGTATGATCCGGCTTATAGTCAAGATTTAGCTAAAGCAAGCCGATAATAGGGAGACCAAAATCTGCCTATATTTCTCTGTTCCCTAAGCCTAATAGACATGTTGAAAATATCATTATCACAGCCGTTGATTGACAGTGGTGGGTTTTGTCCTGGATTTGTTGGGATGGCGCGCGATCGCGCGCCAGATCAGGCGATGAGCCTGTGCGCCTGCTGGCGAGACGGACCAAGCTCAAAGCAATGGGAAAGGCCAATTCGGAATGACTAAGACGGCGCCGCCTGCCTTTGCAGCCGTAATTATTCGCGAGATCCCGAATGGGGAGACCAGCTTGGGTCGACCGGCCGAAGCGGCCGATCTTTCAACATGCAAGGCGGCTAATTCGACGCGTCGGCGGACATAACTATCGTCGGCGATCCCGACTTAGAGCGGGCGTTTTCGCTATTATTCATTTGCAATAATGTTAATTATCAATGCGAGGCTAATAATGTCGTGTCTCGATGATGTAGATGTGCGGACGCTGCTTCGGCTCGAGACAAACCTCACTGATCAGTCGCTCGACGGCTTTATCGAGCAGATTCGGCAGCGTTTCAGTCTCACGAACAGCGTCTATTTCTGTCCCTCGTTTCGGGGGCGCAGCCTGGCGGATCCGTTTGTCACGACGACCTATAGCGCCGGATGGATCGAGCATTACAAGGCCCAACGCTACGCTTCGATCGACCCCGTGATCAGCATCGGCGCAAGATCTGTCCACGCGGTTGATTGGGCCCACCTGCCGCGCGGGGACGCGAAGGTCCGGCGCCTATTTAGTGAAGCCAAGGAAGCCGGGGTCGGCTGCCAGGGTTTGACGATCCCGGTTCGGGGGCCGACAGACGGGCTCTGGGCGCTTTTTGTCGCCACCTCCAGCGAAAGCGACTCCGAATGGGCCGGCCGCCGCCATGAGCTCGTAAAGGACCTCACGCTTGTTGCCTATTACGCCCACCAGCGCGCGTATGAACTGCACGAAATGGGTCCGACGGTCGATCTCAACGTCGTCACCAAGATTGAAATCGAGGCGCTAGAATGGGCGGCCGCCGGAAAATCCGTCGATGAGACTGCGATTTCGATGCGCATCTCAACCAGCGCGGTCAGGGCGCATCTCGATTCAGCGCGCCATAAGCTGCAAGCGCTCAATCACGTCCACGCCGTCACCAAGGCAATTCGAGCAGGTTTGATCAATTGATTGTGGGCCGCGACCGAACAGTCGAACAGGCGAAACGCCCGGCTCGCTTCGGGGCGCTGAGGGTAGCCAAGCGCGCCGCGACTTGCTAGAGCGTTTTGCAGCGCAAGCGATCCAGCCCCGATCCGCCCTAAAAAGCGCCAAAGCCGCTTCAAACTCAGCCGAGCCCCCTTCATGCGCAAAGGCGCCATTTCGCGGAAAACCAAAGAGACGGACATCGAGGTCGGCGTCGATCTCGACGGCTCCGGCTTGGCCAGGATTTCAACGGGGATCGGCTTTTTTGATCACATGCTGGAGCAGCTCGCACGCCATTCGCTGATCGACATTGAAATAAAGGCGAAAGGCGATCTCCATATTGATCAACATCATACGGTCGAGGACACCGGGATCGCGCTCGGGCAGGCGATCCGCCGCGCCCTGGGCGACATGGCCGGGATCACGCGCTTCGCCGACGTGCTTCTGCCCATGGACGAGACCTTGACCCGCGTCGCGATCGATATATCCGGCCGCCCTTTTCTCGTCTTCAGGACGCAATTCGCGAGAGCGAAGATCGGCGATTTCGACACCGAGCTGGTGCGCGAATTTTTCCAGGCCTTCACCATGCACGCCGGAATGAATGTCCACGTCGAGACCTTATATGGCGAGAATTCGCATCATATATCGGAATCCTCGTTCAAGGGCCTCGCCCGCGCCCTGCGCGCGGCGGTCCAGCTGGACCCCCGCCAAAACGGCGCGATCCCGTCGACGAAAGGGTCGCTTGCCGGCTAGAGCATTTTCAAGCGGATCGTTTTACGGTTCGCCTATAGAATAAGGCGAAGGCGTGTCTTCGCCGAAAAGTCGAGTCGCTTTTTCAAGGACATGCTCAAGCGCAGCGGCGCTCAGAGGAGCCTATCCATGGCCGTCTATTCGGTTCATCTGCAGGGTGAAGGCGCATCAGGCGTCGCCGAGGCCGCTTTCATTCGCGAGAGCTTCGCCTGGGACGCTTTTTTGACTGGGCCGTTTTGGCTGCTGCGGCGCCAGTTGTGGCTCGCCGCCGCGCTTTGGATCGCCGCATTTTTCGCGCTCGTGATTTTCTCCGGGCTCGGCGTCTTGTCCCTCGCCGCGAGCTGGACAATCGTCCTGTTGCTCCAGATCCTGTTCGGGCTCGAGGCCAATCGCCTGCTCGAGCGCAAGCTCGTCCGCCATGGGTATCACCTCGTGGAGGTTATCGCCGCTCCCGCGCTCGACCAGGCCGAATTCGCGTTCTTCCGTCATTTCGAGGCGCCTGCGCCGTTGGAGCCGCGCGCCACGCGGACGGGGACCGGGTCGCGCCAAGACGTGCTCGGCGTCTTTCCTGACCCAGGGCCGCGCCGGTGAGCGTTGTTGCTATTGTCGATTACGGCTCCGGCAATCTCCATTCCGCCCACAAGGCCTTCGAGCGCGCCGCACGAGAGGCCAGCTTGCCACACGAGATTCTGGTTACGAATGACCCGGACGTCGTCGCGGGCGCGGATCGTGTCGTCCTGCCGGGCGTCGGCGCCTTCGCCGACTGCCGCCGCGGCCTCGACGCCGTTCCGGGCATGATCGCGGCCATGACCTTCGCCGTCCGGGAAAAGGCGAGGCCCTTTCTCGGGATTTGCGTCGGGATGCAATTGATGGCCACGCGCGGGCTCGAACATGAGGTCACGTCCGGGCTCGGCTGGATCGAAGGCGATGTCGAGGCGATCGCGGCCGCCCCGGAGCTGCGCATCCCGCATATGGGCTGGAACACGCTCGACGCCCGCCGGCCGCACCCGCTGCTCGCCGATATTCCAACGGGCGAGAACGGCCTGCACGCCTATTTCGTCCATTCCTACGTTTTTCGGCCGACAAGCGAAGAGTGCGTCATCGCGGCCACCGATTACGGCGGACCGCTGACCGCGCTCATCGGGCGAGACAATATGGCCGGCGCGCAATTCCATCCGGAAAAGAGTCAGGCGCTCGGCTTGGCGCTCATCGCCAATTTCCTCAGGTGGCGGCCATGATCCTTTTCCCCGCGATCGATCTCAAGGAAGGCCGCTGCGTGCGCCTCGAGCAAGGCGACATGGCGAAGGCCACAATCTTCAACGAGGACCCAGCCGCCCAGGCGCAGAGGTTCGAAGCGCAAGGCTTCGAATATCTCCATATCGTCGATCTTGACGGCGCCTTCGCCGGCAAGCCGATGAATGCGCTCGCGGTCGAGGCCATCCTCAAGAGAATCAAAATCCCGGCCCAGCTCGGCGGCGGCATTCGCGACCTCAAAACCATCGAGGCTTGGCTCGGCAAGGGCGTTTCCCGCGTCATCATCGGGACGGCGGCGGTCCGCGATCCGGATCTCGTCCGGCGCGCGGCGAAGCTCTATCCTGGCCGCATTGCGGTCGGCATAGACGCGCGCGACGGGTTTGTCGCCGTCGAAGGCTGGGCCACGGCATCAGCCCTCGCCGCGGCCGATCTCGGCAAGCGCTTCGAGGACGCCGGCGTTGCGGCGATCATCTACACCGACATCGCCCGCGACGGCGTTTTGCGCGGCTTGAACATCGAGGCGACCCTGGCGCTCGCCGACGCGCTTACGATTCCCGTCATCGCCTCGGGCGGCCTCGCCTCGCTCGAAGACGTCGAGCGCCTGCTGAAGCCCGATTGCGCCAAGCTCGAAGGCGCGATCACGGGCCGGGCGCTTTACGACGGGCGGCTCGATCCTGCGCAGGCGCTAAAGCTGATCCGGCTGGCGAAGGCTCCGGCATGATGAAACGCAACCCACAGAGGCGCGCCGATGCTTAAAGCCCGCGTCATCCCCTGTCTCGACGTCAAGGATGGCCGCGTCGTCAAGGGCGTGAATTTCGTCGATCTGCGCGACGCCGGCGATCCGGTTCAATGCGCCATCGCCTATGATTCCGCCGGCGCCGATGAGCTTTGTTTCCTCGACATCACGGCGAGCCACGAAAACCGCTCGATCATTCTCGATGTGGTCCAGCGGACGGCGGAGGCCTGCTTCATGCCGCTCACCGTCGGCGGCGGCGTCCGCACGCTAGAAGATATTCGCAAGCTTCTCCTCGCCGGCGCCGACAAAGTCTCGATCATGACCGCCGCCGTCGCGAACCGGGCCTTCGTGCGGGAGGCTGCGGAAAAATTCGGCAGCCAATGCGTCGTCGTCGCCATCGACGCCAAGGAGACTGCCCCCGGCAAATGGGAGATCTTCACCCATGGCGGGCGACATCCGACCGGCCTTGACGTCATCGCCTATGCGCGGGAAGTCGTCGCGCTCGGCGCAGGCGAAATTCTCTTGACCTCGATGGATCGCGACGGCGCCAAAAGCGGCTTCGATCTGGCCCTCACCCGCGCCGTCACAAACGCCGTCAACGTTCCGGTGATCGCATCCGGCGGCGTCGGCACGCTCGATCATCTCGTCGAGGGCATTCACGACGGCGGCGCCACCGCCGTGCTCGCCGCTTCGATCTTTCACTTCGGCGAATTCACCATCGGCGAGGCCAAGCGCTATATGGCGAGCTTCGGCTTGCCGATGCGCTTGGACCCGAGCCCTACAGCATTGCGCTCGGGCGAAGCAAGCCTCGCCGCGGAGGCCGGCCAATGATCGAGTTCACTTTGAACGATCTCGCCGCGATCATAGAAGCGCGGTCCCGCGCCGACGCCGCTTCGTCCTACACCAAATCGCTGCTTGACGGCGGCCCCGCGCGCGCGGCGAAGAAATTGGGCGAGGAGGCGGTGGAGCTCGTCATCGCCGCGCTCCAAGGGGACCGCGACGCGATCGTCAGCGAAAGCGCCGATCTGCTCTATCATCTGCTCGTCGTTCTGCATCAGAGCGGCGCGCCCTTGGCGGAGGTTCTCGCCGAGCTTGAGCGGCGCACCGCGCAGTCGGGCCACGAAGAAAAAGCCGCGCGACATAAAAATTCGCCTTGACCCGCCGCGCGGTCCTGCCAAGACATCGGACGCATAGAGCCGGCCTTGAACAAAGGACCTTGCATGGACGAGCGTGCGCCTCCTCCTGCCGCAGCGACTCTGTCTCCCTACCACCGCTTCAGCCGAAGCGAATGGGCGGCGCTGCGCGCCGATACGCCGCTGACCCTGACGCTTGAGGACCTCACGCGGCTCAGATCGCTCAATGATCCGATCTCGCTCGACGAGGTCATTGCGATCTATCTACCCTTGTCGCGTCTGCTTTCGCTCTACGTCGCCGCAACTCAAGGGCTTTACAAGGCCACCCAGCGCTTTCTCGGCGATGAGGACGGGAAGACGCCCTATATTATCGGCGTCGCGGGCTCGGTTTCGGTCGGCAAATCGACCTTGTCGCGCGTCATGCAAACGCTTTTGTCGCGCTGGCCGAACACGCCCAAGGTCGAGCTTGTCACAACGGATGGATTTCTCCATTCGAACGCTGTGCTGGAAAGCGAAGGCCTGATGCAGAAAAAGGGCTTTCCGGAGAGCTATGATGGGGCCGCGCTTCTGCGCTTTCTCTCCGACGTGAAGGCCGGCGAGCGCCACGTCCGGGCTCCCGTTTATTCTCATGTCACTTATGACGTCATCCCTGGCGAATATATTGTCGTCGACCGCCCGGATATTCTTGTCGTCGAAGGCTTGAACGTGCTGATGCCGAACCGCCCCGCGAAGGACGGCAGGGCCATCCCCTTCGTCTCAGATTTCTTCGATTTTTCGGTCTATCTCCACGCCGGGGAGAGCGATCTCGAACAATGGTTCGTCGCGCGTTTCATGCGGCTGCGGCAGACCTCGTTTCGCGATCCCGCCTCCTATTTCAAGAAATACGCCGATCTCGACGACGCCGCGGCGGAAGCCACCGCGCGCGACATCTGGAGGAGGATCAATCTGCGAAACCTGCGCGAAAATATTTTGCCGACTCGCGCGCGCGCCAATCTCGTCCTCACGAAAGGCCCGAGCCACCGCATCGAGGAAGTGGAGTTGCGAAAGCTGTAGGCGCACGGGAGCGCGAATATGAGCCATATAGTCCAGCGTCGCCAAAACCGGCGATCGGGTAGATAAATCTCAAGGGACCCAATGGCTCATCCTTCTGTGAAGCATGTCGTCATCGTGGGAGGCGGCGCGAGCGGCGTGCTCATGGCCGCGCATCTGCTGCGCGCCGATCCCGAAAATCTCCGCGTTACCCTTATCGAGAGAGGCGGCGCGTTGGGCCGAGGCCTCGCCTATGCGACCAGCAATCCCGCGCATGTCTTGAACGTGCGGGCCGCAAATATGAGCGCATTCGCCGATGACCCGGATCACTTCTGGCGCTGGATCGCCCAAAGCGCCGGCGCATCTATTCCCGGCCAATTGGATCGCTCTTCTTTCGCCCCCCGCGCGCTCTATGGACGCTATCTCGAAAGCCTCCTCGATCCCTATCGATCGCGCGACGGGGAAGCTCGGCCGCTCGATCGCATTGTCGCTGAAGCGCGCGCTTTGAGCGAAACTCCCGAGGGCGTGGAGGTGACTCTGGACGATGGTTCGATCTGTCCCGGCGACCTTCTGATCCTTGCTTGCGGCCATGAGGCGGAGGACAAGAATCGCGACGCAATTTATGCAAGCCCGTGGCGCCCGCCCCTCGCCGCAGGTTTGCCCCGCGATGCGCCGGTCTTGATCCTCGGCTCCGGGCTGACTATGGTGGATGCGGTTCTGTCGCTGCTCGACGAGGGCCATCTCGGCGAGATCGTCGCCATATCGCGCCATGGCCTCCTGCCTCAGGTCCACCGCCCTGTCGATCCCTTGCCGTTCGACGCGGCCGACGTGCCCTTTGGGACAAGCCTCGGCTATTTATGGCGCTGGTTTCGACAGCAGACGCAATGGGCGATCGATCGCGGCGGCGACTGGCGCTCGGTCGTCGACGGCATCCGCCCGCATACCCAAAAAATATGGCGGCATCTGCCGCAGGAGTCGCGGCGCCGTTTTCTCGAACATGCGCGATCCTGGTGGAACGTCCATCGACATCGCATGGCGCCCGAAATCGCCGCGCGTCTGAAGGCGGCGATGACGAGTCGGCAATTGAAAATTGTCGCGGGAAAGCTCGGCGGCGTCGCGCGGACGGACTCGGGAGCGACGGTGGAGTACAGGCCGCGCGGCGAGCGGAGGATCGAAACTCTGAATGTGGCGAGGATATTCGATTGCAGAGGCCTCGCCCCGGACCCCGCCGACACAAGAAATCCGATCCTCAGAAGCCTTCTCGATCAGGGCTTGGCCCGACCGGATCCCCTCGGCATAGGGCTCGACGTCGACGCGAACTGCGCACTCATCGCTCAATCCGGGAAGGCGTCGCAACGCATTCTGGCGGTCGGCCCCCTGACCCGCGCGGCTCTTTGGGAGATCGTCGCCATCCCCGACATTCGCGTTCAGGCGGCGCAGATCGCAGCCGAATTGACCGCGAAAAACCCTTCGTAATGGCTCTAAGCCTCAGGTTCTCTACGCAGGAAAAAATGTCCCCTCTCGTCCCCGCCGATCCCGCCGAGGTCGCGGCCGCCGTGACCCTCGCGGCGGCGTCGAAAACGCCACTCTCGATCACTGGCCTCGGCTCCAAATCGGCGCTGGGCAGGCCGGGGAAAGCCTTGCGCAGCCTCGACCTTTCCGCGCTTTCAGGCGTGATTTTTTATGAACCGGAGGAGCTTGTCATTTCCGCGCTCGCCGCGACCCCGATCGAGCAGATCGAGGCGCTGCTCGCCGCGCAAAACCAAGAGCTCGCCTTCGAGCCCATGTCTTTCGGCGCGCTCCATGGGTCGGGGCCTGGCACGCTCGGCGGCTGCCTCATGACCAATCTCTCCGGGCCGCGCCGCATCAAGGCGGGCGCCGCGCGCGACCATGTACTGGGCCTGAAGGCCGTCTCCGGCCGCGGCGAAGCCTTTAAGGCCGGCGGCCGGGTGGTGAAGAATGTAACGGGCTATGACCTTCCGCGCGGTCTCGCCGGATCTTTCGGAACGTTGGCGGTGGCCACCGAAATCACCTTCAAAGTTTTGCCGCGCGCGGAAACTCTCGCGACCCTCATTCTCCCAGGCCTCGAGCCCGCCCCTGCCATAGAAGCGCTCTGCGCCGCGATGGGCGCGCCGGTCGATGTTTCCGGCGCGGCGCATTTGCCGGCTTTATCCGCGAAACGCCAGGGGTTTCCAACTGCGATCACCGCTTTGCGCCTCGAAGGGTTCGCGCCTTCCGTCAACGAACGGTTCGAGCGCTTGGCGGCGAGCCTGAAGCCTTTCGCCGCCGCCGAACGGCTCGACCCTGCGGCGTCAAATAGTCTTTGGCGGGCGATCCGCGATGTCGCGCCGCTTGCCAACCCGAGTGAAAATCTTATCTGGAAGATCTCCGTCGCGCCGACGGCCGGACCGAAAATCGCCGAAGCCGCGGCCAAGGCTTTCCCATGCGAGGCTTTGTTCGACTGGTCCGGCGGCCTCGTCTGGCTCGCGCTCGAACCCTCGCCGGAAGTTGGCTCAGACGCCGGCGCCGCGGTCATTCGGCGCGCGATCGCGCAAAATGGCGGCGGCCATGCAACCCTTGTTCGCGCCCCTGCCGAGCTTCGGGCGCAGATGGATGTGTTCGAGCCGCAGCTGGAGGCGCTCGCTTCTCTGTCGCGCCGGCTCAAGGCCGCTTTCGATCCGCACGGGATTCTGGAGCCCGGACGCCTCTTCGCCGAGTTCTGACATGCAGACGAATTTTTCTCTGGCGCAGCTTGCCGACCCCGCCACTGCGGAGGCGGAGAAGATTTTGCGCGCCTGTGTCCATTGCGGCTTTTGCACCGCGACCTGCCCGACTTTCGTGCTGCTCGGCGACGAGCTAGATAGTCCGCGCGGGCGCATCTATCTCATCAAGGAGATGCTCGAAAAGGATCGGCCCGCAGACGCCGAGACGGTCTTGCACATCGACCGCTGCCTGTCCTGCCTCGCCTGCATGACGACCTGCCCATCCGGCGTCCACTACATGCATCTCGTCGATGAAGCGCGCGCGCGGATCGAGAAGACCTATCGAAGACCGCTTTCGGAGCGAACCCTTCGCGGCTTGCTGGGTTTTGTTCTCCCTTATCCGCGACGTTTTGGACTCGCCTTGCGAGCGGGCGCCCTCGCCGCGCCTTTGGCGCCGGTTCTCGCGCGCTTCGGCCAGACAGGCCAAAGGCTCGCGGCCATGCTGCGGCTTGCGCCGAAGCGAATACCGCGAGCCTCATCCTTTGGAAAGCGCGGCGCGATAAAGCCGCAAGCGGAGCCAGTCGCCCGCGTCGCATTGTTGAGCGGTTGCGCGCAAAAAATCCTGCGGCCGGAGACCAATGATGCGACGATCCGGCTGCTCACGCGCCTCGGCGTCGAGATTGCGCCGGCGCGCGGCGAAGGGTGTTGTGGCGCGCTCGTCCATCATTTGGGCGAGGAGGCGCAAGCTCTCGCCCAAGCGCGGCGCAATATCGATGTGTGGAGCGCCGAGATCGAAACGCGCGGCCTCGACGCCATAATCATTACAGCTTCAGGCTGCGGGACCATGATCAAGGATTATGGTTTCCTCTTGCGCAATGATCCAGCCTATGCCGCCAAGGCCACGCGCGTGTCGGCGCTCGCCAAGGATGTGACCGAATTTCTCGCGACGCTCGAACTGCCGAAGCCGCGCGGCGCGCTTTCTTTCACGGTCGCCTATCAATCCGCTTGTTCGATGCAACATGGCCAGAAGATCGACGCTTTGCCGAAAGAACTTTTGGCGCAAGCCGGCTTCAGGGTGCGCGATGTTCCCGAGGGGCATTTGTGCTGCGGCTCCGCCGGAACCTACAATATTCTTCAACCGGAGCTAGCTGTGGCGCTGCGCGACAGAAAGATCGCCAATATTCTGAAAACCTCTCCCGATCTGGTCGCTACAGGAAATATTGGCTGCATGACGCAGATCGCGAGCGGCATGGACATTCCCGTGCTTCACACGATCGAGCTTCTCGATTTCGCCTATGGCGGGCCACAACCGGCTGCAATCGGCCAGAGTCGAGAGCGCTTCGAGAGCGAGAAGAAATAGCAGGCGAATTCGGCTTTTACGGCGAACTCAAGTTTTGGCCTCCCTTTCGAGCAAGGCGCGCTTGCGTTCGACGCCCCAACGATAGCCGGAGAGCGCGCCATCGGTCCGCACGACGCGGTGGCAGGGAATCGCCACCGCGAGGGCGTTCGCGGCGCAGGCCTGGGCGACTGCGCGAGCCGACTTGGGCGATCCGATCCGCTTGGCGATCTCGGCATAGCTGGCCGTGGAGCCAGCGGGAATCTCCTGAAGAGCCCGCCAGACGCGCTGCTGGAAGGCCGTGCCGCGCAGGTCGAGCGGCAGATCGAGGCCTAGCGCCGGGGCTTCGACGAAGCCGACCACTTTGGCGACCATGTCCTCGAACGCCGCGTCGCCGCCGATCAGGCGCGCATGTGGAAAACGGTCTTGCAGGTCCCGCGCGAGCGCGTCCGGATCATCGCCCATGAGAATGGAGCAAACCCCGCGCTCGCTTCGCGCCACAAGGATGGATCCGAGTGAGCATTCGCCGATTGCAAAGCATATTTCGGCGTTGGCGCCCCCAGCTCGATATTGGCTTGGGGTCATGCCGAGCATCTGGTCCGAGGTTTCGTAGAACCTTCCATTGGAGTTGAAGCCGGCCTCATAGATCGCCGCCGTCACGGTCGCATCCGGCTTGGCCAGCCCGTCCCGGACGCGCCTGGCCCGTTCGGCAATCGCATAGGCCTTTGGCGTCACGCCGGTCGCGGCCTTGAAGACCCGGTGGAAATGATAGGCGCTGAGCCCCGCCGCGCGCGCCAGCGCATCGAGGCTCGGGATCTCTTCGGCGGCCGCAATGGTCCGGCAGATGTCCGCAACCTTCGCCGCGCGCTGCTGGAGGAGCGCAGGCTCATTCGGCTTGCACCGCTTGCAGGGACGAAATCCCGCCTGCTCGGCGTCTTCGCAAGTCGGGTGGAACCTGACATTTTCCGGCCTTGCAAGGCGGGCTGCGCATGACGGGCGGCAGTAGACGCCGGTCGTCTTGACGGAATAGAAGAACTTGCCGTCGGACGCACGATCCCGCGCGACAAGGCGCGGCCATCGCGGGTCCAGATGAGCCGGCGCTTCGGCGTGCTTGGACTTGTCGATCACAGCCTTCATCCTCGCATCATTTCGCCAATTCATGTCGCGCGCTGGAGCGCTTCTTGATCGGGCTGAAGCTCATGATCGAAAAGGAGCCGCTCAAATGCAGACGCGTCGGAGCATGGCCACATCGAAAAGCTCGATCAGATCGACAGGCTTTAATGTAACCGTCGCGATCGCGGGGCGCACTCCGGCTCTTGCTTTCAAATTAGGCGTCCGCGCCGGCCTTACGCGCGTCTTCGGACGCCTCACTTTCCGTTCGAAGGGCCTATCGCCAATGAGCGCGGCCCGCTTCCGACCTTTATCTGTCGTATCTCGGTTTCGCGCGCGATGTCGAGAACCGAAATCGTGTCGGAGAACCAGTTGACGACAAAGGCTACATCGCCCGTGGAGCTGAAGGCTACGCCTTCCGGATATTGGCCGACCTTTATCGCCGCGATGATCTTCAAGCTTCTCGCGTCGATCAGCGAGACGGAGCCCGCGGCTTGATTGGAGACGAGAATGCGTTCTCCATCCGGCGAAGCCGCCACGCCATAAGGCATGCTGCCGACAGGCAAGTTTGCGACAACCTGCAGGGCGTCCGCGTCGATCACGGTAAGATCGTTGCTGCGCACATTGGCGACATAGACTCGCCGCGACGCCGGCGAAAACGCTATCGCGAAAGGAGCCCGGCCGACGGGGACAGTAGCGATTGCGGCAAGCGTGTCGGCGTCGCGCACGCTGACCGAATCGCTTTCTCGGTCGGCTGTGAAAAGACGACGTCTCGCATAATCGACCACAAGGCCGGCGGGCGAACGGCCGACCGGCGCCTCGTTCACAATAGCGCCGGTCGCGACATCGATTTTCGAGACTAGGTTGCGGCTCCAATCATCGACGAAAATATGGCTTCCGTCAGTGTCGGCGGCTATACCGAAAGGCGCGCCAGGATAGGAAATCGACCTCTCGACGCTTCCCTGCGCTACATCGATGACGCTGATCCGGCCGCTCTCCGGGTGCGTTGCAAAAAGACGCGTCCCGTCGGGCGACAAAGCCAAGCCAACGGGCTCCCGCAAGGTCGCGATTCGAAGCAGTTCGCTCGAGGCGCCGGCTTCTATCTCGCTAACGCATGACGCCTCCTGACTGGCTACATAAAGAATATCAGCAGCCAGGGCGCCAGTGGCGGGACATATGGCCCCAAGGATGAGAAGTCCGAGTTGCGCGAGACGCCGACGCAACGAGAACTTCACCCTTTATGCTCTGCGAGACTCTTCAGATTGCGCAATCCGCTTTGGAAGAAGTCGGTCATCGCCTTCGTCGCTGCTTCGTCATTCAGCTCTTCGGGAGGATCATTGCCGGTATCGCCGCGATAGTAGCGCCCGATCCATTCAACCTTGGCCGTCCCATCGGCGGAAGGCTCGACCGTGATCGTCGCCGTGTAGGAACTCACCGGCAGCGCCTTCACATCTTCGTCCACGCGGCGATAAGAGTAGGTCATCTTCGACGGATCATATTCGGTGAGGCCATCGACAACCTGACCGCCGCTCTTCAAAGTGAACACCCGCAATTTGCCTTGGATCTCGTCCGATTTCGCCGAGCTTTCAGCGACGAGCGGATGCCATTTAGACAAGTTTGCGAAATCCCCGATCAGCGCCCAGACCGCCTCGGGCTTGGCGCCGATCGCCACGCTCTCATCGATCTTATGCGGCGTCGGACCATGCGCTTCAGCGTCGAGCCCGATAATGGAGGCCGCAATGGCGGCCCCGGCGAAAATTATGATTGCTCTCCTGCGCTCCGAGCGGCTTTCGACTATACGCTGCAGACGACCTGACGCCTTATTCATAGAAACCTCGAATTGCCATCACTGAAATTTCTCCAGTAGCAATGAGGCGTTTCACAAGCAACAGAATAATGATAGTATTAAACGACGCTACATTTCGTTCCCTCCTCATCTATACGGATTTATTCTATTGTATTTAGGAACTAATCCATTTTCTATGGGAACTTTTCCAGGCGTCGGGCGGCTTACCCGCAAGGCCCGGAGAGCCATGACCCTGGCGACCCAATCGTTGGAAACGGACGAGGCTGCGCAAGACGAGTCGAAGAGGTCCTAAGATGCTCTATTTCATGCGCGCGAGCGCCTCAATGCGCGCGAGGCTCATTCTCATCCCATCTTGCCTGCTCGCCCTCGGGATCGTCGCGGCGATCTTCGTGACGCTTTACGACGCCAAGGACCGCATCAGCTCTGAAATTGCTTCGGGCGTAAATCTTGGCAGCATTCTGATTGGATATGCGCTCGACGATGTCGTAGTAGCCGCGAAGCCGGAGGAGGCCTTGCAGCAACTGCAGGATGAACTGGCCCATATTCGGCACATTAGCGTTCGCTACAAGCGCTATGGGGGTGGGCCCAATGATTACACTGATCCGGCGGCCCCGAATGCGGCGGCGCCAAAATGGTTCAGGGATTTTTTCGAACCTGAAAGGATCGTCAAATCCTATCCTGTAACCATCAAGGGCGAGCAGCATGGCGAACTCGTCATGTGGACGAAACCGTCCGACGAGGTCGCGGAAATCTGGAGCGGGCTTGTTTTCCTGACTGATCTCCTCGCCGCGATTTCGGCAGGAATCGTGACGCTAATCTCGCTAACCGCGAATCAGATGCTGAGGCCGCTCAATGATCTCGTTGATGGACTTGGCCGTCTGCAACGCGGACAATTTTCAGGGCTTGGCGAAATATGCGTCGTCGAGCTGCGCCAGATCGGCGAGCAATTCAATCGGCTCGCCCGATCCCTGGCGCGGACCGAAGCCGACAATCATCTGCTGATCGATCGCCTGATGTCGATCCAGGAGGCCGAACGCAAGGAGCTTGCGCGCGAACTGCACGATGAATTCGGAGCGTCTTTATTTGGCATCAGGGCTGCGGCCTCTTGCATCATCGAGGACGCCTCGGCGGACCTGAACGCTGACCGCAGACACGAAATCATCGGCCGCGCCGAAGCGATATCGGCGCTCGCCGACTCGATTCAAAAGCAAAACTATCGAATCCTTGAACGCATTCGTCCGGTCATCTTGCATCAAGTCGGCCTGCTCAACGCCACACGGCATCTCGTCGAGGAATGGCGCGCGGCGCACCGCGACGTCGACTGCGAGGTCAGCCTTCCTCCCGAGCAGCCTGCGTTCGATGAGGAGGTGAGCCTTACGAGCTATCGCATCGTTCAGGAATGCCTGACCAATGTCGCTCGCCATGCAAGGGCCAGGAGCGTTCGCGTCGCGCTCGAGATCAACGCCAACCACGACGACTCCCTCGCCGCCTCGACCGCAAGCCGCCGCAGCATCCATGTTTCAGTCGAGGACGATGGCGTTGGCCTGCCGGCCGATTTCAGATTCGGCTTTGGATTCCTCGGCATGAGCGAGCGCGTCCGCAAGCTCGGCGGTCAGTTCAATGTTTCGAATGGCGCGCGCGCCGGAGCATTGATCGAAGCCGTCATACCCGTCGCCGATGTCGCCGCGTGACGATCGGGCTCGGCTCCGGCTCACGGCCCAGGATTGAAGGATCGAGGCGGCATGAACGACCGTGTAAAGGTGCTGGTGATTGAAGACCATCCGATTGTTCGAGACGGATGCCAGCGCATTTTCAACCGACGCCCCGACATCGAGATGGCGGAGGCGGTTTCCGCGGTGGCCGGCCTCGCCAGGAATCGAGAGTTCGCTCCAAATGTGATCGTCCTCGATGTCGGATTGCCCGACGCGAGCGGCTTCGACATCATCCCGGAGCTTCTTGCCGACAATGCGCACGCCAAAGTCATCATATTCAGCATGTATGAGGCGCCGAGTTTCGTGACTTGCGCCTTGGAAAAAGGCGCCAAGGGCTACATCACAAAAAATGACGATCCGAACGCGATCCTCAAAGCGATCGATAAGGTTCTCTCGGGCGCCGTCTATCTCGGCCAAGCGGTGGCGCAACATCTGGCTATGGCCAATCTCGCCCCCGCGAACGACCCGCTGCGCGACCTGAACGATAGAGAACGCCAAATCATGCGGCTGCTCGGCGAAGGCAAGAGCATGACCGAGATTTCAGTTCAGCTGGCGCTCGGCTACAAAACCGTCGCCAACGCCGTCGCCGCCGTCAAACAGAAGCTGCGCATAACAACAAGCTCGGCGCTGATAAAATTCGCCGTCGAGCTCAGAACGAAGACGTAGCCGTCATCGTCGCAGCGACGCGCGCCCTTCCGCCGGCGGCGCGCTAGATCTGTCGTCGGATCAAAGACTGAGCGCGGCGAAATAGCTTCGATAAAAGCATCCACGCCTAGCGACGCAGCGATCTGGCTCATTTCGCCGCCTGTGTGGAGGGCGGCGTAGAGTTCTCTTACGCCAATGTATTTTTCCAGAGTGATATAGAATATATCAATGCTATTATTCAGTAACTCAATTCTATTGTAGACTTATTGTTCTTGCATTTTAATTGGCTGAAATTAGTACTGTCGCGACTGATGCATCATGCGCGCCGAATAATTAAGGCCGCGTTTCAAGTATAGCCGCCACATCATATGGCGCCGACAGCCAAGCTGAAATTGGCGGCGCGTGAGCGGTCTGTGGGTGGAAAGACAAGGATAGGTTCATGCAGAAGACTCCATTCAGGCGCCGGTTTTTGACCTCTGTTTCCGTGTTGGCGACGCTCGCCGCCGCGGCGATCGTCGCGCCGACGGCGATGGCCAATGACAAGCTCATCGAGCTCTCGAAAAGCAATGAGAATTGGGTGATGCCGGGCCGGACCTACGCCGCCGACAATTACAGCCCCATGGCCCAGATCAATACTGAGAACGTCAAGGAGCTGCGCGCGACCTGGTCATTCTCGGACGGGGTTCTCAACGGCCATGAAGGCGCGCCGCTCGTCGTCAATGGCAAGATGTTCATCAACGGGCCCTTCCCCAATCGAACTTATGCGCTCGATCTCGACAATCCGGGCAAGATCGTATGGGAGCACAATCCCAAGCAAAGCGCCTCCGCCCGCGCGGTCGCATGCTGCGACGTCGTCAACCGCGGCCTCGCCTATTGGCCCGGCGACGGCAAGACCCCGGCGCTCATCTTCAAGAACCAGCTCGACGGCCATCTCGTCGCTATGAACGCCGATACTGGCCAGACCTACTGGGAGATTGAGAACGCCGACATCAAGGTCGGCGCGACCGAAACGCAGGCGCCCTATGTCGTGAAGGACGAAGTATTGACCGGCAGCTCCGGCGCCGAGCTTGGCGTTCGCGGCTATGTCACAGCCTATGACGTGCGAAGCGGCGAGAAGAAATGGCGCGCCTACGCAACCGGCCCGGACAAGGACCTCCTTCTCGCCAAGGATTTTAACCTTCGCAACCCTCAGTATGGCCAGACCGGGCTCGGCTTGGCGACATGGGAAGGCGATGAATGGAGGATCGGCGGCGGCACCAATTGGGGCTGGTATGCCTTCGACCCCGGCACGAACCTCGTCTATTTCGGCACCGGCAATCCGGCGCCCTGGAACGCGACGATGCGGCCGGGCGACAACAAATGGACGATGACGATCTTCGGCCGCGACGTCGACACTGGCGAGGCCAAGTTCGGCTATCAGAAGACTCCGCATGACGAATGGGATTACGCCGGCGTCAACGTCATGATGCTCAGCGAGCAAAAGGACGGCGACGGCAAGCTTCGCAAGCTTCTGACCCATCCCGACCGCAATGGAATTATCTACAACCTCGATCGCGAAAGCGGCGAACTCGTTTCAACGCATAAGATTGACGATACCGTCAACTGGGTGAAGCGCGTCGACATGAAGACTGGCGTTCCGATCCGCGACCCAGAATATGCGACCTATATGGATCACAAGGGCCGCGACATCTGTCCGTCGGCGATGGGATACCACAACCAAGGCTTCGATTCCTACGATCCGCAAAAGCAGATCTTCCTGCTTGGCGCAAACCACATCTGCATGGATTGGGAGCCTTTCATGCTGCCCTATCGCGCCGGACAATTCTTCGTCGGCGCCACCTTGTCCATGTATCCAGGCCCCAAAGGCAACCGGCAAGGTTACGAAGGCCTCGGCCAGATCAAGGCCTACAATGCGATTACCGGCGAAATCAAATGGGACAAGATGGAGCGCTTCGCCGTTTGGGGCGGAACTCTTTCGACGGCCGGCAATCTCGTCTTCTACGGCACGCTCGACGGCTTCCTGAAGGCGCGCGACACGCGCACCGGCGAGTTGCTCTGGAAGTTCAAGCTGCCTTCAGGCGTTGTCGGCTATCCGATCACCTTTGAGCACAAGGGCGTCCAATATGTCGCGATCTATTACGGGGTCGGCGGCTGGCCGGGCGTCGGAATGGTCTTCGACCTCGAAGACCCGAGCGCAGGGCTCGGCGCCGTCGGCGCCTTCAAGAACCTGCAGCGCTACACCAAGCAAGGCGGCGGCGTGATGGTCTTCTCCTTGGGCGGTCACGGCCCCTACGACGACCCGAAGGTTGGCGAATACGACCCGAACTGAGCGGCTTGATGCGGCTCCGTCACGAATTCGGATCGTGACGGAGCGGCGGACTGCGGTGCAGCGTCGGTATTCGCCCGCCCTTAGCGAGTCGCGTCGAGGCTTCTTACGCGGCTCAATTAGACCACGAGAGTGTTCCCATGAATAATGAAGTGAAGTCTCCGCGCCGCCTCTTTCGAGGCGCCGGCGCGCTGCTTGGCGCCGGTCTCGCCGCCGTCGCGGTTGGATCTGCGGGCGCGCAGACAAAGATTGCGCCGCAAGCCGCCGAAGCGACAACCACGAAAGTTTCGGCTGAACCTGGCGTTCTTCGCGTCTGCGCCTCTTCCGCCAATGCGCCGTTTTCAACTTCCGACGAACAAGGATTCGAAGATAAAATCGTCAAGGCCGTAGCGAAGGCCATGAGCCGCAAGACGGCCTTTGTTTTCACCAATCGGCCGGCGATCTATCTTGTCCGCGATCTCCTCAATGAAAAGGCTTGCGACGTCGTCGCCGGACTGGATGCGGGCGACGAGCGGGTGTTGACGACGCAGCCCTATTATCGCTCGGGCTATGCGTTCATTTCGCGCCGCGATAAAAAGCTCGACATCAAAAGTTGGAGCGATCCCCGCATCCCGCAGTTAAACAACATTGCCGTAGAGTTTGGATCGCCCGGGGAAACAATGCTGAAGTCGCTCGGGAAATTCGAAGGCGAGCTCAACTATCTCTATTCATTGGTCGGCTACAAGTCGCGCCGCAACCAATATGTGCAGGTCGCGCCCGACAAGCTCGTGCAGGAGGTTGTCGATGGCAACGCCGATCTCGCCGTCGCGTTCCAGCCTGAAGTCGCCCGCTATGTCAAGTCCTCGTCGACCCCGCTTACGGTGACCATAATCCCGAACGATTCGGTTGGTTCAGGCGGCAAGAGCGTCCCTGAGCATTTCGATACAGCAATGGGCGTGCGCATAGGCGACGATAGGCTGCGCGAAGAACTGAATGTCGCTATCGCAAAGGCGCAGCCCGAGATCA
Source organism: Methylocapsa polymorpha (assembly GCF_045689225.1). GTDB lineage: Bacteria > Pseudomonadota > Alphaproteobacteria > Rhizobiales > Beijerinckiaceae > Methylocapsa > Methylocapsa polymorpha. Next base: position 1,941,590 of record NZ_CP136862.1, on the reverse strand, counting down.
AGAAAATTCTGGCTGAGGAAGCCGTGATCACGCTCAAGGCCGGCTCTTGAACGAAGCGAGCCTCAACGCAGACAACAAATTGAAGAGCCGAAAACGAATGAGAAAAATTGCAATTGGCGCGCTCGCGCAAGCAGCGGCGCTCGCCATGGCCGTAACGCCCACGATGAATTGCGCGGCTCACGCCGCAGGATCGGGCGCGACCATAGACCTTCACAACACAGTCACAGGGGAGCCTCTCAAGCTCGATGAGGCGCTGGCCAACGGACACGACACGCCGGCGGTCAAGCAATTCCTGTCGACTGGCCACAACCCATACAATGAAGTGAAGTCATGTTTTCCTTCAGGCAAATCGCTATTTCTGACGGCCTGTTCGGGTTGCCATGGAGAATATGCGGAGGGCAAGCTCGGGCCGAATCTCGGCGACAACTATTGGACCTATCCGATCAACACGACCGACGAAGGATTGTTTGCGACGATATTCGGCGGGGCCAATGGGATGATGGGCCCGCATAACGAAGACCTCACGCTGGATGAGATACTTCAGGTCATGGCCTGGGTGCGTCACCTTTATAGCGGTCCGGTCCAGGACGCGCCTTGGTTCACCGAGGAGCAGAAGAAGAATTACGCTCCCTATAAACTGGAGACCGACGCGGTCGTCGCAAAGGCTGATGGTCTTTGCGCGCCGTCGAACGAAAGCGCTCGGCATGAGCCAGCCAAATAAGATCGACCGCTCGATGGTCGAGCAGGGAGCAAATAAACGCCAGGAGGATGCTTAGCATGAAATGGACTTTTTTCACTCTGTCAGCAGTGGGGCTCGGCGTCGCCGCCGGTCTATCGCTTGTCTCCGCGCCAAGTGCGATGGCGGCATATGACGGCACCCATTGCAAGGCGCCGGGCAATTGCTGGGAGCCGCAGCCGGGCTATCCCGAAAAGGGCATAGGCTCAAAATACGATCCGCATCACGATCCCAAGGAGCTCGCGAAGCAACAGGACGCCGAGGATCAGATGGACGAGCGCAACGAAAAGCGCGTTCGCTACTTCAAGGCCTGGGGCCAGTTTATCTACGACGTCAACAAGATTCCAGGCGGCCCCAACTAGAGCGCTTCCCGATCAGATGGAATCATCTGATCGAAAAGGAATCGCTCAAACTCAAAGAGTTGGAGCATGTTCTGATCGAAAAAGTCGATCAACTTTTTCGGAACATGCTCTAGGTCCGAGAGGCCCACGCCTTTCGTTTGAGGAACATCGCGTGCTCTCATCCGGGCGGAGCTTACCCGACGCGGTGTCGCCCGGCGCGGAATTAAGCAGGTTCCGCGCCGGGCGTTTTCAGCTTGGCTTCACGGTCCATCTCGTCGCGCGAAAGCAAAGCGGAATTTCAGCATTACCATGACCGGCACAAGTCCCCGCATTGCGCTCGAAGAATGGCGCGAGCGAGCGCGCGCTTTCGAATTGGAGATCGCGCGCGTCGTTATCGGCCAACAGCGCGTGATACGGCTGCTGACCATTGCCATTTTCGCGCGCGGGCATGTTCTTTTGGAGGGCGACGTCGGCGTCGGAAAGACTACCTTGCTGCGCGCGGCGGCGCGGGCCATCGGAGGTCCGTATCAGCGCATGGAGGGCTCCATCGATCTGATGCCGAGCGATTTGCTCTATCATGCGGCGATCGGCGCGGATGGACGGCCGCGCATCGAAAACGGCCCCGTTCTCCAGCAAGGACCGGATCTCGCGATCTTCTTCTTCAACGAAATCAATCGCGCCCGGCCGCAAGTCCACGCTTTGTTGCTTCGGCTGATGGCTGAGCGCAGCGTGACCGCCTTCAACAAGGAATTCGGCTTTCCCTATCTCCAGGTCTTCGCTGACCGCAATCGCCTGGAGAAGGAAGAAACATTCGAATTGCCGGCCGCCGCGCGCGATCGATTCTTCATGGAAATCATGGTCGAAACGCCGCTCGATCGCGAGGTTCGACGCGAACTGGTCTTCAATCCGCGCTTCCACAATGTCGACGCCTTGATTTCGACCATCCACGCGGATCTCATCGACTTCCGTCAGCTCGACGCAGTGGCGGAAGCCATTCAAGCAAGTGTTCACACGAGCGCGACGCTCGAAAACTATCTCCTCTCGCTCTGGGAGGCGATCCGCTATCCTGGAGCCGCCGGAATAGAGCTCGAGGGAGTCGATACCGAGCGGCTGGTGAATGGCGGAGCAAGCCCGCGCGGCATGAGCTACCTTGTTCGGGCTGCTCGCGTGCGCGCCTGGCTCGAGGGCCGCGACATGGTGGTCCCCGAAGACCTACGCGAGGTCTTCGTCGAGACTGTCGCGCATCGCATCTTTCTTGATCTCGTTTATGAGCTGCGCCGCGATCGGATCGTTCGCGATCTCTGTGAGGCTGTATTCGACAAGGTCCCCACGCCATGAACCGCGGCGACCGGCGAACTGGACCGGATGCCCAGTCCATGCGGGAAATCTCCTACCGAATCCGGTGGAGTCCCAGCCAATATGGGCATGGATCGCATCGCGCGCACCATTATGGCGCCGATGGCGATTTTTACGACTACGTCCCCTTCTGGCGCCAACCGGACGCGCGGCGGATCGATCTGCGCCAGTCGCTTCGCAATCCCTTTGGCGAAATCTATGTGCGTCAATCGGAGCAGCGCAGCCGCATTGCGGTCTATGTCATCGCGGATCTATCGGCGTCCATGCGTTTCGGCGAAGGCATGCCGAAAATGCGGATCCTTCAACAACTCGCGCGCGCGGTCGCGATCACGGCTCATCGCGCCGGCGACGCCTTCGGCTTTATCGGCTGCGACGAAGACGTCAGGGATGAGCTGTTCCTTCCCGCAAGCCGCAAGCGGGGCAATGAGACGGAAATTCTCAATCGACTCAGCCGATTTGCGCCGAGCGGAAGAAGCGCCCAGGGGCTGAGGCGCGCTGCGGAGCGGCTCGGCGCCCATCGCAAGCTGATCTTTCTCGTGTCCGACTTCCACATGCCCTTGGCCGATGTCGAAGCTGCGCTGGAGACGCTCGCGAGGCACGATGTCGCGTCGATCGTCCTGCGGTGCGCGGAGGAAACGCAGGACCTGCCATCCTGGGGATTGATGGAGCTTCGCGATCTCGAGAGCGGGAAAGCAAGACTGACTCTCATGCGGCCGAACCTGCGCAAGACCTTGCTGGCGCGGGCGCGAGAGCGAGAGCGCAGCCTCGAACGGCTGTGCCTGCGTTTCGGAAGGGCTCCGTTCCGCATCATCGATCGGCTCGACGCGGATCGCCTCAGCGAGCATCTCCTTCTCGGATGAGGTTTCGAATGCGCGCTCTGTCCTGCGCCTTATGCATCCTCCTCTCTACAGCGCCCGGCCTGGCGCAGGTTCGATCGCTCGAAATTCATAAGCCAAGGCTGTTCGGATATTACATTGGCGATCTGATCGAGGATGAGATCGTCATTGTCGTCGACAATGGCGTAACCTTGAAGGAGTCCTCTCTTCCGGCGCCCGGCCCGCTGAACTATTGGCTCACGCTCAAGGCGATCCAAACAAGCGCGACGCCGTCGTCAGATGGCGGGACGCGCTACATCCTGAAGCTGACATATCAAACATTTTACGACCCTCTCGAACCGCATTGGCTAAAGATCCCGGGGTTTCAACTCATCTTCGACAAGGCCGATCAATCGAGCGCGGCCGCCGCGCCGGAGTGGTCCTTTCTTTCCTCTCCAATTCGAGAGGTGTCGCCCAAGGAAAGCAAGGACAATATGTTCATTCAACCCGACGTCCCGCCCTATGACGAATATCTGAGCCGCGATCGCAACGGCGTTTTCGGCGCGGGTTTCGCGGCTTTGGCTTCCTATCTTGCGCTTGCTTACGGCCGCGCCTGGCCGCCATTCCGCCTGAGGCCGCGGCGTCCCTTCACCGACGCCGCGAGGCGCCTCAAGAGCCTGATGAAGACGGAAGTTGGAGAGGATGTGTATCGCCAAGCCCTGACCCTGCTGCACGAAGCTTTCAACAAAACCGACGGCCGCGTCATCCTTGCCGATGATCTCGACTCCTTTCTCTCCGGCCATCAACAATTTCGAATATTCGAAGCCGAGATCGCGGCATTCTTCGCCATATCCCGCCGCATGTTTTTCGAATCGGATTGCGCCGGCGCCATGAACGCGCTTTCGTTCGGGGCTGTGGCTGCGCTGTGTCAAAATCTGAGCGCGGCGGAGCGCGGGTTGCGATGAACCTCTCAGTCGATCACCCCGAGCTCCTTTGGCTGCTGCTTGTCGCGTTTATCCCCCTGATAAATCCGGGCCAAAAGGCGATTGCCTACCCTTGGCTCGCGGTTTTGCCGAGGGACCGCCTTTCACTCTGCGTCGACGCTTTTCTGCGGATGCTTGCGGCAATTTGCGTCGTCGCTTTGGTCCTCGGCATCGCCGGTCTGCATCGCAAGAGGGTCACTGTGGAGCACATAGGAGAAGGCGCCCATATCGTCCTGCTGCTCGACCGCAGCTTGAGCATGGATCAGACTTTCGCCAATCAGGTTCCGGCCGGACGCGAGGAATCCAAAACGGCTGCCGCCGTCAGGCTGGTCAAAGCGTTCTTTTCCGAAAGACCGCATGATCAATTCGCGGTCGTCGCATTTTCGACCTCGCCGATCCTGGCCATGCCGATGACCGCGAAACGCGCGCCTATCATGGCGGCGCTGGACGCCATGAACCGCCCCGCCCTGGCGCATACCGATATCGGGCGCGGGCTCGGCTTGGCCTTGGCGACGTTCAAGACCGATTTCGACACCGCGACGAGGGTCATCCTTTTCGTGTCAGATGGCGCCGGCGTCATTGATCGGCTCGTCCAGGAGAAGATTCGCTCTGATGTGCTGAAGCTCGGCGCGCATATCTACTATCTTTACCTGCGCACGGAGGGCGATCCGGGCCTTTTCGAGGCCAATGCTCTGCCGGACAGAGATGCGCCGGCCGCGCTGCATCGGTTCTTTGAAAGCCTGGGCGTCCCTTATCGCGCGTTCGAGGCGGATAATCCCGATGCGATCAGGACGGCGGTCGAGACGATCAACAGGCTCGAAACAAGCCCGGCGCAATATTTCGAGCAGACTCCTCGGCGCGACTATTCGAGCCGCGCCTACGCCGTCGCCTTGGCGGCGCTTCTATTGCTTCTCGTGGCCCGCTTAGTGGAGCGCCGGCTCGGAGATTCTGCGAGCGCGCCACGCGGCGCTGAGAGGGCGGTCTCGCCATGAGCAGCCCAGCAACGCCGTCACAAGAATGGCGGCGACGAAAAAGCCATCGATTTGCCGCGCGGATCCGCGTATCTCGTCGCGTGATCGACTGGGCCGCCGCGCTTTTTTTGCTTGCGTCGCTCATCACGCTGGCCGTGGCGGGCGTGTCCTGGGTCGCACGCCTTTCCGACAACCGCGCGATCGCCGCCTTGCGCGCGGACCATGACGTCACAGTGAATGATCGCGCATCCGCCGCAGTCATTTTCGCACGCGCCAGCTTCCTGCTGGCCCATGAGCGCATTGACGAAGCGCAAGGGCTTGCGGAAACGCTCGCGCGGCGCGGCGATCAAAAGGCGTTCGAGACTCTTCTTTTCAATCTCGGGAACGCGCGTCTGAGACAAGCCTTCAAGGTGATCTCGGACGGCGATCTTGGCGGCGCGGCTCCAATCGTAAATCTCGCGAAGCAGAATTTCCGGCGCGTTCTCGAAATGGACCCCGGCAATTGGAACGCGAAATATAATCTGGACGTGGCTCTCCGTCTTGTTCGCGATTATCCGCTCGGCCAGGACGATGAAGGCGACCCCCTGCCGGCGTCGAAGCAGCTCTGGCCGGATATGCCTGGCGTCCCGGAGGGGTTGCCATGAGGCTGTCGCTCCCGGCCCTTCCTGCGTTTCGCGATCTCCGCTTCTGGCTCACGCTCTCCGCCGCGGCCTTGTCGGGGCTGGCTTTGGCGCTGCCTCCGGTCCAACTCCAGCGCCAATCCTTCAATCTTCTTGCTGTGCTCGACATCACCGGCAGCATGAATACGCGCGACTATCGGATGAATGGGCGACCGGCCAGCCGTCTCGCCATGATGAAGGATGGGTTGCGGCAAATGCTGACCGCCTTGCCGTGTCAGTCGCGGCTCGGGCTTGCGATTTTCACCGAAAGACGCCCGTTTCTCCTGTTTGAACCCACTGAGGTCTGCGACAATTTCGAAGCGCTGGATCGCGAAATCGCGGCGCTCGATTGGCGCATGGCCTGGGAAGGCGATAGCCGCATCGCAAGCGGGCTCTATCGGTCAGTCGCTTTGGCCAATGACCTTAGCGCCGATCTCGTTTTCATGAGCGACGGCCAGGAGGCTCCGCCTCTTGCCTGGACAGGCGGTCCACATTTTGAGGGCGAGCCTGGTCTTGTAAAGGGATTGATCGTCGGCGTCGGCGGATATGATCTCTCGCCAATTCCGAAATTCGACGCGTTTGGCCATGAGACCGGCTTCTGGCACCCGGGCGACGTTCCCAACGAGAACGTGAATGCGCCGCCCCCTCCAGGCGCAGAGGAAAGGGAGGGCTTCAATCCGCGCAACGCGCCTTTCGGCGGAACGGCGTCGGCCGGCCATGAATATTTGTCGGCTGTCGACGAGCCGCATCTCAAGGATCTCGCCATGGAAACAGGCCTTCGCTATGCACATTTCGACAGCTTTCAAAACTTCATGGAAGCCTTCAAGGGCGCTGTCGCGGCCCGTCCCACCCGCGTCACAGTCGGCGTCGCGTGGATTCCCGCCGCGCTTTCTCTGGCTCTCCTCGTCATAACCTATGGGGCGCTCCCGGCGCTCGATCGACGGGCGGCCGGAGCCCCGAACTGGCGCCACAAGCTTTGGCGTGCGTGGGACAAAAGGCCGAGCCTCCATGAGCATCGAGGGCGACTCGTCGCGGTCGCGGCCATAGCAATAGCGATTGCATTGGCTCCGCGCTCAGCGCATGCCGACCCATCCGAGCAGTTGGCGAGAGGCGCATATCTTTCCAGAATCACTGGCTGCGCCAACTGCCATTCGCCCCGCACGGAATCTGGCGACCTGGTTGCCGACCGGCTAATGATCGGCGGCGATCATCCGATCCCGGCCGGCGCCTTGGCGCGCGTCTATCCTCCAAACATCACTCCGGATCCTCAAACGGGGATCGGCAAATGGAGCGTCAGCGACATCGTCAAGGCCCTCAAGGAAGGCGTCGCTCCGGACGGCCGCATTCTTTCGTCGGCGATGCCCTGGCGGACGCAATCCAGCCTGTTGAACGAAGCCGATGCAACGGCGATCGCAATCTACCTCAAATTTCTGTCGCCGGTCGTCAACCGGGTTCCGCCGGCGATCCGGACAAAGGAAACGCCCGCGCCTTAGAACAGATCCCGTGGAAGAGGGCCTGCTTCGCCAGCGCATGGACAAACTGGGAGGACCGTCCTCAGCTTCATTTGACGAGCATGACCTTCACATCGCCGGTCCTGCTCAGCACGTTGAGGGCCACGTCATCTCCATGCCGCTGGAACTTGATGTCCAAGCGCGAATTGCGCAGGCTCAACTGACTTATCTCCACATGATCCAGAAAGTCCGGCAGTATGGGCTCGATGAAATGGATTAAATCGCGATAGAGCAAATCCATGCCGAGACATGCCGCAAGGAAAGCGAAGGGCGTGGCCGCGGCCCAGGCCTGCGGCGCGCAAGCGACCGGATAGGCGGTTGGCCCGCGGTGCGGCCTGCGGATGAAGCCGCAAAACAATTCCGGCAATCGACGCAGCTCTTGATACGACGCCGCCTCGAACATTGCCGAAAAAATTCGGCTTGCCTGCCTGGCGAACCCATAGCGAGCGAAGCCAAGCGCGATCAAGGCGTTGTCGTGCGGCCAGACCGAGCCATTGTGATAGGAAATCGGATTGTAGCGCGCCTCGCCGCTCGCGACGGTTCTGATCCCCCAGCCGCTGAACAAATTGGGGCCGAGAAGCGTCTGCACAAGCTTGGGCGCCCGCTCAGGCGCGGCGATGCCCGTAAATAAAGCATGTCCGGCATTCGATGTCTTGACTTTGCAGGGTTTCTTGCGCCCGTCGAGCGCCAAGGCGTAGACGCCAAGATCCTCGCACCAAAACGCCGCGTCGAATTTCGCTTGCAGAGCTTGCGCCTGGGCGAGCAGCCTGTTTTCGAGATCGAGCTCGCGTTGCTGGCGAGCGAGCTTCGCCGCGTGCATCTTGGCGCTGAAGACATAGCCCTGCACCTCGCACAATGCGATCGGCCCTTCGGCTAGAGCGCCGTCGGCGTGAAAGATGGAATCATAGGAATCCTTCCAGCCTTGATTGGCGAGGCCCGTCTCGCACTGCCGCGCATATTCGACGAAGCCATCGCCGTCCTTGTCGCCGAACGCGTCGATCCAGTTCAGCGCCGCCATGATGTTCGGCCAGAGCGCGGCGATCGTCTCCGCGTCTCCGGTTCGGTCGAAATACATTCCGGCCAGCATGATGAAGAGCGGCGTGGCGTCGACGGTCCCGTAATAGAGCTTGAACGGGACCTCCCCGAGAACGGCCATTTCGCCGTTTCTTGTCTCATGCAGAATCTTGCCGGGCTCGGCGTCGGCGCCGGCGTCGAAGGTCTTAGCCTGGGTCGCGGCCAGAAAATTGAGAACGCCCTTGGCGATGTTCGGATCGACCCATAACAGCAGCATCGCCGTAATGATCCCATCGCGGCCAAAAGTCGTGCTGTACCAGGGAATGCCGGCATAGGGATAAAGCCCATAAGGCGTTCGCGAAATCAACATATAGAGATCGGAGATGGATCGGCAGCATAGCTCATTGAATAGATCGTTCGAGCTTTCGACCGTCGCGATCCCGCTCGTCTTCGCGCGAATGTCGCGCCGCCGGTCCCGATAGGCTCGCGAGAAGTCGATAAACTTCGGTTGATTTCGATCTTGGCAAAGAGCCGAGATACAGAGCGATCCACGCTCGTTCGGAGCGAGGTTGAATTCGAAGCTCGCCCGGTTTGCTTCAAGGCGAACCGGCTCCGGCCAGAACCGCAACTCGGTCTTGCGCTTCAGATTGTCGAGCCCTTGATAAAGAAATTCGACGCCGGTCTTGAGGAGCCGCGTGTCGACTTTGCCCCGCTTGGCGCGAGATTCTCCGCGCACCTCGAAGAGATCGCGGAAATCGGCGCCGAAACAAATGTCGATGCGAAATCGTCTGGAGTGGTCGGAATAGTTGTGAAAACGGATGCGTTCATAGCAGACGGCTTGCCACAAGAACTTGGTGCGCTCGATCGAAATCGTGTCGCGCGGCAGCGTGATGGCGCCATCGGCATGAACGTCGGGATTGGCGAGATCGACCGAGAGCGCCGCATTGTCGTCCTGGACGACCGAGCTCAACAGGAGCGGCCGCTTGCCTTCGAACCGAAGCTCGCACCAGGACAAAAAGCGCGTGTCGTTGAAGTATAAGCCTTCGGGTCCAGGACCCGCGACGCCAATGTCGCCGTAATCGTCGAAGACCGCGAAAGCATTATCGTGTTTCAGGCTCCGCAGCGCGCGCTGAACGAGGGAAGTTTCTGTCTCAATATAATGTTGCGGCAGTTCGACGGCCGCGTCCCCGACATGATCGACTCCGCGAGCAGCCTCATTCATATCGCCTCCGGTGTCCATTTTCTGCGGGGAACAAATTCGCTGGAGCGTCGGCTGATGACTGAGTCTCGCTTGAAGCGTAGCCTTCCCAGGAAGCAGCGCCAGCGTCTTGCAGCGCAGCTCGCAAAGCTCGATGGCGTGGGCTACGTCATTGACCGCACAAATTTCGTCGGTCGGCGAAGCTTAGGCCAGGAGCCAACGATAGGTGACGACCTTGCGCTTCACCCACGATGAAACGGCAGTGCATCGGACGTGGCTCGGGCTGCGCCATTAGCCTTTAAGAGCCGGCTATACCCCTATGCTTATCTGTCTCACGATCGCTGGTCGGAGGCAAATTATTTCCAAACGTCGGACCGCGTGTTCGTTCATTCTCAATTTGGCCTCCGCCCAGGCCTAGCTTAAACTCGCTCACCTCGAAGCAGCGGCTGCCGGTCTCGACATTATCGAACCCCAGCATATCTAAAAACTATCGGGAAACGCGGATCCGGATGGTTCGCGGAGACCTCTTTGGATGCAGCTCCCAGGTCGATCTCATCCTTGCGGGGCGCTCCCGCGCCAGCCTCCAGCCTCGAGGGCGATCCTGTGAACGAAGTGCGGTCGGACGAGGAGATCCGTCGATTGATGGTTGAAACCATCATAGACTGCGCCATCTTCGCGTTGGACATGGATGGGCGGGTGATCCATTGGAGCGCTGGCGCCGAGCGCATCAAAGGCTATCGCGCCGTGGAGATTTTGGGCAGGCCCTCCTCGCTGTTTTATTCCCCCGAGGACGCAAGGCGAGGAAGGCCCGAAGGAGAGCTTCTGGCCGCAGCCGCCAAGAACCGGTTTGAGACCGAAGGCTGGCGAGTCCGCAAGGATGGATCGCGCTTTTGGGCGCATGTGGTCATCACCGCCATGCGCAATGAGGCAGGGGAACTCCGTGGGTTCGTGAACCTGACCCGAGATCTGACGGACCAGAAAAATGCCGAGGAGGCGCTTCGGCGCAGCCAGGAACGCTTTCAACGCGTGGTCGAGTCGACCCCGAATGCGATCGTGATGATCGATCGGACGGGCCGGATCGAGATGGTGAACACTCAGGCGGAATGGATCTTTGGCTATCCGCGCGCGGAGCTTCTGGGACAGCCGGTGGAGATGCTCATGCCGGAGCGGTTCCGCGCCCATCATCCAGGGCTCCGAACGCTGTTCTTTGGCGATCCGCAGTCGCGGCGGATGGGCGTCGGGCGTGATCTGTACGGGCTTAGGAAGGACGGCAGCGAGTTTCCGGTGGAGATAGGCCTCAATCCGATCGAGACCGAGGACGGCGCCATGGTCCTTTCGGCGATCGTCGACATAACCGATCGCAAGCAGAAGGAGGATACGCTCAGGCGGAGCCAAGAGCGCTTCCAACGCGCGGTGGAGTCGGCCCCGAACGCGATCGTGATGATCAACCGGACGGGCCGAATAGAAATGGTCAACGCCGGGGCGGAGTCGATTTTCGGCTATTCGCGCGCCGAGCTTCTGGGACAGCCGGTGGAGATGCTTATGCCGCAACGGTTCCGCGCACAGCATCCGGGCCTCCGAACCTCCTTCTTTGCCGATCCAAAGGCGCGGCCGATGGGCGCCGGACGCGACCTCTACGGTCTGAAAAAGGACCGCAGCGAGTTTCCGGTGGAGATCGGCCTCAATCCAATCGAGACCGAGGATGGCCCGATGATCCTCTCGGCGATCGTCGACATTACTGATCGCAAGCAGAAGGAGGACCGCATCCAAGCAGCCCTCGCGGAAAAGGACCTCCTGCTTGGCGAAATTCACCATCGAGTGAAGAACAACCTGCAGATCGTGCAGAGCTTGCTCAGTCTACAAGCCGCCAAGATCGAGGATCAGTCGCTGATCGAAATGTTGCGGGAGTGCCAGAACCGAATCCATTCCATGGGATTGGTCCATCAGACGCTCTACCAATCAAAGGATTTCGCCAAGGTCGATTTCGGCATATTTCTCGATTCGCTGGTTCCCGCCTTGCTCAACTCCTATGGCGTAGATCCCGCCCGCATCGCTTTGTCGATCGACGCCGTGCAAGCGCTTCTGCCGATCGATACGGCGATTCCCTGCGGCTTGATCATCAATGAGTTGATCACGAATTCCATAAGGCACGCATTCCCACAGGGGCGGCGCGGCAATATCGCCGTCGAGCTGACGAAGGATGCGGAGGGCAAGATGGCCCTCTGCGTGACGGATGACGGCGTCGGCATTCCAGCGGGCGTGGACCTGACGCGTGCAACGACTCTGGGACTGCAGCTGGTGAACGTCCTAACTGACCAGCTGGGAGGCAACTGCTCCGTCCACAAAGCGCATCCGACCCGATTCGTCTTGCAATTTGCCGCCAAGGGATGAAAAGGGCGCGCGTCAACTGCGCGCCCTAGTCACCCAGCGCTTCGCCGCGCTCGCAGACGGCGCCTCGATGCTGTCGTCCGTGTAGAGGCGACACACTCGCATCCGGGTTGTCACGCTCTTCCAACTGTTGCTTGGCGGCGGCAAGGCGACGCGTCGCGGCAATTCCTCACATCTTGTCCTTGTCTATCTTCTTGTCATAGGACGGCGCCTTCATGAGATCGTCCTTGGTCTGATTGACAACCAGCCAATCCTTGCCGCCGCGGGTGGAGACTTTCAGTTCCTTGAAGGGAATCGCTACGTCCTTCTGGCCGACGCCTAGAAAGCCGCCGACGCCAATGACCGCCAACGTGACATTGCCATCGTTGTCCAGCACGAGATCGGTGATGTCGCCTATCTTGTGGTCGGAACTATCATAAACGTCCGCCTTGTAGATATCGGAGGCGAGCCAACGCGTCGTCGAAAGCGACGAAGGCGGCGCCGCTACTGAGCGGCCGCTTGACGAATTCGGCGCCGGCGCCGTTTGGGCAAAAGCAATGCCGCCGGCGATCGCAAGGACCGATGCGGACAAAGCAAGCTTCTTTAACATGGGCGATCTCCTTCGCATTTGAACGCTTGAGTTTTTAGGACGCGCATTCGCGCGGCTGGCAAACGTCGGCGCTGGGTCTTGGTTCCTCCGGCGAAGGCTCGCCATTAAATCGAAATTCGAACGCCCTGTCGTCCTCCCACGAGGAAGCCGCCTAGATCAACGATCAGTTTAAGATGCTGCATGCGCCTCGGCGACAAGACGACCTTGAGCGGTTGCGTCGAATTCTATATCGAAGCTGATATGCCCGGAGGCGACGCCCCGCTCGTCGGGCGCGCGATCCTGATCTCGGCGTCACGCTGAAGCTCGGTTAGACGCGGTCTTGTGGAAGTTCTCGCAATCGCTTTCATTCGTTGCCACTTCGTGGGGTAAACTCGCCAATGGCGGCGGCGCGTTCGCAATCGGCGCCCGCGCTGATCGGGTCAGGCATCAACCGTATAAAAGAAAGACATCGCCATGAAAGTCGGATTCATCGGATTGGGGCACATGGGCCTCGGCATGGCGGCGAACCTCTTGAAGGGCGGCCATGACGTAACCGTCTACAACAGGACACGCACAAAGGTTGAGGCGCTGATTGCGCAGGGAGCGAAAGGCGCCGCCAGCGTTGCGGACGCCTGCCGTGGCGAGGCCGTGATCACCATGCTGGCGGACGACGGCGCTGTCGAGAGCGTCGTATTCAGCGACGGCGGCGTCATAGGCAGCCTACCGGCAGGCGCGCTCCATATTTCCTCAAGCACCATCAGCGTCGCCCTATCGGAAAGGCTTGAGGCGGCCCATGCAAAAGCCGGACAGCGTTTCGTGGCGGCGCCAGTGTTCGGCCGCCCTGACGCCGCCGCCGCAGGTCAGCTCTTCGTCGTCGCCGCCGGCGCGGCGGATGCGCTCAGAGCCTCCGCGCCGCTGTTGGATGCAATTGGGCAGAAAACTTTCATCGTCTCGGACGCGCCCAAGGCCGGCAATCTCGTGAAGCTCAGCGGCAACTTCCTGATCGCGTCGGTCATCGAAGCAGTCGGGGAAGCCATGGCGCTGATTGGCAAAGCCGGCGTCGATCGGAGGCAATATCTCGAGATCCTGACCTCGACGCTGTTCGACGCGCCCGTCTACAAGACTTATGGCGCGCTGATCGCCGATGGAAAATTTGAACCTGCCGGCTTTGCGGCGCCGCTTGGCCAGAAAGACATTCGCCTGACGCTCGCGGCGGCGGAAGATCTCCGCGTGCCCATGCCGCTCGCGAGCCTCCTGCGTGACCGCTTCCTGACCTTGTTGGCCCATGGCGGCGACAAATTGGACTGGTCGGCGATCGGTCAACTTGCGGCCAAGGACGCCGGCGAGACGACAAGCTGAAAGCTGGAAGCTCCGGCCAACGTCCTGTGGCTCTCGCGCCTATGTGCTCGGGCTACGGCGCGCGCCGCCGCGCACGGCCTCAAGGGCTTCATGAAGCGTCACGAAAATCCTCGCTTCGCCCATCGCCGTTGCGATGCCGTGGCGGTCCATGTCCGACCGCAAATACGAACTGACGCGGGCGAACACCATGACCACGTTTTGGCGGTGCAGATCGTCGAGCAGATCGCGTATGGATTGCGCCGCGGAGAAATCGATGTCCGTGATGGCGCCGGCGTCAACGACGAACCAGCGGACCGGCGTCGGCGCACTCTCCACAAGCGCGCGCACTTCGTCGGCGAAACGGTTGACGTTTGCGTAAAACAGATCCGCGCCGAAGCGATAGACGATCATCCCCCGCTCAGTCTCCAAGCCGGGCGCTGCTGGCGTCTCCACCCACCGGCCCTTCGCGTCGGGCGCGAGCACCATGGCGTGCGGGCGATAGCTATGCCTGACGTGCCTGAGGAGCGAAAGAACGATCGCTATGAGGATGCCTTGCTCGACGCCGATCACGACCACCGCAGCGGCCGTGAAGAGGGCGAGATAGAACTCGCCCGGGCTTTCCTTGAGGATTGCGCGCAGACCTTTCGCATCAACCATCCCGATCGCGATCGTGAACACGATGCTGGCCAGCACGCAGCGCGGCAGGTACTGCAGCGGGCCGGTCAAGACCAGCAGCACCAACAAGGTGACGCCCGCAAAGACCAGTTGTGCGACCTGGCTGCGCGCGCCCGCGCTAGCCGCCATAGCGGTTTGCGTCGGGCTGCCGTTGACCACGAAGGTCCCGCTTGCGGCGGCGGCCGCATTCGCCGCCGCCAGCCCAAGGATGTCCGCATTCTCATCGACGCGCTCGTGACTGCGCACTGCATATACGCGCGATGTCGCGGCGCTTTGCGCGATGATCATTACGAAGCATGATGCGGCGACCGGCGCCAGCGCCAGGATTTCGCTCCAGCTTGCCTCAGGCAGCTTGATCGACGGCAGCCCCCCTGGGACCGGGCCAATGACCGCAATGCCCCGCTCAGCGAAGCGGAAGCTGGCGCTCGCCGCGATCGTCCCTACGACCGCAACCAGCGAAACAGGCAATCGCGGCTTGAAGCGTTGACCAAGGAGGATGCCGCCCGCCACAAGCGCGGATAGCCCCAGCGTTGGAAGATTGAGCTGCGGAAGCCCCTGCACGATCTCTCGAACTTGAATTAGCGTGCGATGCGAGGCCGCCGCCACGCCAAGCATGTCCCCGAGCATCGCGACGCCAACCTGAAACCCGACGCCGGTGAGAAATCCAACCAGCACCGTGCGTGAAAGAAAATCGGCGAGAAAGCCCAGCTTGAAAATCCGCGCCAGCAACAGGAGCCCGGCGGTCAGCAGAGCGACCATGCCGACCAGCGCCATATATTCCTCGCTGGCGGGCTTCGCCATGCGGGACACCGAACTGGAGAAGATGGCCGCAGTCGCCGAGTCGGCCGCCACGACCAGATGGCGCGAGGAGCCGAAGACCGCAAAGGCGACGAGCGGCAACAACACCGTGTAGAGGCCGGCGGCCACGGGCGCGCCGGCGATGCGGGCGTAACCAAGCACCTGTGGAATGTTCATCGACGCAAGCGTCACGCCCGCCAAGGCGTCGCGCAGGGCCGCGCCGAGGCTGAAAGGCCGAAGACCCGCAAAGAGGCTCAATCGCATAGCCGCGCTCCCGATGCTTCCGCTTCAAGCCGAGCAAGCTGCAAGAAACGTTTCAGCGGACATAGAGCAGATCGGCCACTGACCAAAGCGGTTGGAGCCCGGCAAAGAGGTCGCGATTTGATTAGACGACATCTTCGCCGACGGCGCCAATCCGCGCCGGCGATGAAGGCCAGCCATGAAAGCCCTGGACGCCGCTATGATCCAAGGACGCAAGGGGAGCAGTTCACGCCCTTGTCGCCCCTACTCGCGATCCGTCGCGCCTCCCTTTGGCGGCTTATGCTGTTCGAGCCACATGGCGTTGATGATTGAAAAGGATACCGCGAGGCCGACGCCGAGGATCCAGGAAAAATACCACATCGCAAGACTCTCTTTCGTCAGTAAACGCTGGAGTTGTTTTTCTCGACATAGGCCACGGTCACTCGCCCGCGCAGCACGCTATAGACGAAGGACGTGTAGGCCAGCACGATCGGCAATAAGACTATTGTGACAATGAGCATGATCAACAGGGTCAAACGACTCGAAGAGGAGTCCCAAACGGTGAGGCTGACATTAGGATCAAGCGACGATGGCAGCAGGAACGGAAAGACGCTGAGCCCCGCTGTAGCGACCACGCCGGCCACGGCGAGGCCGCTCACGACGAAGGCCATACCGTTTTTTTGCGCATGCAGAAGAAACATGGTCAGAATCGCGCCGAGAAAAACCAGCGCAGGCGCGATCAGAGTGAGGGGATACAGCTTGTAATTTGACAGCCAGAGTCCAGCGCCCGTCGCAACGATTTTGAACAATGGATTCGAGGGGCCGCCGTGATCGAGATCGCTCGTGATCTTGTAGCCGCTGATCAGGAAAGCGATGCAAAGCCCGCCGACGGCGAAAAGAACCACCAAAACCAGGGCGGCGGTTCGCGCTGCCGCCGCGGCGCGGTCCGCCACAGGCTGATCCGCCTTGAGCGCAAGATAGGCGCCGCCGTGCATGATGAGCATAGCGCAGCTCACAAGTCCGCAGAGAAGCGCGAAAGGATTGAGGAGGCCGAGGAGGCCTCCCTCATAAGTCATGCGCATGGCGTCGTCGAAGCGAAAGGGAACTCCGCGCAAGGCGTTCCCTAAGGCGACGCCAAAGATAAGGGCGGGAACCAGGCCGCTCACGAACAAGACCCAATCCCATATGCTGCGCCAGCGCGGATCGTCGACCTTGGAGCGGAATGTGAAGCCGACCGGCCGCAGGATCAACGCCGCCAGAACGAGAAACATGGCCAGATAGAAGCCGGAGAAGGCGACCGCGTAGAGCGTCGGCCAGGCGGCGAAGATCGCGCCGCCGCCAAGGATCAACCAGACCTGATTGCCTTCCCAGAACGGCCCAACCGTGTTCACGACGATCCGGCGTTCGGCGTCGGTTCGCCCAACGAAAGGCAAGAGGATGACGGCGCCAAGATCGAAGCCGTCCATCACGGCGAAGCCGATCAGCAGAGCGCCAAGCAGCACCCACCAGATGAGACGCAAGGTTTCATAGTCAAGCATGACGCGGTCCTCTCAAGGCTATTCGGCGGCGCTTGCGACGGCGAAGGGGGGCGCAGAAACATCAGGTTCGATTTCGCCAGGGCCGTGGCGGATCGCCTTGACCATCAGATAGACGTCGACGACAAGCAGCGCCGAATAGAAGGCGATAAAGCCTACAAGCGTGACAAGGACATTATTCGCCGAAAGGCTCGACACGGCGAGAAATGTCGGGAGCACGCCTTCGATCACCCAAGGCTGACGGCCGACTTCGGCGACATACCAGCCGAGCTCGGCGGCGATCCAGGGGAGCGGCAAAATGAAGACCATCACCCACAGCAAGGCGCGCGCCTTCAGCAGTCTGCTTGTCGAAACCAGGTAGAAGGCGAGGCCGAACAGGAAAATGAAGAAGAATCCAAGCCCAACCATGGCGCGGAAGCTCCAGAAGAGAGGCGAGACGCTCGGGACCGTCGTCCACGCCGCCTGTGCGATCTCGTCCTCGGTCGCATTCGCAATGTCCGGGCGGATTTGCTTCAGCAGCAGGGCATAGCCAAGCGCCGGGGCGTATTGGTCGAGCTGCGCGCGCGCGCTTGCGTCCGTGCGGTCCGTTCTTAGCTTTTCCAGCGCGTTATAGGCGATGAGTCCGTTATGAATTCGCTGCTGCGCGCGCGCGACCAGCTCCTTGATGCCGGGCACCTCCTTGTCGATGGAGCGCGTCGCGATCAGGCCGAGAACCCAGGGCATCCGCAGCGCATATTCGGTTTGACGCGTCTCCTGGTTCGGCAGACCGAAAATCGTGAATGCGGCGGGCGCCGGCTCGGTGTCCCACATGGCCTCGATCGCGGCGATCTTCATCTTCTGGTTTTCGCCGGCCGTATAACCGCTTTCATCGCCGAGCACGACGACCGAAAGCGCGGAGGCGAGCCCGAAGCTCACCGCGACGGTCATTGATCGCCGCGCCATCTCAATGTGCTTGCCCTGCAGAAGATAAATTGCGCTCACCGATGCGACGAAGACCGCGCCGGTGACATAGCCGGCGCTCACCGTGTGGACGAATTTCGCCTGCGCTACGGGATTGAAGAGGATCGCCATGAAATCCGTGACTTCCATCCGCATCGTATCGGGATTGAAATGCGCGCCCACAGGATTTTGCATCCAGCCATTGGCTACAAGAATCCAAAGCGCGGAGAGATTGGAGCCGAGCGCCACGAGGCAAGTGACGCACAAATGCCCCACCTTCGACATTCGATCCCAGCCGAAGAAGAAGAGCCCGATGAACGTGGCCTCGAGGAAAAACGCCATCAGGCCTTCTATGGCGAGCGGCGCGCCGAAGACGTCGCCGACATAATGGCTGTAATAGGCCCAGTTCATCCCGAACTGGAATTCCATAGTGATGCCGGTGGCGACGCCCATCGCGAAATTGATTCCAAACAGCACGCCCCAGAATTTCGTCGCCTGCCGCCAGACCTCCTTGCCGGTCATGACATAGACGCTCTCCATGATGGCGAGCATCACGGAAAGCCCGAGCGTGAGCGGCACGAAGAGGAAATGATACATGGCGGTGAGGCCAAACTGCAGCCTGGAAAGCTGCACGACGTCCAAGGCTGTGTTCATGGGAAGATGTTCCTGGGCTGCTGGATTTGGGAGAACGAGCCGATCAAGCGCGCCTGCACGCTTGCGGCGTCGATCCTTGGCCGCTGCCCTGGCCCGAAGACGAAAAAGGCGGCGGCGATGATGATAGCCAGCTTGACGGAGACGACGACGGCGACTTCGCGAGCAAGCATATTCTTCGACATGACTTGGATTCTTTCGTGTCCGCGGGAGGGAGCTCGATCTCACTCGGCAGCGGCCGGGGCATTCAGCCGGACAGAAAACCAACTAGCTTCACGAAGTTTTTCTGTATTTAAGCGACTGAAACGCCTCGCCGCGTTGAGCTAGGTCAAGGCGGGGTCAAGCCTTGCCGCGTAAATTTCGTTGGCGCCCGCGTCGAGGCCTCGGCTGATAGAGGCGCGATCTGTGTCAAAGGACATTGTGACAATGGAGCTGGCGCCAAGGGACGCGAACAGCGCGGCTTTGGGTCGAGTTATTGCGGTCCATGGGTCCGTTGTCGATGTAAGCTTCCCGGCGGGCGCCTTGCCGGCGGTCAATGAAGCCATCGCGATCGCTTGGGATCTTGGCCGCCCTATCGTCGCGGAGGTGCAGCAACACGTCAACCCGACGACGGTGCGCGCCGTGGCGCTCGAAAATACGGCGGGGCTGAAGCGCGGCGTCCCGGTTCGCTCCCTCGGCGCGAACATCCGCGTGCCGGTCGGAGATGCGGTGCTCGGTCGGCTTCTCAACGCCATTGGCGAGCCGGCCGACCGCAAGGAAGCGCTTCCCGCCGACATAGAGCGCCGGCCCATCCATGCGTCGGCGCCTGAACTCGACGAGCTCGGCGCCGCCCTCGAGATTTTTCACACAGGGATCAAGGTTATCGACCTTTTGGCGCCACTCGTGAAAGGCGGCAAGGCCGCGATGTTCGGCGGCGCCGGCGTCGGCAAGACCGTGCTCATCATGGAGCTGATCCGAACGACGGTCGAGCGACACTCCGGGATCTCGGTCTTCGCAGGGATCGGCGAACGGTCGCGCGAGGGGCACGAGCTGTTGCTCGAACTCGGGCAATCCGGCGTGCTGGAGCGCACCGCCCTCGTCTTCGGGCAAATGAATGAGCCGCCCGGGGCGCGCTGGCGGGCGGGGCTCACGGCCCTCGCCATCGCCGAATATTTCCGGGACGCGGCTCATGAGAATGTGTTGCTCCTCATCGACAATGTCTATCGTCTGGTTCAAGCGGGCGGCGAAGTGTCCGGCCTGCTCGGCCGGCTGCCCTCGCGCGTCGGCTATCAGCCCACCCTCGCCAGCGAGATCGCCGAACTCGAGGAGCGCATCGCCTCTGTCGCGGGCGCCGCCATCACGTCGATCCAGGCGGTCTATGTGCCGGCGGACGACTTCACGGATCCGGCGGTGGCGGAAATCTTCAGCCACCTCGATTCGTCGATCGTCCTGTCGCGCGACATGGCGAGCGAAGGCATGTATCCGGCGGTCGATCCACTCGCCTCGACCTCGAGCCTGCTCGACCCCCGCCTCGTCGGCGAGGCGCATTACCGGATCGCCCAGGAGGTTCGCAAGACGATCGCCCATTACCGCGAGCTTCAGGAGATCATCGCGCTGCTCGGCATCGAAGAGCTGAGCGCGGCGGACCGCAGCGCCGTCAAGCGGGCGCGCCGCCTCATGCGCTTCCTGACCCAGCCCTTCATGGTGACCATCGCCTTCACTGGGAAATCCGGCCGGTCGGTCGAGCTCGAAGCGACGCTTGCCGCTTGCCGTGCAATCCTGGATGGCGAGACCGATGACTGGGCTGAGAGTTCGCTCTACATGGTTGGCGATCTGGACGAGGCCCGCAGCAAGGAAGCCGCGGCGGCGAAGGGGGCTGCATGAGGCTCAGCATCAGCACGCCGCTTGCAATCGTCATCGACGCAGATGATGTCTCGTATCTTCGAGCGGAGGACGAGACCGGCGCTTTCGGCGTGCTGCCTGGACACGCCGACTTTTTGACCGCGCTTGCGGTCTCGGTGGTGAGCTGGCGCAATCACAAAGGGGCGGAGCATCACGTCGCCGTCCGCGGAGGAATGCTGGAAGTGCGCGGCGGCAAGGCGATCGACGTCGCGACGCAGGAAGCGGTCGCCAGCGACGACCTGCGCCATCTCGAAACCGAGGTGCTCGCCACGTTCCGCCGTGGGATCGAGGCCGAGCGAACGGCGCGCACGGACGCCCAGCGTCTTTACTTGGCGGCGATCCGGCAGATCTACCGCTTTCTTAGATCGGATCGCGACCCGGCCTTGCCGAGCGGCCCAGCCGCCGCGCAGATCGAGGATATTGAGCCATGACGCAAGAGCCGGAGCCGGAGCGCCCCGAGCGCCTCGCCGAAGCCGTTAAGCAACGGCGCGAGCGGCGCGAGCAGTGGCGGCGCGAAGGCGAGCGGTCTATCGGTCAAAACCTCGCAATGATCGGCGCGCTCGGCTGGACCATTGTGACCCCGACCTTGATCGGCGTTTTTGCAGGGCGCTGGCTCGACCGGACATTTTCTTCGGGGATCTTCTGGACGCTCGGCCTTCTCGTCGCCGGTCTCGCCATCGGATGCGCGCTTGCTTGGCAGAGGATCTACCACGAATGATGCAAGAACCTTTTGCTTCGGTCGCCATGCTCGCATTGGCGACGGCGTTCGCGGGCGCCGCCTTCGGGCTTGTCTATTTTGCCGCCTTGGACCGAACCGCAGTCCTTCTTGCTACGGGACGCGGCTGGCTCGGCCCTTCGATCCTCACATTTGGCCGCATTGCCGCGGCTACGATCATTCTAGCGCTGATCGCGAGGCTCGGCGCAGCGCCGCTGCTCGCTGCGTTTTTGGGCTTCCTTGCGGCGCGGGCGGTCGCGCTGCGCGCCGTGCGGAGGCGCGAGTGACGCAGCCTTCGCCCCTCGCCAGCATCGTTCTCTTTCAGCTGGGTCCAGTCCCTGTCACCCAGCCGGTAGCGACGACCTGGGCGATCATGCTGGTCTTGAGCGTCGTCTGTTGGCTTGTGACGCGGCGGCTCCAATTGCGCCCAAACCGACGCCAAGCCGCGATCGAGCTCGTCGTGACCAGCGTCATTGGGCAGATCGAGGACGTCGTCGGCAAGGACCCGCGGCCATTCCTGCCGCTGCTTGGCACGCTTTTCATCTTTCTCGTCGCCGCCAATCTCTCCGGCCTGCTCCCAGGCGCCGCGGCGCCCACGAGCAAGCTCGAGACTCCGGCGGCCCTGGCTTTCATTGTGTTCCTATCCGTGCATTTTTTCGGAATTCGCGCGCGCGGCGTCCTTGGCTATCTCGCGAGCTTCGCCGAACCGAAGCTTATCATGCTGCCGCTCAACATTGTTTCCGAGGCGACTCGCACTTTCTCGCTCATGGTGCGCCTTTTCGGCAATGTCATGAGCGGAGAGTTTGTCATTGCTCTCGTCGTTGCGCTCGCCGGGCTCTTCGTGCCGATCCCGCTCATGGTCCTCGAGATTCTTGTCGGCGTCGTCCAGGCCTACATCTTCACTGTGCTCGCAACTGTCTTCATCGGCGCCGCGGTCGGCGGTGGGAAGGGCTAAAGGAGGTTTCATGGACTTGAAAGTCATCAGCATCATCGGCGCAGCGCTCGCCGTCTCGATCGGCTCGATCGGGCCGGCGCTGGCCGAAGGCCGAGCGGTCGCCGCCGCAATGGACGCGATCGCGCGCCAGCCCGAGGCTGCCGGGACGATCTCGCGCACCCTCTTCGTCGGTCTCGCCATGATCGAGACGATGGCGATCTACTGCCTGGTCGTGGCGCTCCTGCTGCTTTTCGCCAATCCCTACGCCGGCTGACCATGCGCTTCGACTGGTGGACCTTCGGGCTGCAGACGATCAATTTCGCCGTCCTGGTTTGGCTGCTGCATCGCTTTTTGTACAAGCCGGTGCTGCGCATAATCGATGCGCGCCGCGCCGAGGTCGAAGGACAATTCGCCGAGGCTAGCGCAGCCGAAGCCAAGGCCAAGAACGAGCTTGCGGCGATCGAGGCCGAACGCGCCGGCATCGCCGGCGAGCATGAGGCCGCCCTGAAGACTGCGGCGGCGCAGGCCGAAGAGGCGGCCAGGCGCGGCGCGCTCAGGCCGAAGCCGACGCCGACGCCCTCCTCGACCGGGCGCGCAAGACGCTCGCTGCGGAGCGCGGCGAGGCGCTTTCCGAAGCGCGGAAATCGGCTTTCGATCTCGGGGTCGACATCGCGCGCCGCTTGCTTGCGGAGGCGCCCGTGAAATTGCGCTCGGAGGCTTGGCTCGAACGAATAGAACAATATCTCAAGACGCTTCCCAAGACCGAAATGGACGCTCTTGCCGAACAGCTCGACAATGGCGAAGCCCTTACGGTCGTAACGGCTTCGTCGCTGGCGCTGGAGGCGGCTGAAACTTGGCGCCTCCGTCTCCATCAATTGCTGGGTGAGGGCGTCGCCTTTTCCTTCGACGTGGACCCAGACCTCGTCGCAGGCGCGGAGCTGCATTTTCCGAACGCCATCCTGCGCTTCTCGTGGCAGAGCGCGCTCGCCAAGGTGCGTTCGGAGATCGAGGCGTGACGACGACTCTTGGCGAAGATCTGCGCGGCTGGCTTGACCAGAGCCGCCGTCGCATCGGCGGGCTGGCGTTGGAGCCCCGCATCGAGCAGATCGGCCGGGTCGCCCAAACCGGCGACGGGGTGGCGACCGTCCGGGGCCTGCCTGACGCGCGGCTCGACGAGCTGCTCATCTTCGAAGGCGGCGTGCGAGGGCTTGCCGTCGATCTCGGCGAGCATGCGATTGGATGCGTGCTGCTTGGCGACGCGACCGCGATCCACGCCGGAAGCGTCGTGCGCGGCACCGGCGAGGTCGCGCGCGTCCCAGTCGGCGAGGCCCTGCTTGGCCGCGTCATCAATGCGCTCGGCGTCCCGCTCGACGGCGGCGCTCCGGTCGCCGCCAGATCGTTCGCGCCGGCCGAGCAGCCGGCGCCTGCGATCGTCGATCGCGCGCTCGTCACGCGGCCATTGGCGACCGGACTCCTGGTGGTTGACGCGATGATCCCGCTTGGCCGTGGCCAGCGCGAGCTGATTATCGGCGACCGTGGGACGGGAAAGACCGCGATCGCCGTCGATGCAATCATCAACCAGCGTTCGAGCGGCGTCATCTGCGTCTACGCCGCAGTCGGTCAAAAGGCTTCGTCGGTCGCGCAGGTGGTCGAAGCCGTGCGCCGCTATGGCGCGCTGGAGCGCTGCTTATTCGTCGTCGGCGAAGCCAATGCGGCGCCAGGCCTGCAATGGCTGACGCCCTACGCCGCCTGCACCATGGCTGAGTATTTTATGGCGCAGGGACGCGATGTTCTGCTCGTGATCGACGACCTCACCAAGCATGCGGCGGTCTATCGCCAAGTCTCGCTTCTACTGCGCCGCCCGCCGGGGCGCGAAGCCTATCCCGGAGATATTTTCTATATCCATTCGCGCCTGCTCGAACGGGCCGCGAAGCTCGCGCCCGAACGCGGCGGCGGATCGCTGACCGCGCTGCCGATCGCCGAGACCCAGGCCGGCAATATCAGCTCCTACATACCGACCAACCTGATTTCGATCACCGATGGCCAGATCTATCTCGATCCGCGCCTCTTCTATGAAGACCAGAAACCCGCAGTCGATGTCGGCAAGAGCGTGTCGCGCGTCGGCGGCAAGACCCAGGCTCCCGTGCTCAAGGCGCTTTCCGAGAGCCTGCGGCTCGAATACGCTCAGTTTCTCGAGCTCGAAGTGTTCACGCGCTTCGGCACGATGGTCGACGAGCGCACGCGCAAGGTGATCGAGCACGGCCGACGCATTCGCGAAGCTCTCCGCCAAGAGCAGTTTGCGCCGCTGGCGCTCGCGGAAGAAGTCGTGCTGTTATTGGCGCTGAGCGAAGGCGTCCTCGATGACGCGCCGCTCGGTCGCGTGGGGGACTTCCGAAAGGCGCTCGGGCCTTGGTTGACCGCGCATTGCCCCGAGGCCGCGGCGCTCGACGATCAGTCGAAGGCGCTGTCGGATGATTTGCGCGCGACGCTTAAAGCCTCGCTGCAAGCGCTGGCTCGCTCCCTTGGATTGTATGGCGGGGCAGCAGGCGAACCGACATGACGCGCCTCGCCGAAATCCAGGCCCATATCGGCAGCATGGGCGAGCTTCGCGACATTGTCGGCGCAATGCGGTCCCTCGCCGGCATGCGCGTGCAGGAGGCGCAGCATGCGCTTCCCGGCATCAGCCGCTACGCCGACGCCATGGCGGCCGCGATCGGCGGCGCCCTTTTGCTCATGCCGCAATCGGCGGCGGAGACGAGAGCGGATCGCGATGGGCGAGCGCTTATTCTCTACACAGCTGAGCACGGGTTCGTCGGAGGCTTCAACGAACGGCTGATGGAGGCCGCCGAAGCCGCGCTCGCGCCAGGAGACGCGCTTTTCGTGCTGGGAACGCGCGGAGGCGCTCTTGCTCTCGAGCGGGGACGCCGGGTGATCTGGATGTGCCCCATGGCGACCCGCCTTGCGGCCGTGCCTGATACGATCCGCCGGCTTTCCACCGAGATTTACGCGCGCATCGCGCGCGGCCAGATCTCTCGCGTCGAGGCGATGTTCGCCCACTACCGCCAGGGCGGCGCGGCGACGATCGAGCGAAGCCTGCTTCTGCCTCTCGACCTCGAGAAGCTTCAAGCGAAAGAGACTCGCCAGGAACCGCTTCACAATTTGGAGCCGCAAGCGCTCCTGGAAAAGCTCATGTCGGAATATGTCTTCGCCCTGCTGACCAAGGCCGCCGTCGAATCGCTCGCGAGCGAAAACGCCGCGCGTTTCGCAGCCATGGAGTCGGCGCATGACAATGTCTCAGTAAAGCTCGACAAGCTACGCCAGGACGAGCGCGAAGCCCGGCAATCCGAGATCACGACAGAGCTCCTCGAACTCATCACCGGCGCTGAAGCGCTGCGAGAGGAGTGATTGTTTGCCGGGTGCGAGCGGCGGGGAAGAGCGCCCGGTTGCGGACATTTATGGAGAAGAATTCAACAAAGCGCCTTTTGCGTGCGGCCCAAAGGGGCCGGCCGAAGGCGCAGGAACGATCTCGTTCATGGCCCTTGCAACTCCATATTGCCTTCGATCCAAACGGATAGTGCTCGCTCGTCGAGCGCGCCAGCGGCGAGATCAAAGATGGCTTGAACGGCGCTCATCGGATCGGCCGCCAGGCGATATCCATTGACGCCAAGGAACAACCCAATCGACAAGAAGGCGGCTCTCTTATTGCCATCCACGAAAGCATGATTTCGCGCGATCCCATAGGCATAAGAGGCGGCCAGCACGGCGACCGAGCTTTCGGTCTGATAGGCGTACAAGTTTTGCGGGCGCGCCAGGGCAGAGTCGAGCAAGCCTTCGTCCCTGATCCCGCGTTCGCCGCCAAACTCGGCCAAGCTCATTTCGTGCAGAAGCAGCAAAGCCTTCTTGCTGATCCAGCGCGGCTCAGCCTTCACTCGGCCAAGGCCTTGAAAGCGGTCCGATATTCTATCATGAAACGCTCGCCGAGCTTGATCTCCTCCGCGACCGCCGGATCGTAAGGGGTCAAGAAAAAACCCTCCGCCGTCTCGATGACGTAAAGGGCGTCGCCGTCCCCGAGCTTCAGCCGCACCAGCATTTCCTTCGGAATGACGACCCCGGTCGATGCGCCAATCGTCGTCAGCCTGAGCATGGTCATCGCGGCCTCCTCTTCTTGGGCCTATTTATTGTAATATTGGGGCGCGCTCGCAACCCCGCCCGGCGCATCACCCCAAAAGATCGATGAGCGCCGGAATGAGCGGCGCATCGGCGGGCGGCATCGGATAGGCGCGCAGATCTTTTGCGCGCACCCATTTCAGGGCCTTATGCTCCCGCGCTTCGACAAAACCCTCCCAACGTCGGCAGACATAAAGCGGCATCAGCAGATGGAATTCCGCATAGGCGAAGCTCGCGAAGGTCAGCGGCGCGAGGCAAGGCTCCTTGACCTCAATGCCGAGCTCTTCGCGCAATTCGCGGATGAGGGCGGCTTCCGGCCGTTCTCCCAAATCGACCTTGCCGCCGGGAAACTCCCAAAGGCCAGCGAGTTCTTTGCCGTCCGGCCTTTGCGCGATCAAGACCCGCCCGTCGGCGTCGATGAGGGCGACGGCGACGACGAGGAGGAGCTTCATCGGAAAGACTCGTGCGTCACGACCGATAGTCGCCGTTGATCGCGACATATTCTTTGGTCAGATCGCAGGTCCAGACCGTCGCCTCGCCTTTGCCGAGCCCCAAATCGACGCGGATGTCGATCTCCTGCGCCTGCATGAGCTTCGAGACCTGCTTCTCGTCATAGGCGGGATCGCGCAAACCCTTGTAGGCCACACGAATGTCGCCGAACCAGATCGCGAGCCGGTCGCGTTCGGCCCTTTCGCCCGCCTTGCCGACAGCCATGACGATGCGGCCCCAATTGGCGTCCTCGCCGGCGATCGCGGTTTTCACCAAAGGCGAATTGGCGATGGACAGAGCAATCTTCTTGGCCGCCGGCGAAGTCGCCGCGCCTTGCACCGTGACTTGAATGAATTTGCGCGCGCCTTCGCCGTCTTTCACCACCTGCTGCGCGAGATCTAGGAGCAGGCCGTCGAGCGCCGTCTTGAAGCGCGCCAGGCGCCTGTCGTTGGCGACGGCGATCTGCGGCGCGCCGCGCTTGGCTGCGGCGCCCGTCGCAAAAAGCAGCAAAGTGTCCGACGTCGAAGTGTCGCTATCCACGGTGATCGCGTTGAACGATCCCTGCACGCTCTTGCCCAGCATGGACTGCAGGACCGGGGCTGCGATCGGCGCGTCGGTGAAGACGAAGGCGAGCATGGTCGCCATGTCCGGCGCGATCATGCCGGCGCCTTTCGCCATGCCGGAGATCAGAACCTCCACGCCGCCGATCATTGCGCGCGCCGTCGCGACCTTCGGATAAGTGTCCGTCGTCATGATCGCCTTGGCCGCCTCGAAAAGCCTGTCCGGCGACGCGGCCTTTGTAAGCTTTTCGAATACGCCCTCGAATTTCGACGCGTCGAGAGGTTCGCCAATGACTCCCGTCGAGGCGAGAAAGATCTCGGCTGGCGGCGCGCCTGTGGCCTTGGCCGCGAGGCTCGCCGTGAGTTTCGCCGCTTGCGCCCCGATCTTGCCGGTAAAGGCGTTGGCGTTGCCGGAATTGACGACCAGCGCGCGCGCTTTGCCGCCCTTGAGCCGCGCCCGGCACCAGTCCACCGGCGCCGAAGGACATTTCGACTTCGTGAACACGCCGGCGGCCTGCGTCCCTTTGTCGAACAGCGCCAGCATCACATCGGTGCGGCCTTTGTAGCGGACGCCAGCGGCGCCTGTTGCGAAGCGCACGCCTTCGATTTCGGGCAGATCGGGAAAAGATTTCGGCGCGAGCGGAGAGAGGACGGCGACCATGCGATGCGGAACCTTAAACGCGCCTTGAAATGGCGAGAGCGGACGGAACATGAGCAAAGCGGGAGCCAAGAGGCGATCAAGCGCGCATGGCCCCGCCCCACGCGCGCCAGGCAATCTCGCTCCCTCAATCCTCGCGCCGCGCGACCGCTCGCGCGGCGCCGCTTCGGCAGCGAGTCGACCTTACTTCTTGCCAGCGGCCGGCGCGGCCTTCGGGTCGGCGGCCGGCTTATCGCCGGCGTCAGGCGCAGGCGTCTCGCGATCGATCTTGGCGGTTTTACGCAGCTGCGCCACGAGCTCGCTTTGCGCCTTCTGCGCGACATAGCGGGCGACCTGGTCCTTGACCTCGTCATAGGACGGGAATGTCTTTTGCCTTTTGTCTTCGACCTTGATGATATGCCAGCCAAACGGGCTCTTGACCGGATCGGAGATCTGGCCGGGCTCCAGCTTGAACGCGGCGTCGGCGAATTCGGGCACCATGCGATCCTTGGTGAACCAGCCGAGATCGCCGCCCTCGGAACCCGGATCCTTCGAGACTTCCTTCGCGACCTTGGCGAAATCCTCCCCCGCCTTCACGCGCTTCAGCGCCGCCTGGGCGTCGGCGTCGGTCGGAACAAGGATATGGCGGGCATGGATCTCGGTTTCCGGCTTCTGCGCCTTGGCCGCTTCGTCATAGGTCGCCTTGAGCGCCGCATCCGTCACCGCCGTCTTGGCCACCTGTCCAAGCAGGGTCTCCATCAGAAGCTTCTCGCGAAAATAGGCGAGCTTTTTCGCGAACTCCGGGCCCTGATCGAGCTTATCGGCCTGCGCCTTTTGCGCCACCAGGACGCCATCGATCAGAAAGTCCAGGACATAGGCCTCGCGCGCCTTGCCCTCGAGCTGCGGCGGAAGGCTCGGACCGAGATCGTCGGTGGCGATCTTCAGATCTTCGTCGGTGATTTCCTTCCCGTTGACCGTGGCGAGCACCTTCGCCGCTGCGGGAGAGGCCGCTAAAATCGCCGGTCCTGCCAAGGCCGAGGCGCATGCCAGCCCCATGACCAGGGCGCGCAAGGATTGCTTCATGAACATGCGATTTGAGCTCCACGCTTAGGATGAAAAGGACGCACGTCGTGATCGGACCCGCGATGCCAAGCTAAAACGAGTGCGGGACGGCGCGCGCAAGATGCACGGAAGCAGAAATTTGACAAGGTCAACCCCCCCTCTTATCTGTCGAATGAATGCTGGCGGGTCGGTTTTTCGATGCGGAAGCGCAATTTTCGCAGGAAAATCCTCGCCAACTACAGGCTATGGTCACGGAAGTTTCGCAGAGCGACCACGCCAGAGGCGGCCAGACGTGCGTGAAGTTATGCGCCGGCGTCAGGCCTAGTCGAACATAGGGCGCTTTCATGAGTCCGGTCAAAAACGAAAGCGCTTGGACGCGTTTTCCGATCCGATGGATTTGATCCGATCACGCGGGATTTCGGAGAGCCGACCCCATATAGAAGGCTATGCGAAATCCTGCAGCATTTGGGAATCAGGCAGGTTTTCCTCGATCCGACCCGCGTCCGATCGAGCAAAACCTGCTTCCTGCTTGCCGCCGTGGTTGGGCTTACGCGCTTGAGCGGCAGCGAAGGGGAACGGTAGAGTAAATCCACGTGAATTTTGAATTGGCTCTGGCCGTGTCCGGAAAGGTCGTTGGATAATGTTGGGCTCAATCGCGAAAAAGATTTTCGGATCGGCGAATGACCGCCGTCTGAAAGGCTATCGGCCGAAAGTCGCGGCGATCAACGCGCTCGAACCCGAAATGCTGAAACTGACCGATTCCGAGCTCGCCGCCCGAACCGTCATGTTTCGCGAAGAGCTCGCGGCAGGCAAGACGCTCGATCAGCTTCTTGTCCCGGCTTTCGCCACTGTGCGCGAGGCCGCGCGGCGCGCGCTCGGGCAGCGCCATTTCGACGTTCAGCTGATCGGCGGCATGGTGCTGCACGAGGGCGGGATTTCCGAGATGCGCACCGGCGAAGGCAAGACCCTCGTCGCGACGCTTGCGACCTATCTCAATGCGCTCGCCGGCAAGGGCGTGCATGTCGTCACCGTCAACGACTATCTCGCCCGCCGCGACGCCGAATGGATGGGCGCCATCTATCATTTCCTAGGCCTCACGACCGGAGCCATTCTTCACGGCCTGGACGACGACGAGCGCCGCCGCGCCTACGCCGCCGACGTCACCTATGGCACGAATAACGAGTTCGGCTTCGACTATCTGCGCGACAATATGAAATACGAGCTCGGCCAGATGGTCCAGCGCGGCCATAGTTACGCAATCGTCGATGAGGTCGATTCGATCCTGATCGACGAAGCGCGCACGCCGCTCATCATTTCCGGGCCGTCCGACGACAAGTCGGATCTCTACAACGCCATCGACAAGGTGCTTCCCGGGCTTGTTCGTGAAGATTACGACCTCGATGAAAAGCAGCGCACGACCAATCTCACCGAGGCCGGCAATGAGCACATGGAGGAATTGCTGCGCGAAGCCGGGATCCTGACCGAAGGCGCTCTCTACGAGGCGGCCAATGTCACGATCGTGCATCACGTCAACCAGGCTTTGCGCGCCCATAAACTATTCCAGCGCGACAAGGACTATATCGTCCGCAAGGGCGAAGTCGTCATCATCGACGAATTCACCGGCCGCATGATGCCGGGCCGGCGCTATTCGGAAGGATTGCACCAGGCGCTCGAGGCGAAGGAGCATGTCCAGGTCCAGCCCGAGAATGTGACGCTCGCCTCGATCACGTTCCAGAACTATTTCCGCCTTTATGGAAAACTCGCCGGCATGACCGGAACGGCGCTGACCGAGGCGGATGAATTCGCCGAGATCTACAAGCTCGAAGTCGTCGAGGTTCCGACCAATCGACCGGTGAGGCGTCTCGACGAAGACGATGAAGTCTATCGCACCTCCGAAGAAAAGCTGCGCGCGATCACGCGGGAGATCGAAGCGGCCAACGCAAAAATGCAGCCCATGCTCGTCGGCACGACGTCGATCGAGAAATCCGAGCAGCTCGCCGAAGCGATGAAAAAGCATGGCTACAAGCAGATTGATTTCGACGAGCCACAAGCGCTGCAAAAGCTCTATGCAGCGGCGCGCGCACAGAAACAGTCGAAGCTTTTCGCGGTGCTGAATGCGCGCTTCCACGAAAAGGAAGCCTATATTATCGCCGAAGCGGGCGTGCCGGGCGCAATCACGATCGCAACGAACATGGCCGGCCGCGGCACCGACATTCAGCTCGGCGGCAATGTCGAGATGCGGGTAGCGCAGGAATGCGCCGCTGTGCCGGAAGGTCCCGAGCGCGAAGAGAGGGAAGCCGAAATCCGCGCCGAGGTTGAAAGGTTCCGGACCCAGGCAATCGAGGCGGGCGGCCTCTATATCATCGGCACCGAACGTCATGAGAGCCGCCGGATCGACAATCAGCTGCGCGGCCGCGCTGGTCGTCAGGGCGACCCGGGACGTTCGAAATTTTTCCTGTCGCTGAAGGACGATCTGATGCGGATCTTCGGATCCGAGCGGATGGAATCAATGCTGGTCAAGCTCGGCCTCAAGGAAGATGAGGCGATCGTGCATCCCTGGATTAACAAGGCTTTGGAGAAGGCGCAGCAGA
The DNA here is from genome assembly GCF_045689225.1 of Methylocapsa polymorpha. GTDB lineage: Bacteria > Pseudomonadota > Alphaproteobacteria > Rhizobiales > Beijerinckiaceae > Methylocapsa > Methylocapsa polymorpha. The sequence goes on along the minus strand of NZ_CP136862.1, from coordinate 1,909,838 downwards.
AGGTCGAAGCGCGCAACTTCGACATGCGCAAGAACATTCTCAAATATGATAATGTCATGAATGATCAGCGCAAGGTCGTCTTCGAGCAGCGTCGCGAGATGATGGCGCAGGATTCGCTCGAAGGCATGATCCATGACATGCGGCAAGGCGTCGTCGACGATCTCATCACGAAACATATCCCGCGCGACTCCTATCCCGAGGCCTGGGACATCGAAGGATTGACGCTATCGGTCAAGGCCGAACTCAACATCGCCCCGCCGCTCGCGGAGTGGGCGAAGGAGGAGGGAATCGACGAGGAGCACATGCAGGAAAGGCTGCAAACGGCGGCCGACGAAGCCTATGCCGCCCGCGTCGAAAGAAACGGCGCCGACGTCATGCGCTATGTCGAAAAGCAAGTCATCCTGCAAGCGCTTGATCATCTTTGGCGGGAGCATCTGGTGACGCTCGATCATCTGCGTCAGGTGGTCGGCTGGCGCGGCATGGCGCAACGCGATCCTCTCAACGAATACAAGTCCGAGGCCTTCGAGCTGTTCAATGTGCTGATAACCCATTTGAGGGAGCTCACAACGTCGCAATTGAGCCGCGTCGAAGTCGCCTTCGAGCCGCCTCCAAGCTCGATCGAAGCGACGCAAGTCCCGGCTTTCGACCAATCGCCGCGACCTGACGGCGCGCTCACCGCCGCCTTCGCCGCAGCGAGCAGCGCAAGGGCCGCGCCGCAAAGCCAAGAGCATGTTTTCAGCGCGAGCGACGCGTCGTCGGTCGATACGCTCATCCGCGAGGCCGGCGGCGGCGCTGCATCCTTGGCCAAGGTTGGCCGCAACCAGCCTTGCCCCTGTGGGTCTGGCCGGAAATACAAGCATTGCCACGGCGCGATCGCGTAACTTTTTGAAAGCACGCGCGCTGGAGCTTTTTCGGAGCCCTATGGTCCCGTCTTGTCAAGCGGGGCGGGGCGACGCGCCGATTAAGATGTCCCGGTCGCATCGGAAACCGCGCCAGCCCGTCGAGCCGATGATTGACCTGGATCATCGCGTCTGATCCCTCGTCGGCCTAACCTAGCTCAACCGTAGCGCAACAAAGGCGGTGCAGCCGGGCGATGAATTTCTTTCACGGTCCTGTCGCCCAAGTTGGCTATTCAACTCGCGCGAGGCGGAAATACCCGATTTCAGCGGGAGGCTTTGCGCCGATCGCGCTGGCGTTCGTGTCGGCTGTCTCGTTCCAGGCCCGGCGCAGGAATTGGCGATCTGTCGCGCCGACGCCTCGTCAAAGCAAGAAGCAACACAAATGAGGAGCACGCTTATGAAGGCTCGTATCTCTCGTCCTTTGGCCGTTCTTTCCTTTGGCGCCGCCTTGGCGCTCGGGACAATGATCGCTTCGGCGGAGCCCGCGGCGCAACCCGCTCCGTCCACTCCCGGCGAAGCGCCGGCTGCGGCCGACCATGCGGACCATGGCGGCCACGCCGGTCACGGCGGCATGATGGGCGGAGATATGGAGCAGATGCGGTCGATGATGCATGAGATGATGTCCAAGATGGCGTCGCATGCCCATGAACGCATCGCGGCTCTCAAGACCGAGCTCAAAATCACCGATGCGCAGCTTCCGCAGTGGAACGGTTTCGCCGAAGCTCTCGATTCAGCCGCACATTCCATGCACGAAATGCATCACGCGATGATGCAGCCTGCGGAGGCTGAACATAAGCATTCGTCAGAGGCTGCCGGGGCAACTAATTACCCTGACTGGAAGGCGATTAGGAAGTCCGCGGCAGGCGCCGCTTCGGAACATGGCGCGTCGTCGTCTGGGGGCCTTCCCACCCGCCTCGAGCATTATGAGAAAATGCTCAGCCAGCATCTCGCCACCTTGGAAGCGATCAAAGCCGCGCTCGAACCGCTTTACGCCACTTTCAGCGACGAACAGAAGAAGATCGCGGATGGCTTGATGGTGGGCCCAATGGGCGTGATGTAAGCGGCTGGGCGGATGCTTTTGCGATCAGCGGGCGCGAGCAGTTGCTTCGCTGATCGCGCCGCGCGGTCGGGCGGAGCCGGAACTGCTTCGCCCGTGAATGCGTGAATGCAAGTCTTTCCAAGTCTTGTGTTCGCGAGATCTCGACCACGCGAGCGGCCCGAAATATCGGGGCCAACCCGTGCGGGCCCGCACAGCGACTCGGGGCAGCCCGACCTAATCTCCGTTCATCGCCGGCGCGAACCATCCGGCGAATGAAGGAGAGAATATTATGATCAATTTCCGTAAAGCCATTGCTATCGGCCTTGCCGCAACGACCCTAAGTTTTGGCGTCGCCGCAACCTCGACCCCTGCTGCGGCTTGGGGCTATCATCATGGTTGGGGCTGGGGCCTCGGCGGAGTCGCCGCTGGCCTTGCGCTCGGCGCCGCCGCGTCCGCGCCCTATTATGGCTACGGCTATGCCTATCCGGGCTGCGTCATCACCCGCCAGCCTGTCGTCGACATTTACGGCAATGTCATCAGCTATCGCCGCGTGCGTGTCTGCAACTGAAGACGAGAACGCGCGCATTCGACGTTGCCGCCGGGGTCCTCTCCCTCTGGCAGCGCCAAGTCGGGGGCTTTCGGGGCAAAGTTCCGAAAGCCTTCCGTTTTTTGAAGGACCAATCGCACGAAACCGCGACAGCCGCAAAGCTAAGTTGGAGGAAGAAGGCCAACAACGCGATTTCGTCGCTGGCCCAAAGCTTTAGAGACAGCCAACCCGCTTTTGGTCGTCCTTTTTCTTTTTCATGCCAAGACTCGGCGCTACGCCTGGGGCGAGACATCCGTCGTCATGGTGAAGCACTTCCTCGAGCTTGTTGCGTTCGAACAAAATGACAATGACGATCGAGAAAATCAGCGGAATGATGAGGTAGAAGAGCCTGAACACGAGCAGGGCGGTCAGCACTTGGACTTGCGGGGTCGCTGGCATAGCCTTGATGAACAAAAGCTCGAAAACGCCGAGTCCGCCAGGGGCGTTTGACGCAAGCGCAGCGGAAAAAGAGGCGATAAAGACCGCCAGCACGACGAAATAGCCCGGATTTCCGACATCCGGCAAAGCGAAATAGATAATGCCCGCAGCGCCGAGAAGCTCGAGCGGGGCGGCGAGAAGCTGCCGCACGGTGACGGCAGGCCTAGGATATTCCAGCCGAAACCCGCGAATGATCAGGGGCTTCAAACGCAGAACGGAGCCGATCACATAGACTGCGATCAGGGCGAGAAAAATGACGCCGATGATCCGCGCCGTGGTCGGATTGGTGAAATAGGATGGCAGAAGCCCGCCAAATCGCTGCAATTGCTCCGGCTCGAATATTGAAATGAGGCCGCCAAGCAACACGGTCCCGAGGACGAAGGTCAGCGAGCAGAGCGCGATAAGAACCGCGACTTGCGCAGCCGTCAGCCCTTTCGTGCTATAGGCGCGATACCTGACCATGCCGCCAGACACGACGGTTGCGCCAATGTTATGCGCAAGCGCATAGGTTGTAAAAGAACAGAGCGAGACAAACACCCAGGAAATATGGGTGACGCCGAGATGGAGCAAGGCGATCCGGTCATACCAGGCCAGCGCCGCATAAGCTACGAGAGTGGACAGGATCGCGAGCAGATAATGCGAGAGCGGAATGGCTCTGAGCTGGACCCAGACCTCGGGCCCGACCGACTCGCCCCGAAACTCACGGTAGAGAAGCCACAGCGAAATGCCGACCGCAACGAGACCTATCGCCGGCCAGACAAAATCAAGGATTCGTTTCATAACGCTCCGGTCAGGGTCGCCTCTTGAACGGGAGTCTGAGCTATGCTCGACTGGCAATCCCTGCACTATGCGCGGTTCTACTTCAAGTGCCGAAACACGGAAATCACCCTGATCGGCGCGGCGACGCGCGCGGGAGCTATGGCCGCGAAGGAAGCCGATCAATCGCTTGCTATTCAGGCTTCGATTGTCCGCAAACGCACGGCCGAGCTTTTGAGAGGCGAGGCTGCGGCGTCGGCGGCAGCCTCCAACGGCCTGTCGCGGATCTCAGGGCCAAGCGCCTTGCTCAAGTCGGCGAGCGCCTCGTCGAGACGCCGCCGCGCCTCTTCCAGCTGCCCCATCAATTCCTCCGCCGACCGATGCAGATTGTCCCGGCGGGTGCGGGCGGCGCGCGCATAGGTCGGATAGGCGAAATGAGACGCATCAAAAATGCCGGCCCGCTGCTCTTCGAGCGCGACCTCTTGGTCGAGCTCCCGCGCGATCCGGGAAAATTCGGCGACCATGGATTCGATTTGCGCGACGCGGCGCCGCTTCTCATCGACCTGGAAGCGCTTGAGGCGCGTGACGGTATCCTGCAGCTTCATTTCCTTCCACTCCCAATGACCTTCAAGGCAAAATCGCAGGTCAACCCCCAACCCCAGGAGCAAAGCAAGATTTCGCTCCGACTCGCGAATTTTGCCGCAGCAAAGTTGCCCATTCGTTACCCACTCTGCGCGATTCGAGAAAACTTGCCAGACGGGTCCCATCGACAAAGGGGAATCAGCCTGTCCTCCATCTCGAGCCGCAAACGCCGCGGGCGCGTGGCCTTTTGTTCGCAACCGTCCCGGCCTGCCCCGTCGCCGAGGGCCATGGCGCGCCGATTCGGGGGAGGCCGGGTTCGTTCATTTTGGCGGCGATGCAAATTCGCGCCTCGCCTCCGCGCAAAATCCTTCGTCGCGCAAGGTCCCGGCGCCAATCTGCAATTTAGTTGGCGTGTCGCGAATCAACCGCGCGATTCTGGCGGGATGGCGAAGGGTTCGAAAACGTCTTGCGAGGGGAATGTATTTGTTAACCAATGCCCGTTAAGGTTACGAAATTCGTTGCAAGGAACCCATCGCTGGAGGATCGGCCGAACGCGGGCCGCCGCGGTGGAGCCTCGGGCGATCTCGCGCGCCGGCAGGCGACCGACGGGGGGAAAGTGGGGACCTCAGATGCGCGTTTTATTGATCGAAGACGATAGCGCTACGGCGCAGAGCATAGAGCTGATGCTCAAATCGGAGAATTTCAACGTCTATACGACGGACCTTGGCGAGGAGGGCGTCGATCTCGGCAAGCTCTATGACTATGACATCATCCTCCTTGACCTGAACCTTCCCGACATGTCCGGCTATGAGGTGCTTCGCACCTTGCGCGTCGCCAAGGTCAAGACGCCGATCCTCATCCTGTCCGGCCTCGCGGCGATCGAGGACAAAGTCAAAGGTTTAGGCTTCGGCGCCGATGATTATCTGACGAAGCCATTCCATAAGGACGAGCTTGTCGCCCGCATCCACGCGATCGTGCGGCGCTCGAAGGGGCACGCGCAATCGGTCATCTCCACCGGCGATCTCATCGTCAATCTCGATCAGAAAACCGTCGAGGTCGCGGGCGCGCGGGTCCATCTGACCGGCAAGGAATATCAGATGCTGGAGCTGCTCTCGCTCCGCAAGGGCACGACCTTGACCAAGGAAATGTTTCTCAATCATCTCTATGGCGGGATGGATGAGCCTGAACTGAAGATCATCGACGTCTTCATCTGCAAGCTGCGCAAGAAGCTCGCCAATGCGAGCCAAGGCCGCAATTACATCGAGACGGTCTGGGGACGCGGCTATGTGCTGCGCGAACCGAGCGACGACGAAGAACGCATCACCGCTTAAGGCTGCTTCCGCTGACGGTCAAGCGGTGGAATCGGTCCTGAGCGCGGCGCTTATCAGTTTCAAGATGGAGCCAACTCGCGCCGCGGCATTCAAGCCGCAATGAGCGGCCGAGCCAAGCCCGAAACACAGTCATCGTGAAATGAACAGCGGTTTGGCCACCGCCGCAACAATGGAAGGCCGTTACTTGACGGCGTCAGTGGACCGCCAGGCCGGCCGCTTCGATCTTCGCTGTTGAGCTTGAGGACCCAGCCGCGCTGCCGCGTTTTGCCCGACTGCGTGGACATCGAACAGAATCCGATTAAGCGGAAGCGGATATCTCTTTCGAGATTTTGATTGAGCATGCTCTTAGAGCATGTTCCGAAAAAGTTGCTCGACTTTTTCGATCAGAACATGCTCCAACTCTTTGAATTTGAGCGATTCCTTTTCGATCAGATGATTCCATCTGATCGGGAAGCGCTCTAATTGCGAGCCAGCGTCCGTTTTCGTAGAGTTGCTCTAACCCAGTCGAGAAGCGATTTCACCGATCGGCCCTAAAGTCCTTCTTGACGACGGCGCCGACCGGGTGTTCGATCCGATCGGCGCCCTCTAACGGCGAGATCGCGAAGTTCAAGCTGCAGTTTAGATGCTGCCGCGATGGCCTTCGCTCTCGGTTGCAGATTTAATCCTCGTCGTGATCGTCTTGGTCCCGTTCCTGACCGAACTGGAACAATTCGAACAGATCGCCGATCGCCGGGCTATTGGTTGGAACATAGGGATTGTCCGCGGTGGCGACCGGATTGGGGAGATTGTCCCGGCTCCGATTGCTGATCCTATCCAAGCGCCAGTTCCGCTCGATGAACTTCAGGATCGAGACATGATCCGAATAATCATGCGCGATCAGACCGCCGCGCGAATAAGGCGACACGACGATCAAGGGGATGCGCACGCCGTCGCCGAAGAAATCGAGCGGCTGAATGTAGCCCGAGTCGTAATAGCCGCCACCTTCATCGACGGTGATGAAGATCGCCGTGCTCGCCCAGAGCTTCGGATTTTGTTTGACCGCCCGGACGATTTTCTTGCTAAACGCCTCGAACAGATCGAACTTCGAGCTGGTCGGATGTCCATCGAGGAATCCGCCGGGCTTCACAAAGGAAACCGCCGGCAGATCGCCGTTGGCGATGTCATTGTAGAGATCGTCGGTATCTTTCAGATGCTTCGCCACAAGGGTTGGCTTGGTCATGATCGCCGTTTCATAGAGAAACGGATTGCAGATGTTGCAATAGACGCTGGTCGCGGAGCTCGTGATGAAGGTGTTCCAGCCTTCGCCATAATATTTCCACGAGACATTTTTATCGAGCAAAGGTTTGGAAATTGACCGCACCGGGGAAGGCGGGATGGTGAAAGCGGCCGTGTTGACGCTGCCGTCCCCGTTATAGCCTGGGTTGTAATTGTTGAGCAGGTAATAGTGCCCCTGGTCGCAGTTCGCTTTGGGCTTATTGGGGAGCGAAGCAAGATAGGTCACGATTGCGCCAACGCCGGGCTGCGCCGGGTCGGAGCAATTGCTGTAGCTTCCGCCGCTGTAGCCGTCCTGGGTGTAGTAATTATTGGTCCCAGCCTGCGGATCCGGATTTTCGATCTCATTGGTCGGGGGCGTGATCGCGTGGCCATGGCCGTCGGTGAAATAAATAGCATCGCCATAGCCGAGGATGATGCTGTCGAGGCCGGTGCCGCCCTGCGACGGCTGATGGTAATTGTCGCTGATCGCGTATTTCTTGGCGAGCTTGGTGAAATAGGGGGCGTCGCCGATATTGGTGTTGTAGAAGCCCAGGGCCGTGGAGCCCTCGCCGGTCGTTTGATCGTTGAAGCCGCTGGGCTGCGGCTTGCCATTGCTGCCCGCCCCGATGCTCACCTCGACCCAGGCGAAGAGATCATTGCGGCAACCGCTCGGGTTCGCGTGGGTCGCGTAAGCGACGCTGCAGTCCGACTGCTGCCAACCTTGATAGAACCGATGCACGGGGCTCGCGGCGTAATCGTCGTAGGAGAGGCTCGGCGTCAGTTGGAACGGCCCGCTCGGCAGCTTGCTTGCGTTTGCAATGCGAGTGTCGATGACATGCGTCGGCAATCCGGACGCGCCCGTCGTCAGGAGCTTCACATCGCCCGGGAGAAGAGCATTCCCCTCTTGTGCTTTTGCAGCGGCAAGGGTCGCGAAGGGCGGCGGATTGCTATCGCTCGCCACGGTGGGCGTTCCGCCAGTCAGCGGCGGCGGGAGGGTCTTGTAGGCCTTTTTCGAAGTCGGCGTCAGGGAGAATTTCGTCGGCCCCACCAGGCTCCCCTGGTACTGTGTCGCCAAATGGAAATTGGGGCCCGGCGTCCCATCTTCATTGATGATCCCCTTGGAGAGGAGATTCTCGACGGTCTGGCCTCTGGGCGGCTTATAGGCCCCGAAGAGATGATCGAAAGACCGGTTTTCCCCGACGATGACGATCACATGTTTGATCGGCGTTTCGGTCGCCGACGGGCCCCGACCGTCATTGTCTTCAGCCGCGAAGACGCTCGCCGGAATCCCCGCCGACGTCAGCGCAATCGCGCAGGCGGTGACGCCCGCCGTGACGCGCTTTCGTTTTGAGCCCCTTAGAAATTGCATAGATCCCTCCGTTGCTAGGATTAGCGGGAGAAATCCTAAACTAATGATATTACATTTTAGCGAAAATAACGCAACAGCATTTGCGTATCATAAAATAATACTCTAAAACTTATTCATACCGTTATTTTTCTATTCATAATACATGCATAATAACCATATATATCAAATATAATTCGCTAATAACATTTATTTATACGCTTACCCTAATGTCGTATCTTCAATAAGACAGCAAATTGTTTTTTCCAATCAGACGATCGTGAAGACAGCAACCCAACTGAGGCGTCGACAAGGCGGGGTCGGTTTGTGTGAACAGATCTCAGCTTTGCAAATGCTTGGATTATGCAATTTATCCCCTTGCCGCCGACGCCCCGCGCGGCTTCGCGGTCGTCTGAGCGCGTCCCGATCAAATCGGGACGCGCTCAGACTCAAAGGGATCGAGCTTTCGATCTGGCGAACGGAGGCTACCCCGCAGACCGACCGCCCTGACGCGTCTCCCTCGGAAAGATGAATTAGTCCCGTTGCGCGTGTTGGTCCGAACTCAGCCCGGGGAGCTCTTTCGTGTCTTCGACGCGGACGGATTTCAATTCGTCCGGATCGAGACCGAGGCTGCGCAGAATGGTCGGCGCAATCTGCCGCGTCTCAACTGTATCGTTGATCGTCTTGGGCGCTATTGAGGGGCTGGATACCAAGAGCGCAACATTGCGGTCATCGTGCGCGAAGCCGCCGTGCTCGGCGAGCTTGGTCCCGCCGGTGTAAATTAGGCCCGGAGTCGTGATGGCGATGAAGTCCGGCGTGCGGTTGTCGGTGAATGGATTTTGATAAAGCCTGGTGAGTTCGTCCTTGTCCAAAAGCTTGACGATTCCGAGAGCGCTCTTCTGGCTCAGAATATAGGCTTTCGCGGCCAGATAATCCGCCCATTGCTGCTGCGGCTTCAGCCAGATGATGCCAGCGTCATCGTCGGCCGAGGCCGCGAAATCCGGCGCATTCGTATAAGGCGTATCGTCAACGGCCTTTCGAAGGGCGAGATTGATCGGCGACTGGCCGTGCTTGGCCGAGACGATGACCAAAGTGTCTTTATCGATTCTTGCGGTCTTCAATGCGGCGACGATCTTGCCGAGCTGGGCGTCGACGAAGTCGAGCCCGAGTTGCAGGCCATTGTTGGGATGCAGGCCGGCGGCGTCCGCGTAACCCCCGATCAGGCCGGCGTCTTGTGGGTCTTTCGTATTTCCTTTAGCGAGCTTCTGTCCGACGCTGACCGCCTGAAAGTTGAACCCGAAAATCGCCGGCACGCCAACCTGGTTCGCGCCCGTGCTGTCCTTGCCGGCGATCTCATTGAGCACGGCCTGGACCTTGAGCAAATCATTGCGTTCAATGCTGTGGAATCCCGTCGTGTAATCGGCTCCGGTGACCGCATCGTTTGCATTGACCTCCGGCGTGAACAGATCTTGCACGCCTTTTCCGGAGGGACCGTTGACGATGTCGTAAGCGGGATGCTTGTCCGCCCAGGCGGTCCGGCCGCCGTGACGGCGAATGACCTCGAAGATCGTGTTCACTTTGATGAAGTCGTGCGGATAGACCGGGACGCACTTGCCATTAACCAGGGCGAGCGGCAAATTCGCGACGTTGATTTGCGTCAGCGGCTGGCCGAGCGTTCCGCCGCCCGTATAGCTCGTCTTGTCCTTATCGATGCTTTCGTCGAAGGCCGGCTGAATGCCGGGCGCTCCCTGACAGTTCGAGCCCGGGGCGAAAAGAGTGCGATCGTAGGAAACGTCGTAGAACACGCCATGCGTTTTCGACGTGCCGCCGGTGACCTGAGCGAGCAGACCCGGGAACGAATCCGACGGCGCCGAGGTCAGCGCGTTTGGATAGGTCACGCCATGGCTCGACAGAGACGCCAATGTGCTGTTTGGATGAGCCGCGACATAGTTGCGCAAGTCCACCGCGTGCAAGCCGTCGACGCTGATGAGCAGCACATGGCTGTAGCGCTTTTGCGCGAATTGACCGTCGTCATCCGCTCGCGCTGATAAGCCGACGGTCAGCGCCATGAGGCTAACGCCCATCCCACATAGCAAATGTCCTATTCTCGTCATTCCGCATCCTCCCCCTCTGGAACGCTGATCCTTACTAGCTTGAGCGGAAGCTGAATAGCTCGCCAAGGTTGTACATTTTATGACAGAGCCATCCGTTGGGTAATAATTTCACTCGACACGGCCTAAATAATGATCGTGCGGAACGGTCCGGCGCCGATCAGCGCCGCCCGGCAAATTGATCAGGAGAGAGCGAACTCGCACATGCGTGGGAATTGCCGCGCCGCCGTCGAAGCGAACCCCGCCGTCGCGCTCCGGAGCGCGACGGTCAACGACGATTTGAAGGGGGAAGACGGCAACGGGCGGGGCGGCGACGCGATGGGGGCGCATCAAACCAGCGCTCACCTAATGATGTCGAAGCTATAGTCGCTCTTGGCCGGAACATTGGTGTTGCTGTCGATGTAGGCGAAGATCGCGTCGAGCAGCTTTGTGAGCACGTGGAGGCCGCCCTGGTAACCCCAGAGCGGGAAGCGATGGTGATGGTGGCGGTCGAAGATCGGGAAGCCGATCCGGATCAGCGGCGTGCCCGTATCGCGCTCGAGATATTTCCCATAGGTGTTGCCGATCAGGAAATCGACGGGCTCGGTGAAGAGCAGCGAACGCATGTGCCAAAGGTCGCGATTGGGATAGACGTGGCAATTCGCGCCGAAGGGCGAGGTTGCGAAGAGAGCCTCAACCTTTTCCGCCCATTCCTTGCCTCCGTTCGTCGAAAGAACATGGGTCGGTTCGGCGCCAAGCTCGAGCAGGAATCCGGCGAGGCCGATGCAAAGGTCGGGATCGCCATAGATCGCGAATTTCTTGCCGTGAATATGGGCGTGCGAGTCGGCGATGGCGTCGACAAGCCGGCCGCGTTCGATGCGCAAAATATCTGGCACGGGCTTGCCCGTGAGGCGCGCGATTTCCATGATGAGCCGGTCCGTCGCCCGCACGCCGAGGGGATGATTGAAGGCTATGACCTCCTGGCCGTGCGCCGCGATGAAGGGCAAGGTCTTTTGCGTGGAAAATTCCTGCAGCGAGATCGTCGCCTTGGAGTGGATGGCGGCGGCTGTATCCTCGAGCGTCGTGCCGCCGTCGAACATGCGGAAGGTCCCGTCGGTCGGCGTATCCCAGACGTCGCTATTGTCAGCGAGGACCGTGTAGTCGATCTCCATAAGATCGAAGATGCGCTTGAGCTCGCGCAGATTGCCGACCGTATATGGGTCGAAACCACCGATAAAGTTCAGCCTCTCATTGGGCGCCCGCTCGAGCTTGTCGGCCATGCCCGCCTTGCCGTCCCAGAAATAGTCGAGAATGCCTTTCAGCATATTGTCATAGCCGGTCACGTGGCTGCCGACGAAGGCGGGCGTGTGGGAGAAGGGAATGTCGAAATCCATCGGCACGGAGCCTTTTTCCCGCGCATTCTTGATGAAGGCGTTGAGATCGTCGCCGATAACTTCCGCCATGCAGGTGGTCGAGACAGAGATCATGCTCGGCTTGTAGAGATTGTAGGTATTAGCCAGCCCATCAACCATGTTGTTAAGGCCGCCAAAGACGGCGGCGTCCTCCGTCATCGATGACGAGACGCAGGAGCAAGGCTCCTTGAAATGGCGCGACAAATGACTGCGGTAATAAGCAACGCATCCTTGCGAGCCATGCACGAAGGCGATACTGCCCGCAAAACCGCTCGAGCAGAAGACCGCGCCCAAAGGCTGGCAGGCTTTGGAGGGATTGACCACCAGCGCCTCGCGGCCGAAGTTTAGCTCCTGATATTCGGGCGTCATCATCCATTCGCGGATGCGGCTGACCTCCGACTCGGCCACGGCGTTTTCAAAATTCTTCTTCTTGTTTGCGAACATCTCGCGATATTCGGGCTGCCTGAAAAGATCAAAATGGTCCAGCACCGAGTTTGCGTTCTGTGGCATGAATAATGTCCTTTTCGCATGCTTGCGGCGATCTTGGTCATCGCGAAGCTCGAGAAGACGCTTGCTTAACAGCGCCTGCTTCAGGCCGTCCCGTCGGCTCTTGCGGCTATGTCCGAGGAACGGGCCGCGACCGGCCAGCTTGTCATCGCCAAGCGATATGTAGTGTAATTACATAATGTCGCGAAGCCGTCATCTCGTCAAGCGGACTTGGCCGAAAAACATGATCGGGACAGCGCAGCGCGCTCGCCCCGGCGACATGGGCGGATCAAGAAGCACAGCGTGCTTGCCCGGCAGAACGGCCACGAAGATAGCTTGCGCAATCGAACCTTTCGATTATAGATTGCGCAAGATTGAATTGCTTTGATGGAAGGTCGGCGCGCGATGTCCGAAGATGACGCCATGCCGAGGCTCGACCAGCAGCTTTGCTTCGCCATCTATTCGACAATGCACGCCGTCAATAAAACCTACGCCCCTTTGCTCGAGGGCGTCGGCCTGACCTATCCGCAATATCTGGTGATGCTCGTATTGTGGGAGGCCGACGACGTCACCGTCAAGGACATCGGCGAACGGCTCCAGCTCGATTCCGGCACGCTGACGCCGCTTTTGAAGCGGCTCGAAGCGATGGGCCTCCTGCACCGCGCAAGAGACCCCAAGGACGAACGCCAGGTCCGCATCAAGCTCGCTGAAAAAGGCGACGCCCTGAGGCAGAAGGCGAAGGGAATCCCCGGCCAAATTGCGCGCGCAATGGGGCGGCCGGCGGAGGATCTGAAGGCGTTGAGGAAAGATCTGCGAAAGGTCCGCAACGCCTTGCTCGGCAAACGGGGCAAGTCGGACGCCAAGCCCCACGCCGGCTAGCGCATTTTCGCGCAACGCCCGCCTCTGTCGCGCCGAGGCGACCCTTTAAAGTCTGTCGCCGGCGCGTAGGGTTATCGTCGTTGCAGCAGCCGCGCGACGACTTTCGACGTATAGTCGACCATGGGAACGATCCGGGCGTAATTCAGCCTCGTCGGGCCGATGACCCCAAGAACGCCGACGATGCGATGCTGCTCGTCATGGAAAGGGGCCGCGATCATGGAGGAGCCCGAGAGCGAAAAGAGCTTGTTCTCGGAGCCTATGAAAATGCGCACCCCTTCGCCGCCTTCCGCTCGGCTCAAGAGATCGATCACGTCTTTTTTGGTTTCGAGATCGGCGAAGAGAAGGCGGATGCGTTCGAGATCCTCGATTGCGGTCAAATCCTGAAGCAGATTGGCCTGTCCCCGCACGATAAGCTGCGGGCCATGTCCTGTGCATTCGGCCCAGCTCGCAAGTCCCGCCTCAACGAGGCGCGTCGTCAATTCGCCGAGCTCGGCCTCGGCCGCCCGATGGGCGGCTTCGATCTCGACCTTGACCTCGCTCAAGGTGCGGCCCCTGATCCTGGCGTTGAGGTAATTCCCGGCTTCGATCAAGGCGGAAGGCGGCAGCCAGGTCGGGATTTGAATGACGCGATTTTCGACCGAACCATCCTCGGCGACAAGCACGGCAAGCGCGCGCTCCGGCTCGATCCTGACGAATTCGATATGTTTTAGACGCGCGTTTTCCTTGGTCGTGACGACGACGCCGGCGCCGCGCGTGAGTCCCGACAGCATCATCATGGCGTCGCCGAGCAGGCCTTCGAGGGGCTGCTCCGGCGAGGCCGCCTTGACCTGCGCCTCGATCTGCTCGCGCTCCCCCTGGCCTATGTCGCCGAGCTCCAGCAAGGCGTCAACGAAAAAGCGCAGGCCGAGTTCCGTCGGCAGGCGTCCCGCGCTGGTGTGCGGCGCATAGATCAAGCCGAGCTCTTCGAGATCCTGCATCACGTTGCGGACGGAGGCCGGCGACAGCGACATAGGCAAAAGCCGCGCGACATGCCGCGATCCGACGGCTTCCCCATTCGCCAGATAGGAATCGACGATATGACGAAATATCTCCCGCGAGCGCTCGTTGAGGCTCGACAGGCTATTGCCGCCAAGGCGCGCCGGATCGCGCGGATGATCGAAAGATACGGCCATGGCGTTAACATGGCCGCGTCGGACCCGGGATGCAAGCGCTTCCAATTGAGCTAGATCTGCGTCTGCGCCGGAGCCATTTGAATAAGAAAGATCACCGGATCAGCAAGGGCGCCCGGGGACTTTCAAAGGCCGGCATGCGTCTTCCAGAACCATTTTGAGATCGGAAAGCTGAAATGGCTTTTGCAGAACCTTGGCGCCGGAATAGGCTTCGTCGAGCCCACGCGCGCCATAGCCGGACAGGAAGACGAACGGGATGGCGCGCGATTTGAGAATATCGGCGACAGGAAAGCTTCGCTGACCGTTGAGATTGATGTCGAGAACCGCAAAATCAGGCGACGCCTCGGCCAAGACTCCAAGGGCGCTTTCCACGGAGACAGCGACGTCGACGAACTTGCATCCAATGTCGCTCAGCATGTCTTCGATCAACATGCTGATGATCGCTTCGTCCTCGACGACCAGAACGCGAAGGTCGGTTTCAAATGTCACAGGACGAATCCAAAATCGAGCGGAGCCTTGAGCCGTCAAACCGCCGGAGCCGCTGTTGGTTCCGGATATCCGCTTCACTTTTCAGTGTGGGCGGCGCGATTGCCGAAATAAAGGCATGTCAAGACTGCAAACGACGCCGCCCGCGCGGAATTCGAGCGAGGTGGATCCGCCGCCGACGCCGGCCAGACCGCGTTCTATCAGTCTCGTCCCAAAGCCGCGGCTGACCGGAATCATCACCGCGGGAACTTCATGCTCACGCCACTTCAGGCGAACGCGCGGCGGATCGCCAGGTTCAATCGACCAGCTGACTTCGAGGCGCCCGGATGCAATCGAAAAGGCGCCATATTTCACTGCGTTGGTGGCGAGCTCATGCAGGACCAGAGCCAAAGCGACGCCTGTCGCCGCGTTCAATTTCGCTACGGGACCCTCAATTTTTATACATCTGTCCCTCTGCTTATATGGCGTGAGCTCATTTTCCACGAGCTCCCGTAGATCGACGCTTTCCCAGCTTGTGCGAATGAGCTGATCATGCGCCTTCGACAAGGCGAGGAGTCGATCTTGCAAGCGTTGCGCCATGTCTGCCGGATTCTCGACATTGCGCGCCGTCTGAACGGTGATCGATTGAACCATAGCGAGCGTATTTTTGACCCTGTGGTTGAGCTCGTTGATCAGAATCTGCTGGCGCTCCTCGGCGTATTTCCGCTCGGTAATATCGATCGCGCTGCCGATGACGCGGACGGGCTTGCCTTCATGATCGCGAATAAGCGAGCCCCGATCCCAGACATAAATCCAGCGTCCGTCGAAGTGCTTGATTCTATATTCCTCCGCCTGCTCCTCGATAACGCCGGATTCGAATTTGCCGCATTGCGCTTCGAACCGCGGCCGGTCGTCCGGGTGAAGGCGCTCCAGCCACCAGGCAAGATCGGCGCCCGCTTCCTCCGCGGAAAATCCAAGGAGACGCGACAATCCGTCCGACCGATAGATTGCTCCCGTCGATATCCGCCAATCATAGACGATGCCCGCCATGGCGCCGACGGCGACCCGAAATCTTTGGCCGCTCAGAAGGAGCCTGGTTTCGGCCTTGTGGAGAGCCGCAACGTGCTCGTCCCTGGCCATGAGCGAGGTCTCAGCCCGTCTCCGCCGCTCGATCTCGGCTGAGAGCCGCTCTTCACGGCCCTGCGCGATCCTAGTAAGCGAGGAGAAAGCGAGGCTCGCTCCAATCGCGATCGCGATAAGCACAGCCGTTTGCGCGCGCCATGGCGCAAATGCGGCGTATAAGTCGACGCCAATGCGCACATAGGCGGGAAAGGGCCCCAATTTCGAAAAGGCGTAAAGCCGATCGCCGCCGTCGCTGCTGGAGCGAACCTGATAAAGACCTTCGCTCTTTTTGCTGCTTAGTTCAAAAAAAGGCGAATTTTGCGGGATCGCCGCGCTCGTCGCCCGCACGCCAGAATAGCGCGCAAGCAGCGCGCCGTCATCGCGTATGATGCTGATCACGTCGGATGGGCTGACCGAGAGGGCGGACCAGAAATCCTCAAAATAGCTTGCTCTGGTCGCGATGAGGATTGCGCCGTCGAACGCGCCTGAACGGTTCGATCTGCGGCGGCCAAGAACAAAGCCAAGCTCGGCTCCATTCTTGCTGTCGAGGGCCGGGCTGAGATAGAGGCGCGCGGGCGCGCGCAAGACCTGCGCGTAATCTTCTTTCAACAACAGCGAAGGCGCCCATTTCGAATTATCCCGGGCCGCCGCTATCTCTCCATTAGGATCGACGAGCAAGATCGCCGCCATTTGCGGCGAGGATTGCATTAGTCCATCCAGAAACTCGCGGATCGAGTCGGATTGACGGATTTCATCCCAGCTCATTGTCCCGAGTCTCAAGTCGATCGCAATCATTGCGCTTTCCTGCGCGTCGAAAACGCGCAGGGCATGTTCGCGGACGATGGCCGCGGTTTGCTCCGCCTCCGAAATGATTTCGGCGCTGCTGCGCTGGGACAACACCCAGGAAAAGCTGGCGGCGGCGACAAGCGGCGCGATCAATGAGCCCCAAAAGAGGAATCCGAGAGGGCGCAGCCGGCCGATCAGAGACGCAATGCGATGGTTCAATCCGCGCTCCTCGCAGCCGACCCCGGCGCCTGGAGCCCAAGGGAAGGATGGACCGCGGCCCACAAAAACAGCAAGCTCATGGAGCAAGCGATCCGGACCGATAGAAGCCTTCCGCTCGACCTTGGACACGAGCGCCGTCCATTGAACATTAGCGTCGCGGATCGGGTTCCACGCGAACTATCGGAGCCCGTCGTTCATCTCTCGGCCTCGACAAATGTACGCTGCCGCGACCGCTCCCTAGATTTAGATGCTCCGGCTTAGCTCGATGCAATGCGAAACCCCAGCACGAGGGCGCCTGAAAGCGCCCGCCGCGACGCGTCGAACGTCAGGTCCGCGAAAGTTTTTCCCGCTTCAATGCGGCTCGAAGCTTCCTATGACGCATCGAGACGATCGTCGCGCGGCGGCGGCTCAATTGTCTCGCCTCGCGGCGTCGATTGACCACCTGAAATGGAATTCGGCCTTGGCTCTTGTTCGCCAGCCGGCATTTTTATGAGCGCAGTTGAATGAGTGCCCAGAAGTCCGAACAATTAGATCGCGGTCCAGGCCATGCGGAAATTCGCAACAAGGCCCTTTTACAAGTCGCCATCACCGAAGCTTTTACCTGTCTCGGCGCCGGCGCGCCGGAAGAGGCGATCGCCCATCTCGAACAATTCGCCGATCTTGCGGCGCCGAGCGACGTCGCATGCTATATCTTCGGCCTGATTTATTTCAACGCCGACGATATGCGCAACGCGCTCGGCTGGTTCGAACGCGCGCTCGCCTTGAATTCCGTCAATCCCGAGGCGCTCGGCGCCCGCGCCATCGTGCTTCAGCGACTCGGACAGCCGCTTGACGCCATCGAGTCGCTGGAAGAGATCCTGAAGCTTCGGCCGGACGACGCGGATAGTTTGTTCAGCATTGGCGTCATCCTCCAAAGTCTCGGGCGCATGAAGGAGGCGCTGGCCGCTTATGAGAGCGCCTTGCGTTGGCGTCCGAACCATTGCGAAGCCTCGACAAACCGCGGCGCCTTGCTCGAACGGTTCGGCCGATTCGAGGAGGCGCTGGCCTGTTTCGAGGCGATCGCGGCGGTCCGGCCGGACGATAGCCGCAACTTATTCAACAAAGGCTCTGTCTTGCAAAAGCTGGGACGTCATGAGGACGCCCTCGCCGCCTATGAAGAAGCCGCGAGCTGCGGTCCGCCCGACGCGGAGACCGAACTCAATCGCGGCAATGTTCTGCAAAAACTCGGCCGTCTCGAAGAGGCCCTAGTCTGCTATGACCGTTCGTCGCAATACCGCCACGGCTATCCGCAAGCTCTTTACAACAAGGGCATAGCCTTGCAGGGGCTCGGCCGACTCCAAGAGGCGCTTGCAGCTTATGACGCGGCCCTTGCGCTAGATCCATGCTATTGCGAAGCGTCATGCAATCGCGGCAATATTTTGCATGAGCTCGGCCGCCTCGGCGAGGCGCTCGGCGCCTATAATGACGCCTTGAAGATCCGGCCGGGATTTCTGCCGGCGTTGACCAATCGCGCCAATATTTTTCTGCAATCCGGTCGCGCCGAACAAGCGCTTCTATCCTGCGATGAGGCGTTGCGGCATGATCCAAGGCACGATCAAGCGCTCGGGATTCGCGGCGCCGCGCTCCATAAGCTTGGCCGTCTCGACGAGGCCCTCGCGGCGCTCGATCAGACATTGCAGCTCCGTCGGGATACGCCAGAAGCCTGGCTCAATCGCGGCAATGTCTTGCAGGAGCTCGACCGGCATGCGGAGGCTGTAGCCTCCTATGACGAGGCTTTGCGGATCAGGCCAAATTATCCGGAGGCCTTGTCCGGTCTCGGCGTCGCCCTGAAGGAAACCGGGCGGATCGATGAGGCTTTGGTTTGCTTCAACGAGGCCTTGGAGCATAAGCCCGCTTATTCGGATGCGCGCAACAACCGGGCCGGCGCGCTCCTTCTCAAGGGAAGGCTGACCGAAGGCTTCGAAGATTTCGAGAGTCGCTGGGACCGTTCGAACGCGCCGCCGCGACCTTTCATCCAAGGGCCGCCGCAATGGAACGGCGAAAATGTCCAAGGCAAACGCATCATCGTGTGGGATGAGCAGGGTCTTGGCGACCTTATCCAATTTTCGCGCTATCTCCCGCGGCTCATAGAAGCCGGCGCAGACGTCACCCTGCTTTGTCGAAGAAACATGCGCCGGCTGCTGCGCTCTTTGCCGAAGCCGGTCCGGTTCATCGATGCGATCGATCCAAATGAGAAATTCGATTTTCAGAGCGCGCTTCTGAGCCTTCCGCGCGGCTTCGGAACCACGCTCGACACAATACCGGCGCAAGCGCCTTACCTGTACGCAGAGCCCGACCTCATTGCGAAATGGGCGGAGCGCATCGGCGGCGAAGGCTTTCGCATCGGCATTTGCTGGCATGGAAACGCGTTCATCAACCTCAAGAGGACAGTTCCTCTTTCCAATTTTGCTTCTCTGGGGGCGATTGATGGCGTGCGGCTGATTAGCCTCATGAAGGATCAAAGCCGGATTGACGCCGAGGGCCCCGACAGGACGTTGCGCGTCGAGAGCCTCGGCGATGATTTTGACGGCGGGCCCGATTCTTTCATCGACTGCGCGGCGGCGATGGCTACGCTCGATCTTATCGTCACCTCCGACACCGCGATTGTTCATCTTGCCGGCGCGTTGGGCCGGCCGGTCGTCACCGCGTTGAAGCATGTGCCCGATTGGCGTTGGCTCATGGGGCGCGACGATAGCCCCTGGTACCCGACCATGCGGCTTTTTCGCCAAGCGGAAAAAGACGAGTGGAAGCCGGTCTTCGACCGCATTGCCGACTGGGTTCGGACGCGCGCGACCGGCCGTCTGACGGAAGGTCAACAGGCGCGCAAGCCGGCCTTGATAACTATTCCCGGCGCGATCGGCGAACTGGTCGACAAGATCACAATCCTGGAGATCAAGGAGACTCATGTCGCCGACGCCGCAAAGCTCGGCAACATTCGACACGAGCTGGAGCTTTTGCGCAAGCTCAAGGCCGAAGCCGGCTTTGGCGGCGCGGAACTCGATCGCCTCCAAGCCCAACTCAAGACCGCGAACGCTCTTCTTTGGAGCGTTGAAGATGAGCTCAGGCGACATGAGGCGCGCGGCGAATTTGGCGAGGATTTCATCTCCATGGCGAGGCAGGTCTACAAATCCAATGATCTGCGCGCCGGCTTGAAGAAGGAGATCAACCTGCTTTTCAATTCCGAGATCGTCGAGGAAAAATCATATTCGACGCAGGATTTGCGGCCCGTTCGGAAAATCTCGTAAAGTCGGCGCTCCTGACAGCACGCCGGTGGGCGGCCGCGCCAACTCTAAAAGACCCAGCGCCCTTTCAAACCGACTCGTCAAGAGCGTGCGATAACATAGAGTCCACGCGGGGCATGCCAATTGCTTCTTTCGAGCCGCACTCGCCTCAACGGCGACAGCTTGCGTCTTGCGATCGCCACTGACTAATTTGGATCGAATCTCATGTGCGCCCTCTTGCCACGCGCGGACATCGACGCGCTATTGGGCTCAGAAAACCCGCGACAGGCGTTTGCAACGATCGAGGAAAGACTCAGCGACGTCCTTCCCGCTGAGCGGCCGCCTCTTCGCGAGCAAGTCATCGAAGCATTGGACGCCGCGTTCAAAAGCGGAAAGCTTTTCACGAACGATTGGCTGAGAGCGATTTGTGAAGCGAGCAGAGTTTATCTGCGTCTGAATGATGAGACTCAGGCGCGACTCTTCGAGCCCTCCTGTGAGGAGCGCCTTTGCGCGCTTCTCATGGATGCGTTCGAACCCTCGGCGCCTTCCGAACGCGGCGCGCTCGTCAGCTCCGTCATTTGCGATCTCTCCGACATCTCACTTCTATGTGCTTTGTTTCGCCGAGTGGAGCATGCCGCCACAGCGGAAGGCGCCGAGGGCTCTGCCGCAGACTCCTATTTCGGCCTCTCCTCCAAGGAATTGCGAAGCGAGCTCCTCGGTCGCGTGATGAATTTGGCGAGTTCCAGGCGGCTTTGGACGCAGGCGTCGCCCTCCGCCGTCCTCTGGTTCTGGTTCACGCATGGGCAAGAGCAAGAGGTTTATATTTTCATCAAGCAGAGCATGCGAGATGCAAGCTCTCTTGCTCCCTTGTTGGAATTGGCTCTCGAACGAAGCGACGCCGTAGAGGGAGGCCATGAGGTCGTCGCGGTGCGTCGCTGGTCCAAGATCATCGACTTCAACACGCTGGAGAAATGCGCTCTGGATCTTCTATTGTCCGGCGCTTCAAAGGTGGATAAGACAAGAGCGCGTCGATTCCTCGACGCATTTGCAGATGGCAAAAGCGACCTCTTCAAATAGAGACTTCGGCTTTTTTCGCCTCCGGCCGCGGCGCGCTGGATTCCAGTCAAATTGAATATGCGTTTCGCGCTTATGCTTTGGATTGCGCGTGATCCATCGCAAGAAGCATTGTCATTTTCGAGGGCAATGCTTCGCTTCATCCTCCTGCCCCGCCAAAGCTCATCGCCTTGCCTCACCAAAGGGTGCGACGCAGTAAGAGACGAATTGCGCGCCAGCGAAAATCGCCAACCTCGAGCAGCGCCAACCGACGCGCGATGAAAACGTCGGGAACCTCAGCGCGGTCAAGACATTAAGGTCAGGGGCGCTTGAGGACGAAGGGAAACAAATGCGCATCGCACTTATCGCTCCGCTGGCCGAAGCCGTGCCTCCGAAGCTCTATGGCGGCACGGAGCGGGTGGTTTCATGGTTGGCGGAAGAGCTTGTCCGGCAAGGGCACAAGGTCACTTTGTTCGCGAGCGGCGAGTCCGAGACGACCGCGAAGCTCGTCATTGGCGCGCCGCGAAGCCTGAGACTTGCCGGAATTCGCGATCACATCGGCAGCACGCTCGGCATGTTGCGAGAAGTGCGCCGCCGCGCCGATGAATTCGACATCATCCATTTTCATGTTGAGCTTCTACCCAACGCCTTGTTCCACGACCTCGCGCACAAATGTCTAACGACATTGCACGGGCGTCTCGATCGGCCGGACATTCTGCCGCTCTATAAAGCCTATCCGGAAATGCCTCTGGTTTCGATCTCTAACGCGCAGCGCTTGCCCATGCCCGCGAACGTCAATTGGCTCGCGACGATCTTGCATGGCCTCCCTTCGCATGTATGCCCATTCGATCCTCAAGGCGGCGACTATTTGGCGTTTCTCGGCCGCATCTCGCCGGAAAAGCGGCCGGATCGAGCGATAGAGATCGCCAAGCGGGCCGGCGTTCCCTTGAAAATAGCGGCCAAAGTGGACGATGCCGATCTTGCCTATTTCAAGGCCGAGATCGAGCCTTTGCTCGACCACCCTCTCATCGAGTTCGTGGGCGAAATCAATGAGAGCGAAAAGCAGCAGTTTCTTGGAAGAGCGCGGGCGCTCCTGTTTCCAATTGATTGGCCGGAGCCTTTTGGCCTGGTGATGATCGAAGCCATGTCGGCCGGCGCGCCGATCATCGCCTGGTCCAACGGCTCGGTTCCGGAAATCATCACCGATCGCGTCAACGGCATTATCGTCGATTCGATCGACGCCGCCGCCGAAGCCGCGCACGAGGCCTCAAGGATGAGCCGCGGCGCGGTTCGAGCCGAGTTCGAGGCCCGCTTCACCGCAGCGCAAATGGCCCGCAATTATGTCGCCGCCTATCGTATGCTTTTGGCGCGAGCCTCGGCAAAAACCAGCGCCGCGTGCGCGGCCGCGAGCCTCGCGCCCGAGCCCTGGGATCTTGTCGACCATGCCGGCGAGACAAAGCCGCAAGCGGTCTCGGCCTGACGTCCCCGTCGCGCGGCAATCCGAGGGCTGACAGGCCTTAGGGGCCTATTAACCGATTTGCGATTTCCGTCCTTCGCGACATGCCGAATAATATTATTTAAGGATCTGGTATGAAAAGCCGTTGACCATGATGCGACGGCCAAGCTCGCGAACTGCCGGGCGTCCTGCGGCGTAACGGACTCGGACATGAAATTCCGGATTTCGGCTGCGCCCACTGGCGCGGTCGCTTTTCCTTGCCCGGGCGATGGCGAAGCAGCAACCGCTGGAGCATGTTCAGGGCAGCGGCCGATTCAGCCTGAAATGCCATGGTCCCGGTCGAAGGGAGATCAATCTTGGAGGACCCGACGCGCGACCCGGAGGCGAGTTCCGCCTTGTCGGGCGGCAGGCGCGCAACCGAGACCTTTGGGGTTCGCGGAACGCAAGGGGCTTCGGCTCTCAAGCGGGCCATGCGCCGGGCAAGGCTCGACGAAGCCGAGCGCACGGAAGCGATCGCCGAATTGCGCGCGGCGGAAATCGCCCGGCTCGAGATGCTTCAGGACGCGCTCGACCCCCTCCTCGCCGAAATTCCGCCGAACATAGACTTGTTCGACGTCGCCATCATGCCTGGCGCGCATCCGCGCCTATTCATCGACATGATCGGCTTCGTCGAGATCGCGCCGGATCGCCGCTCCTATCGTTTCGTGCAGGATACGCGGCATGGCCGCATCGCCCTGGCCGAGAGCGAAAACATCGACAAGATAATCGACGCGATCACCGATTACATGGCGCACCGCCTGCTCGAAAGAGAAAAAGCCCTGGCCTCCGACATCAGGCTCGGCCAGGCGGCAAGGCTGAGGCGAGCGGTTGCCGGCTCGGACCGCCGGAGCGCTGAGCCTGCGCCAAAATGGCGCCCCTCGCGCGGGGAGGAGGCATTGTCGCGCGGCGTCCTCGCGATTCTCTCATTTCTCATCGAGGTTCTCGGCTCGGCGGCTTTTTTCATGTTGCTTGCGATCGGCGGCTGGTATGCGTGGAGGCTCTTCGCGGCCTGGGGCGCCACCGCACACTGACTCCCGTTGAGCGAAATAGCGCTGAAGCCCTGCAAGAACGTTACGCCAAGCTAAATCAAACTCTTATAAGCTTTAAGCTGGCGCCTTTCGTCGGCTGGCCGCCAAAGCCGTATCTGGAGCTTTTGACGGGGCGAATGGCGTTCGGCCGGGTCCACCGAAGCGCCACTTAAATCGCCTTCGCGGCCATGCTATGATTTAAAAATGAACAGCAGCATCGGATCGGCGCCAAGCGGCGAGGCGGAGCCGGCGCGCGATCCGCGCATCGCGTCGTTGACGGCCGCACTTGGGGCCCGCTCGATCGTCCTTGTCGGCCTCATGGGATCGGGCAAGACCTCGACCGGTCGGCGCCTCGCGCACCGGCTTGGACTAGGCTTCGTCGACGCCGACGCCGAGATCGAGACCGCGGCGGGAATGTCGATCGCGGATATTTTCGCGCGTCACGGCGAGCCCTATTTTCGCGACGGCGAACGCCGGGTCATGGCCCGGCTGCTCGACGCCGGTCCCCGCGTGATCGCGACCGGCGGCGGCGCCTTTCTGAATGAGGAGACGCGGGCGCGCATAGCGAGGCGCGGCATCTCGGTCTGGCTGAAGGCCGATCCGGATGTGCTTTGGCGGCGCGTCCGCAAACGGTCCCACCGTCCGCTTTTGCACGGTCCCGATCCCGAAACGACGTTGCGAACGCTGCTGGAGCAGCGCTATCCCGTCTACGCCAGGGCGGATATTACGGTCATGTCGCATGAGGGACCGCAAGAGGCCACGGTCGAGGAAATGATTTCGGGCATCGAGTTCTTCCTGCGGTTTTCGCCCGATCCGCCGACGCTAGCAAGCCAGAGAAATATGCACGATTTGGGCAATTCAACATCAAGCCAAGCCGCCGCTTCGAGCGGAGACGAGCCGTCGAGCCCGGCTCTGGTCGAGGTGAAGCTTGGCGCTCGCGCCTACGAAATCTCCATCGACGACGGACTGGTCGAAGAGGCGGGGAGCCGCATCGCGCGCCTCGCGCCGGGCGCCGCCTGCGCGATCATCACGGATGCAAATGTCGCAAAGCTGCATCTGCCCGCACTCGAAAAATCGCTCGATGCGGCCGGACTCCGCCACTCCACGGTAATTGTCGCCGCCGGAGAGGAGTCGAAATCCTTCGGCGTCTTCGCAGAGGTCTGCGAGGCTCTTATTGCGGCGAGGCTCGAGCGCGGAGATCTGGTCATCGCGTTCGGCGGCGGCGTCGTCGGCGATCTCGCCGGATTTGCCGCCGCGACGCTCCGGCGCGGGATGCGGTTCGTTCAAATTCCGACGACGCTTCTGGCCCAGGTGGATTCGTCTGTCGGCGGCAAGACGGGCATCAATTCGAAGCATGGCAAGAACCTGATCGGCGCCTTCCACCAACCCTCGCTTGTCCTCGCCGACACGAGAGTCCTCGAAACCTTGCCGCCACGCGAATTTCGCGCCGGCTACGCCGAAGTGGTCAAATACGGCCTTATCGGCGACGCCGGGTTTTTCGGCTGGCTCGAAGCCAATTGGCGCGCCGTGTTCGCCGGCGGGGATGCGCGCATCCATGCGATCGCCACAAGCTGCGCCGCCAAGGCTGCGATCGTCGGCCGCGACGAAACCGAGCAGGGCGATCGGGCGCTTCTAAACCTCGGCCATACGTTCGGCCATGCGCTCGAGCGCATCGCGCGCTACGATGGGGCGCGGCTCGTGCATGGGGAAGGGGTGGCCATTGGCATGGCTTTGGCTTTCCGCTTCTCGGCGCGCACGGGGCTCTGTTCCTTGGAGGACCAAGCCCGCGTCGAAACCCATTTGAGGGAGGTCGGCCTGCCCACGCGCATAGGAGACATCGCCGGCCTTGCCGTGGAGGCCGACGAAATCATCGACGCGATGCAGCAGGACAAGAAGGTCGAGCGCGGCTCCCTGACTTTCATTCTCGCGCGGGCCATCGGCGATTGTTTCGTGGCGAAGAAGGTCGACGCCGGCGAGATCCGCGGCTTCCTTCAAAAAGAACTGAGTGCGGGACATTAAAACCATGCAGGGCGCGAGCGCCGAGGCTTTCCCGGTCAATCTTTGGCTTGCGAGCGTAATCATCATCTTCTGCGTCGGTCTCGCGGCTTTTTTCGCGGCGTCGGAGACGGCGCTCACGGCCGCGTCCCGCGCCCGCATGCACGCATTGGAAAGAGCCGGCGACCGCCGCGCGGCTCTCGTCAATCGGCTTCTTGCGCGCCGCGATCGCCTGATCGGCGCGACCCTGCTCGGCAGCACGCTCGTCAACATCGGCTCATCGGCTTTCGCCACCAGCGTTCTTGAGGCGCTCGTCGGCGTCCGCGGCGCCATCTACGCAACCGGCATCATGACGATCTTGCTGCTCGTCTTTGCCGAAGTGATGCCCAAGACAGTGGCGATCAATTACCCGGATCGGATGTCGCTTTTTTTGGCCCGGTCTGTATCGATATTCGTCGCGATCTTCGGACCGGTTCTCGTCGGCGTCGAAGCGCTTGTGCGAGGCGTTCTGAAGCTTTTCGGCGTGGACACAAGACGGCGCCACTCGATCCTGTCCGGGCACGAGGAGCTGAAAAGCACGGTGGATCTGCTGCATCGGGAGGGCGGCGTCGCCCGCTCGGACCGCGACATGTTCGGCGGTCTGCTCGATCTGCGCGAGCTGGAGGTTTCCGACGTGATGGTGCATCGGACCAAGATGCTCACGCTCAACGCCGACCTGCCGCCGCGCGATTTGATCCGCGAGGTCGTCTCCGCGCCCTACTCCCGCCTGCCGATCTGGCGCGGCGAGCCCGACAACATTATCGGCGTGCTGCATGCGAAGGATCTGTTGCGCGCCCTTGACGCCTCAAGCGGCGACTTCGCCCATTTCGATGTCGAAAGCATCGCGCTGAAACCCTGGTTCGTGCCCGATACGACCCCTGTCCAAGATCAGCTGCAGGCGTTCTTGAAGCGCAAGACCCATTTCGCCCTGGTCGTCGACGAATATGGCGTGGTCATGGGCCTTGTCACCCTTGAGGACATTCTCGAGGAGATCGTCGGCGACATCTCCGACGAGCACGACCTCGTCGTCCACGGCGTCAGACTGCAGGCCGACGGCTCGGTGATCGTGGAGGGCTCGGTGCCGATCCGCGATCTCAATCGCGTCATGGCGTGGAGCCTGCCGGACGAGGAGGCCACGACAGTCGCGGGACTGGTCATTCACGAGGCCCGGGCGATCCCGGAGTCGGGGCAGGTCTTCACCTTCCACAAATTCCGGTTCGAAGTGCTCCGCAAGACGAAGAACCGGATCACCTTGCTGCGGATCCTGCCCGTGGGGCCGCATGCGATCGCCTCGACGGCGCAGCACTGAATTTTTTGGGCGATGGACCCGCCGCCGGAACGACAGGATCGAGAGCGCCACCATTCGTAATGAAATCGCTCTCGATCCACTGTCTTGTCGAGTTTTTGGCCGCCGAACCCAGACGGGCCGCGGCGGAAAAGATGCTTCCCTATAAAAATTCGCGTTTCGTCGATTGCAGCTTGAACCCGTCGTTTTCAAGCACTTCATCGACGCTTGGATCGCCTGCCGCCGGTCCGATTTGGGCCTCCAAATCGATGTTGACGCCGACCAGGACGACATCATCCTCGTCATCGACAAAGCAGGGGATTTTCTCGAGTCTCGCGCCTTCGCAGGGTCCGGAGATGCAAACTCCAGTCTCCGGGTCGAATTGCGAGCCGTGCTTGCCGCACATGAGCACCTTTAGATAGTTCGGCTCGAAGAAGTTATTCTTCTCCCAATCGAGCCGGACGTGTTGATGCGGGCATTCATTGACATAGGCGTGATATTCCTTGCCGAACCTGGCGATGAATATATCCCAAGGCCGCAGTTTGCCGTCGGTCCACCTGCGCATCAAAGGGAAGCTCTTCCCCATGCGATCGCGGATCTCCCTCTTGTTGCAAATGCCGTAGAGTTCGCCGCTCGGAGGAGACGGCTCCGCGGCGATCGGCGGTGGCGGCTCGATCTTGGGCGGCGGCAGGGCGCGCATGACGAATACGCCGCGTATTCCTTTTTCCGCCGCGGCGCGCGCCAGGCGCAGCCGCCTCTGGGCGGCGGCGCCGAAGCGGCCGGGCCCTCGGTTGCGGTTGTCGAAACGGCCGCCGTCGCCTCAGTTGGGGCGGCTGGGGCACTTGACTGATCGTTGGAAGCCTCGGTCGAGGCGGTCTGATCTGACATTGGGTCTTCGCTCCTAATCTCAGTACGACAGCCCGCTGATCGGCCCGTCCGGATCGGCCGCCCCAGAGCATTCGTGGAGACGCATGCCTCGGGCGCGCTGCGATCGAACTTCGAACCGAGCCGTAGTCGCGGAGGTTTCGATGTCCTGGCGCCGGCCGCCCGGCGTCGCATCGATTTCATGCAATAGCGATGCCGCACCAATATTCAAGGCTGTTTCGCGGCGACCCCGCAGTCTTTGTCCTGGCGCGACGATTGGCGCAAAGCAAAAACGTGCGGCGCCGGCGGCCGCAGGCGCCTATATCGGGTTCGGCGGCGAAGGATTTTAGCACTCAAAGGATCTGCGTTCGTGGAAGGGGACATGCGACAGGCGGGGGGAGTCCTGAGTCTCGAGGGGCGCTCTTTCGCCTACCCGGTCGGTTCGGAGCGCGAGGGCGAGCGGCTTGATCGCTTTCTGGCGGCGGAAACGGCCGCCGCAGGCGCGAATTTGTCGCGCACGCGGCTCAAAGCTTTGATCGAAGCAGGTTGCGTCACGGTCGATGGCGCGACCGTGACGGAGGCCAGCGCGCCGGTGCGGACCGGCCAGATCGTCAGCCTGCTCGCGCCGCCGCCGGCCGATCCGACGCCCGCGGCCGAGAATATTCCGCTCGCAATCGTCTTCGAAGACGAACATTTGCTCGTCATCGACAAGCCGGCCGGACTTGTCGTCCACCCGGCGCCCGGACATCAGGCGGGAACGCTCGTCAACGCCCTGCTCGCCCATTGCGGCGCAAGCCTGTCGGGAATCGGCGGGGTTCGGCGCCCCGGAATCGTGCATAGGCTCGATAAGGACACGTCAGGACTCTTGGTTGTGGCCAAGACCGACGCTGCGCATCAGGGCCTCGCCAAGCTCTTCGCCGATCACGGCAAGACGCTCGCTCTCACCCGCGAATATCTGGCCTTCGTCTGGGGCGTTCCGGCGCGCCCCTCGGGCGTAATTGACGCGGCGCTTGGCCGGCACGCCATCGATCGCGAAAAGATCGCGATCGTCCCGGCCGCGCGCGGCCGCCATGCCGTGACCCATTGGCGTCTCATCGAGAGCTTCGCTGGAGAGGCGAGCCTCATAGCTTGTCGGCTCGAGACCGGGCGCACGCATCAGATCCGG
Source organism: Methylocapsa polymorpha (assembly GCF_045689225.1). GTDB lineage: Bacteria > Pseudomonadota > Alphaproteobacteria > Rhizobiales > Beijerinckiaceae > Methylocapsa > Methylocapsa polymorpha. Next base: position 1,880,796 of record NZ_CP136862.1, on the reverse strand, counting down.
GCCCATATGGCGCATATCGGACATCCGCTGCTTGGCGACCCCGTCTATGGGAAGAGCTTCAAGAGCAAGACGGCGCGGCTCTCGCCGGTTGCGCAAACTCGCCTCAACGCGCTCGGCCGTCAGGCCCTGCACGCAGCGACGCTGGGTTTTCCCCACCCCGTCACCGGCGCATTGCTGAAGTTCGAAAGCGCCCTTCCAAGCGACTTGCGGGAGCTGCGCGAGATTCTGAGCGCAGGCGCGCCCATGCCGCCGCCATCGAGCCGACGCCGCCACTCAAGGTCAAACTAGCGTAACCGGCGCGTCTCATCGAATCGAATGGCGAGGATCAGCCTGCATTCTATTCGCGTCATCGCGACCGGCGCGAGAACGATGCGCCCCTAATCGCGTTCATGTCCCAGCAAGCAAGCCGGGCGTATTGTGCTTTGACTTGGATTGCGGCGGCCCGATCGTCCCGCCATCGCGTGCAATAGCCTCGATAATCGTTAGGAGGTCGGGTCGCCGTCAGCCTGCGTCAAAATGCGAGCAACCAACGCATGAAATTTCTGTCATTATCACCGGCTTCGTTCGCGGCGCTGCTCGATTTTTGCGGCGGACGAAACTTCGCGGCCGGAGCGCCCAGAGATGGCGCGCGAGCCCTGATGCCGAGCGGCGCCTTTCCGCACAGATCGACGCTTAAGCGCCCGGTAATGTTGCCAATTTGTAATCTCAAAGCCCGGCCAAGTCCTCTTTCAGCCATGGTCGAGGCACCCTATATCACTGAGTTGCGTGGCTGGCTTATCGAAGCAGCCAAGCCGGAGCCCGCCGTCCATGGGGGCTCATCTGGAGGGTTTTTGCAATGAGTGCAGCGCTGCCGATGATTTCCGGTGAGAGCGGGCTTGCTCGCTACTTGAATGAAATCAGGCGGTTTCCCATGCTGGAGCCGCAAGAAGAATATATGCTCGCAAAGCGCTGGCGCGAGCATTCGGATTCGGACGCCGCGCACAAGCTCGTCACCTCGCATCTTCGGCTCGTCGCCAAGATCGCGATGGGCTATCGCGGCTATGGTCTGCCGATCAGCGAAGTCGTCTCCGAAGGCAATGTCGGCTTGATGCAGGCCGTCAAACGCTTCGAGCCGGAGAAAGGATTTCGCCTCGCGACCTACGCAATGTGGTGGATCCGCGCGTCAATTCAAGAATATATCTTGCGTTCCTGGTCGCTCGTGAAAATGGGGACGACCGCGAGCCAGAAGAAGCTTTTCTTCAACCTGCGCAAGGTCAAGAGCCAGATCTCGGCGCTTGAGGACGGCGACTTGCGGCCCGAGCACGTCCAGAAGATTGCGCACAGGCTCGGCGTCAGCGAACAGGACGTCATCGAGATGAACCGGCGCATGTCGGGCGACGCCTCCCTCAATGCGCCTTTGCGCGAGGAAGGCGAAGGCGAATGGCAGGATTGGCTCGTTGACGACAATTCGAGCCAGGAGCGGGTGCTCGTCGAGAGGGAAGAAAGCGACAATCGTCTCGGCGCCCTGCGCAACGCGCTTGACGTCCTGAACGACCGCGAACGCCGCATTTTCGAGGCGCGGCGGCTCACCGACGACCCGATGACCCTTGAAGCTTTGTCCGACGAGTTCGATATTTCCCGCGAGCGGGTTCGCCAGATCGAAGTCCGCGCGTTCGAAAAAGTTCAATCCGCCGTGAAGGCCGGAGTTGCGAAAATCGAATCGCAGGCGCGGCCGGAAATCGCAGGGCCGGCGGCTCGGGTCTGATCCTTTCGCTCTGACGGAAGTCCGCAAGGTCATTCTTCAGGCGCGCCGTTGAGCCGGCGCGCGACGCGTTCTTGGGTTACGGCCGTTCAGCGATAGCCTTCTTAGCGTAAGCTTAATGCAGGCTACGATGAGCACGGGAAGCTCACCGTGGCTTCGGTGGGCGGCCCGCCATCCGCCGGCGCGACATTGGTCAGATGGACCTGGAGCGCCCCGGCGTCGGCCACACCGCTCAAGCTGACAATCATAATATTCGACCAAAAGACGGGATGAAGGGCGATCTCCGCCGTTCCCGCCGTGACCGCCGCTTGGCCCGAGACAACCGCTCGGTCGAAGGTCACGATCACCTCCAAATCCCGGCCAAGACGACATTGGCTCTGCGCCGCCGGCGGATCGCGCGGTGGACCAGAGGCCAGGTTCAAAAGCAGATCATTGGCGCCGGTGGGATTTCCACCAGGCAGGCGGGCGAAGGCGCCGACGGGCTCCATCGGCCGCTCGGGCGTGAGCGAAGGCATGCTCCCGGAACTGGCGTAGCTGCGCCAAACTTCGGCGGCGTATCGACTGGGCAGCCAAATATGGGGGCGGTGGTCATGAAAGCTGTCGCGCGGGCCGATCGCGACATTGACCATGCGCTCCGAATTGCCCCAGGGCTGGGCAGAGGTGTTGATCTCCAAATCATAGGCCCCGAGCCAGCCGGAATGGTTTCGCCAATCCGGCAACATGGCCAAATCATCCTGAGGCGGCAGGTCGGGGAGACGCTGTTTCAACACCTCATCGAGCCAGACGCGAACGAATTTGTAATCGACCTTATTGCGATAGCCATGGGTTGACCCGCCGTGCCAATGGCCGGGCTGGGCGACTACCGTCAAAGGCGCCCCTTCATTTGTGGCGCGCGCGCGGGCGAAGGAATCATGGGTGATCGCGGGCTTGGCGTCCTCGACAAAGGTCAGCAATCCAGAAAATCGATCGCCTGGGTCGGAGAGAAACAGATGCGGGGTCGACAAAGGCGGAAGATAGGGGGCAGGATCGAGTTCATCGAGCGCGATGACGGCGAGGACCCGCTGCGGCGGTTGCGTGGAGTCCGGGTTGGAGAGGCGCGCGCTTGAGGCCGTTCTGGCCGCGGCGGCGGAGCCGGCGGAAAAGCCGAAGAGAACCACATACGCATGTTGGATCTCGGGATGACCCGAAATCGCCTTCGACGCCACCCCCAGCGCGCCGAGAATCTTGTCGGCGCCCGCGTCTTGTTGGCGATAGTCCAGCGGGATGTCGAGCTGGATGCAGTTATATTGCTCCGCCACGGCGCGCCAATCGGGATCGCTATCGGAGAGCCACGCGGCCGCATTATTGATCAAGGCCGCGCGGATGGACTTGTTCAAATCCGGAATATAGGCGTCATAGCCGTTGATCTTTCCGCTCCACGGATGCGCGGATTGGCTCCAACCGACCGGAGGGAAAGCCATGATGAACAAGAGAGCCGTCAGGATCTTGAGGCGGCGTATCGTCATTTCAAGCAAGGCTCTCGGCTCCGCGCGCCATGGCGGCGCGGCAACGCTATAGCAAATTCGATGAAGAAAGGTCAGGCGGCGACGAGAGGGAGCCGGGTCGGGATAGACTGCTCCCGCCCAAGCGAGAAATTCTGGCCGCCTTTATTTCCTGAAATCACCAGCCTATATCTGGCCGCGAGCGCGAGCCGCCGCTCAAGGCGGACCCAGCGCGGCGGCGTCTTGGGATCGCCGTTTGGCGGAGAGACGCTGGAAACGCAAGGAAACCCGACAAGCGGCGACAGGAAAGGCGAGGATAGGGCTTAAGGATGGCGGGACATAGTCAGTTCAAGAATATCATGCACAAGAAGGGCAAGCAGGACGCGATCCGCTCCAAGCTCTTCTCCAAGCTCGCCCGCGAAATCACCGTCGCCGCGAAAATGGGCCTGCCGGACCCGACCATGAATGCGCGGCTGCGCGCCGCCGTTCTCGCGGCCCGCGCCGAAAACATGCCAAAGGACAATATCGAGCGCGCGATCAAGAAAGCCTCAGGCGCCGACGCCGAGACTTATGACGAAGTGCGTTATGAAGGCTATGCGCCTGGCGGGGTCGCCGTCATCATCGAAGCGCTGACCGACAATCGCAATCGCACGGCGGGCGAAGTGCGCTCCTATTTCACCAAGGCGGGCGGCTCGCTCGCCGAGACCGGCGCCGTCTCCTTCATGTTCGATCATGTCGGCGTTATCGAATTCCCCTCGAAAGTCGCGTCCGAGGACCAGATGCTTGAGGCGGCGATCGAGGCGGGCGCCGAGGACGTCCAATCGAGTGAAGACGGCCATGAGGTCATCACCTCGCTCGAAAATTTGCGCGAGGTTGCGCAAGCGCTCGAGAGCAAGTTCGGCGAACCGCGCAAGGCCAGCCTGATCTGGAAACCGCAGAATACGATCAGCGTCGATGACGAGGCAGGCGAAAAAATCCTGCGGCTCGTAGGCGCTCTCGAAGACAATGACGACGTTCAAAACGTCTATGCCAATTTCGAGGTTTCTGACGCCCTGATAGCGAAGCTCGGCGGCTAGAACGAGGCCCGATCAGCTTGCATCGGATTCCGCTCCGCGGGCGGGCCCAGCGCGCGGCAAACGTCGCATGTTCAACGGTCGGATATGCTTAGATCCAAGACTGCGCCAAACTAACTAAATCGCAGGGGGACGGACGCGGCGGCGCGAACCGCCGCGTTTCGTTCTCCCGCTGATCGCGTCATCCTTCGCTAGGCGTTTTGCGCGGGCCGCCATGCGAAGCATGACCGCCCTTCCGACCAGCTTCGGAAGCGAGCGTGTGATTGCGCGAAAAGCTGCGCTTATTGGGATTGACGCTTTGGCCGCCCTTCCGGCCGGCTTCGGCAGCCAATCCGGGATTTTGCGAGAAGCTCCGCTTTTCGTGCGGAACGCTCTCCCCGCCCTTGCGGGCGATCGCGCGCTGTTTCTCTGGATCCATTGACGCGAATCCTCGGGTTGAAGTCGTAGATTTCTTCGGACTGTCAACTGTTGCGTTCATCGTTTTTCTCTCTTCCAAATGTTTGACTTGATCTAAATAATGTTTGGCACCGGTAAAGGTTTCGAAAATTCATTCAAGATCGCGTGACTCGTTTGGGCCTTTATGCGCCAAGCTTAAGTATTGCTTTCACATAAATGGGTTCGATTTCTGGGAAAGCAATAGCCAAGAGCAAGAATCGACAAAGCCATTTTAGACGCCAGATTCATGATTATCCGCTCAAGACTTGGTTATGGCTTATTTTCGCGATTCCGCATGGCAATAAAATCGCTCCGAAGCGCCATCCCTGGCGAAAGGCGCTCCTAATTACCGCACTCGACTTGACGTCTCCGTGCGATTGAGAAAATCTCCTTCGCAATTGCGAAGGAGAAAGAGACGTCTCCTGGCCATAGAAGCGCATCGCCGCCACCAAAAGCCGACCCGGCCAAGGCCGGCCAGAGCACTACCCGCCGAGGCAGCGGCCCGCCATCCTTCTCAGCCCTGTGCTTGCATCATTTTGTACGGGCGCCATCTGCGCGCGACTCCACATTCATCTTTGCGAACCTTAACTCTGACTCAAGATGGATGCAGGCCTAGAGCGCGTTCCGGTTGGATGGAATCATCCAGTCGATAAGAACTCGCTTCAGATCAATAAGTTGGAGCATGTTCCGATCGAAAAAGTCGATCAACTTTTCGGAACATGCTCTACGTCTCTCCCGCCGCGGCCCGGTCGGCGATGATGCGGATCGTTCCATGCGCCGCCATGCGCGAGGTGGGGAGCGAAGGATCATTCGCAAGCACGCGGGCGAGAATGTCTCGCTTTTCGGCGCCGGAGACTAGAAACAAGATGGCGGCGCTCGATTCCAGCACCGGATAGGTCAGCGAAATGCGCGGCTCGGGCTTGACCCCAATGATCGAAGTCGCCCAGGCCTTGCGCTCATTAAGCGCCGCCGTTCCCGGAAAAAGCGAAGCTGTGTGCCCATCGGCTCCGAGGCCGAGCAACGTGACGTCGAAGAGCGGCCGCTGCGGATCGAGCGTTCGCGCCCCATAGAAGCTTTGCAAGGTTTCCGAATACAAGGCCGCGGCTTTCTCCGGCGAGCCCGCTTCGGTCGGGATGCGGTGGACCTGCGCGGCGGGAATTGGGACATGGCGGATCATGGCCTCCCAGGCCATGTGAAAATTGCTGTCTTCATGGTCTTTGGGGACGAATCGTTCGTCGCCCCAGAAAAGATGAACCTTTCCCCAGTCGAGCCGCCGCCCCAAATCCTCGCCGCCAAGAAGCTCATAGACCCGCTTCGGCGTCGACCCTCCAGACAGATTGAGCGCGACGCGCGCCGGGGCGACGGCTATCCGCGTCGCAAGCCAAATCGCAACGCGGTCCGCCAAATCCCCCGCGTCATCCGCGATATCGACAATCGGTTCGGGCGTCATGGTCGGGAGCGTCCATGGAGCTTCGTCTTCAGGCGCGACAAAATAGCGCAGGGCGATTGGCGACTTCAGTCTGCGAGCCGCAAGCGCTCGACGCCAATATGGGGCTTTACAGCAGTAGAAAACGCAATTTCTACGCCATCCGGCGCAGCCTCAGCCTCCAGACGGCGGTTCGACATGGCCGCCGAACTTGAACCGCATCGCCGACAGAAGCCTTTCGCCAAATGTATGCGCCTGACGCGAACGAAACCGCACGAAAAGCGAGGCGGCGAGCACATTGGCCGGCGTCGCCTCCTCGATCGCGGCTTCGATCGTCCAACGGCCTTCGCCCGAATCCTCGACGGCGCCTTGAAAGTTCGCCAGTGTCTCATCCTCGGCGAGAGCCATGGCGCTGAGGTCAAGCAGCCATGACGAGATGACGCTGCCGCGCCGCCAGACCTCGGCGATGTCGGCGAGGTCGAAGGTGAAGCGCTCCGCCTCGGGCAAATGGGCGCCAGCCTTGCCGCGCAGAATGTCGAACCCTTCGGCATAGGCCTGCATCAGGCCATATTCGATGCCATTGTGGATCATCTTGACGAAATGCCCGGCGCCGGCCGGCCCCGCGTGAATATAGCCGAGCTCGGCGCGCGGATCGCGGCCCTCCCGCCCCGGCGTCCGCGCAATGGCTCCGGAACCCGGCGCAAGCGCCTTGAAGATCGGATCGAGGCGCTCAACCTCCGGCTTTGCGCCGCCAATCATCATGCAATAGCCGCGATCGAGGCCCCACACGCCGCCGGACGTGCCGACATCGACATAGGCGACGCCTTTCGCCGCCAGCGCCTTGGCGCGCCTGATGTCGTCCTTGTAAAACGTATTGCCGCCGTCGATGACGCAGTCGCCTGCGCTCAATAGATCGCTCAGGGCGGCGACCGTCTCTTCGGTGACGGCCCCGGCCGGAAGCATCACCCACACCGCGCGGGGCGGCCTGAGCCTGGCCACGACATCCGGCAATCCCGACGCGCCGATCATGCCCTCATGAGCGAATTCGGCGACGGTTTTTTCATGCTGGCTGAAAACGACGCATTCATGCCCCGCCCGGTGGATTCGCCGCGCCATGTTGCCGCCCATGCGGCCAAGGCCGATCATGCCCAACTGCATTTTTAAAACCTCGTTGGAATTAAGCTCTATTGGATTTGCCGGCGCGCCGCTTCGAGCACCTTCTCGACAGTAAAGCCGAATCTTTCCAAAAGATCCTTATAGGGCGCCGAAGCCCCGAAGCTGCGCATGGCGATCAGCGCGCCGGTCGCGCCGACATAACGATCCCAGCCGAGCGGCGCCGCCTGCTCGACGGCGACCCTCGCCGTAATGGCGGGCGGCAGAACCTCATCGCGATAGGCCTGCTCTTGCTGCTCGAACAATTCCCATGAAGGCATGCTCACGACGCGCGCGCCGATCCCTTCGCGCGTCACCGTTTCGAAGGCGGCGACGCAGAGCCGCACCTCGCTTCCCGTTCCAAGCAGGATAACGCGCGGGCGATGATCCGGCGCGTCGGCTAGAATATAGGCGCCGCGGGCGAGCCCCTGAGCGGAGGCATAGACCGAGCGATCGAAGATCGGCAGAGCCTGCCGGCTCAGGATGAGCGCCGCGGGCCTCTTCTCCAGCTTCATGATGACGCGATAGGCCTCCACCGCCTCATTGGCGTCGGCCGGGCGGATTGTGATCAAGCCCGGAATGGCGCGAAGGCTCGCGAGATGCTCGATCGGCTGATGCGTCGGCCCGTCCTCGCCGACGCCGATCGAATCATGCGTGAAGACATGAAAGACCGGCAGGTCCATCAAGGCGGCGAGACGCAGCGTCGGGCGCATATAATCGCTGAAGACCAGAAAGCTTGCGCCATAGGCGCGAAGGTTCGAAAGGGCGAGGCCGTTGACGATCGCGCCCATGGCGTGTTCCCGCACGCCGAAATGAAAATTACGGCCGCCGGGATCGTCCGCCTCCAAGGACCCCGTGCCCGCAAAAGTCAGCTTGGTCTTGGTGGAGGGCGCGAGATCGCCCGAGCCGCCGAGAAGCCAGGGAACACGCTTGGCGATGGCGTTCAGCGCCTGGCCGGACGCCTCGCGCGTCGCAATTCCCTTTGCGTCGGGCGCAAAGCTTGGCAAATCCTTGTCCCATCCTTCCGGCAATCGCCTGCTCAAAATGAGCTCGATCTCGCGGAAGCTTTCACCATGCGCTTCCTTGTAGGCTGAGAAGATTTGCGACCATTTCGCGCGCAGCTCTCGTCCGCGCCGGCCAATGCCGTTTTGGAAATGCGAATAGACGCCGTCAGGAATGAGAAAGGTCTGATCCTCCGGCCAGCCATAGGCGCGTTTGGTCAGACGCACCTCTTCCGCGCCGAGCGCGTCGGAATGCGCCGCCGCGGTATTCTGCTTATGCGGCGAACCATAGCCGATGATCGAATGAACGATGATCAGAGTGGGCCGATCGGACGTCGCCTTGAACGCCTCGACCGCTTGCGCGAAAGCCTCTGCGTCATTCGCGTCGGCGACATGCAGGACGCGCCAATGATAGGCTTCGAACCTCTTGCCGACATCCTCGCTGAAGGCGAGAGCTGTGGCGCCTTCGATGGTGATATGGTTGCTATCATAGATCCAGCAGAGATTGGACAGGCGGAGATGGCCGGCGAGCGATGCCGCTTCGCTTCCGACGCCCTCCATCAGATCGCCGTCGCTGCACAGCGAGTAGACGTCGTAATCGAAAACGGTCGCATCGGGTCGGTTGTAATGCGCGGCGAGCCAGCGTCCGGCGATCGCCATGCCGACGCTATTGCCGCAGCCTTGGCCGAGCGGTCCGGTCGTCGTCTCAACGCCGACCGTCTGTCCATATTCCGGATGGCCGGGGGTGCGGCTGCCGATCTGACGAAATTGCTTGATGTCGTCGAGCGTGACTGCCGCTTCGCCATTGTCGCCCTTGACCCCGGCGAGATGCAGCAGAGCGTAAAGCAGCATGGACGCATGGCCGCAGGATAAGACAAACCTGTCGCGGTTAGGCCAATGCGGATCGGCCGGATCATAGCGCAGGAACCTCTGCCATAGCGTGAAGGCGACCGGCGCCATCGCCATGGGCGTCCCCGCATGGCCTGAATTGGCCTTTTCGACGGCATCAATCGCCAGCGTGCGGATCGTATTGATGCAGAGTTCGTCGAGGTTTCGTGGAACGGCCTCGACTCCTAACGCGAGCGGATCTGTGCGAGACATTTTTCTGACGCGCCGTCTTTAGCTGCTATCCGGCGAACGCCGGCTTGGGGGATGCCCAAGAGGGAACGCGTTGACCGGCAGGAAGTTCGCCAGTCGGCCGTAGCGCGCGTCGCCTCGCCGAGAGGCGCGGACCGGTTTCGATGACAGAAAGCCTACGTTAAATCAAAATGTTGTGCTACATACGCCAATTCTCGCGGCACAATTCTGGCTAAGTTAGCGCGCTGAGGGTCAGAATCGAAAACTTCAGCGACAGAGGCGGCAGATGACTTCGACTATCACGCTCGTGGCGGATTCCATCGCAGGCAAGCATTTCGAGATCACCTTCGAAAAGACTGCCGACGACAAAGGGCTGATCCGCCTCGAGACATGGCACAGTAATAAGGATCACAGACGAGACGAGGCCAGCACGGACGACGTCGTGAAACTTTTCGAGATCCGTTGCGACAAAAGGCGGAAGATCGTCTTCAAGGGCGATCTGCTGGGCTCTTCTCCAACCATTACCTGCAATTTCGTCGACGCCGGACCGGAGACGCCGCCTTCCGTCCGCATCGTTATCGGCGGCTCATTCGCCGGCCTCAGCGACGGGAGCAAGGAATACACGCTCCAAAAGAGCTCCTACGAAGAGCTGAAGAGTTTCGTTATGAACGCCGGTTTTCCCGCAGCGACCTGAAGTCGTGGCGGCGGCGCTATCCTTGAAGCCGACTTGGCGTCGAATCCGCTCCATTCCGCCACTGGAGCGCTTCCCGATCAGATGGAATCATCGATCGAAGAGGAATCATTTAAATTAAAATAGTTGGAGCATGTTCTGATCGAAAAAGTCGATCGACATTTTCGTCACATGCTCTAGCGCCCGCGCCCGCAAAAAACACAAGGTCTTGCCGCGTCCTACGGTCGATCGTAAACCTATCCGCGATTGTTGCACAGCTTGAGGCGCGAGCGGCCCCGTGAAAGCGTTTTCGCCAAAATGCGCGGCGGCGGCTCTCGTAGCTATCGCGACGGCCAGCCCCGCAGCGGCGGCGGAGCATCTCGACGGCGCGCATCTCCCCTGGCCGCTCGCCCTGCCCTTCGCCGGCATCCTGCTTTCGATCGCCTTCGGCCCGCTCGTCGTCAAGGAATGGTGGCATATCCATTACGAGAAGGCGGCGGCTTTCTGGGCGATTCTGACGCTCGCCGGCCTCGTCTATATCGAAGGTCTCGCGCCGACGGCGGCGGCTTTCGCGCATAGCATGGCGCTCGAATATTTGCCCTTTATTCTCATGCTTTTCGCATTGTTCACCACGGCGGGCGGCATTTCCATTTCCGGCAGACTCGTGGGCTCCCCACTCGTCAATTGCGCGATTCTCGCTTCGGGCGCCGCGCTCGCGAGCGTCATCGGGACGACCGGCGCTTCGATGATCCTGATCCGGCCGCTCATTCGCGCCAATGGGAGCCGCGGCTTCAAAGCGCATGTCGTCGTGTTTTTTATTTTTCTTGTTTCGAATATCGGCGGCGCCTTGACGCCGCTCGGCGATCCGCCACTTTTCCTCGGCTTCCTGGAAGGCGTAGACTTTTTCTGGACCGCGCGTGCGCTCTGGCCACAGACTTTATTCACAGTTTCAGTCTTGATCGCGCTTTTCTATCTCATCGATTGCTATTTTCATTACCAAGAGAACCCTTACTACTATCTTGAGGTCTCTCCTGAAGAAACCTCCGCCGCCACATCCCGCCACGGCGCCGGTCTGCGCATTGGCGGCGCAATAAATATTGCGCTCATCGGCGTGGCAATCTCCGCCATCGTCGCCAGCGGGCTCTGGCGGCCGGGCGCCGGCTTCGACCTATTCGGGGCCAGGATCGAACTGCAAAACGCGGTTCGGGAGGCGGTCATGGTCTGCGTCGGCCTCGCCTCGCTGGCTTTGACGAGCGCCCGGGCCCGCGCGGAAAATGGTTTCGAGTGGGAGCCGATCAAAGAGGTCGCTTTCCTCTTCGCTGGCATATTCATCTGCATCATTCCGGTGATGTCGATGCTCCGGGCCGGGGCCGATGGATTTTTTGCGCCCGCGATCCTTTTTCTCGGACATCCGGACGGCTCCCCGAACAATCCCGTCTATTTCTGGGCGACGGGCCTGCTCTCGTCCTTTCTCGACAATGCGCCGACCTATCTGGTGTTTTTCGAGCTCGCCGGCGGCGATCCTACCGCGCTCATGGGGCCGCTCGGAAAGACATTGGCGGCGATTTCCCTCGGCGCGGTGTTCATGGGCGCGAGCACCTATATCGGCAATGCGCCGAATTTCATGGTCTACGCCATAGCGCGGCGCTCCGGCGTGAAAATGCCGAGCTTTTTTGCCTATATGCTCTGGTCCAGCGCAATCCTTTTGCCGGTCTTCGCCGCCGTCACATGGCTGTTCATGCTGTAATGGAAGCCGACCGGCCGCCGCGGTCACGCGCGAGAGGACCAGGCGCAATGCAGGTTCGCCCGCGTCTCTCCCTACAGGTCGAGATCGGACAGGGAGGGATGATCGTCGGGGCGGCGGCCGAGCGGCCAATGATATTTGCGCTCGCTCTCCTGGATCGGCGCATCGTTGATGCTGGCGATGCGCCGGCGCATCAAGCCGTGCTCGTCAAATTCCCAGTTCTCATTGCCATAGCTGCGAAACCAATTGCCGCTGTCGTCGCGCCACTCATAGGCGAAACGCACGGCGATGCGATTCTCGCGAAAGGCCCAGACTTCCTTGATGAGGCGATAGTCCAGCTCGCGCAGCCACTTTCGCGTCAGGAATGCTTCAATTGCCTCGCGGCCTTGGAGAAATTCGGCGCGATTTCGCCATCGGCTGTCGCTCGTGTAAGCGAGCGCGACGCGGGCCGGATCGCGCGTGTTCCATGCGTCTTCGGCCATCCGCGCCTTTTGCGCGGCGGTCTCTGCGGTGAAAGGCGGAAGCGGCGGGCGATCCATGAACATGCTCTAACCAGTTGGCGTATCTGGGCCGACGATTCCATGGCCCAATTGCCGCGGCCGCCATCTAATCCCTTGAAAAACTTGGCGCGCCCGAAGAGATTCGAACTCGGGCAGGAGACACCTTAAAGTATTGATACACAGCAGCTTTCGACCTCGTGTGATCTGGCCATTTGTAGTCTGATTTTGTACCGCGGCCAAGCGGTAAATGCGGCCGACGCCACTAAGCTGGCGACTTCGGCCCGAGGCCATCAACCATGGTCCACCACCCCTTCGAGCGGACCGAAACGGCCATGCGTCGAAGTCTTCCCCGCGCCCGATACGCCCACCGGTGGCTTTCTCACTGAATCCGCGCTGGCCGCGCCGGACATCCTACTCGCTGGCGCGCTCCATATTGCCGGCGGCGAACCGGTTTCTTTCCCTTATGAAAATCGAGGACTCATCGCTCGAAACGTCGTCGCAAATCCTGAACGCCGCGGCGCTGCATCCTCACACGGCTTTGATGTCGAGCTCTTTTGGCATCAGGACAACTGCGGTCAACCTTTCGACGGCGAGATCTTGGAACGATGCACGCTGCCGCCGATTTCCCTGCAACTAGGATTTTACGCAATCCGCAACGACGAATTCATCCCCACGCGCCTTCTCCCGTTGGATACGCCGCTAGCGTCTCTGTCTGAGAGGACATTACATAAGCTCACATGTGGTGACTACCGCATTGGCGCTCCCGCCAGCGTCGCCGCGGACGGCTTCGGCGGTGAAGCCGTGGACGACGCTCCGATTCTGCGCTTTAGTAACGGATTTTGGGAGGGCGGTATGACCCATTCCTCGTCACGCCGAAGACCTCGAAAGCCGCCGCTGCGAACGTGGAATTAATCCTTGCCCTCGTCCAAGCCGAGTCACATGCGAATGATGTTACGCTCGGTGGAGGTGACCTGATGATATTTAAGAACTACTGCTTGCTACATATACGCGTAGCCTTTTCTCCTCTACAGCCGGCACGAAGTCGGTGGCTTCGGCGCTTTTACGGAGGCGCCCGGAAAGGGCCGCTTGCGGCGTGCCGCGTATAAACTGCTCTTATAGAGAAAAGGCTTTGCTTCGACTTGCAGCCTTGATCTGCCCGCGATACCGCCTTTATTCCAGCTCGCCGCAGGATTTTTGTTCCATCGTTGATAGGCCGATGCGAGTCGCCGCTTCGACGGCAGAAAAACCAGATAGAGTTCTGATTTCTTCAAGTGTCGCAATCGGATGGTTGCCGTTCAAAGGCTCATAGATACAACGAGATACGTTTTTACGATCATGGCTGAGCATGTCACGATACCCGGAGAGCATCTCTTGAACAAGTTCTTCACAACAAGAAGTCGTGGAGTTGTTTGTGCGGTCAATCCGAATTTAAGTTTGAACGGGAGATCTTTGTCCAGTTTAAACTTGGCCATTAGGGAATAAAAGTCCTCCTGGGGCGTGGGGAGGTTGGCCGATCGATTTTTTGCTAGTGATCCTTTCCCTGAAGGGCGGGTATGCACGATCGGGGCTGAATCGAGATCATCCCGCCGTCGGTCAACACCGGGTTTCCCGGGACCCAACATAGTGTCGATCTGGACATCTTCGCCGACAGCATTTTCGAGCGCTTGGAGAAGGGCGAGCATGAGATCGGCTACGGCACGTCCGAGACGCGTCGTCTGGCCAGCCGTGCTGAGCTGGACGCCTACTTAGACCAATCGAACCCGCCGAAGAATAGCTGAGCGAAAGTCATCGTCCCGGACGCTCCAGCGAGGCGTCTGGTCCGGTGCAACGGTGTCAGAGCCGCGTTGAAGCACGCGCTGCACGGCATCTTCCATATGGGTCTCTTGGTTGCCTTGGTTGATCGCCTCGCCGAGGCCGCGAGGCACGTTCATGACGAACAAAATCGAGGAGGATGGATGGGGCGCGCCCATCGTGCAGCGGAGCTCGGGGCATTGATGCCCACTCACGCGATTCTAGGAAGCTCAAGCACGACCTTGCCGCTGAGCCGGCGTTCGAGTAGCGCGTCCACAGCGTCTGCCGTCTGCTGCCAGTCTCCGCGCCATCCGATCTGCGCGTCGAGCTCTCCGCGCGACATCAGCTCCAGAAGGTTTGAGAGGTCGGGACCGTAGCCGCTGCTTCCGACGGTAAAGACTTCGATGCGCCGGTCTCCGCCCCGCGCGCGTTCCTGCTCGAAATCGATAGTGCTCGGCGAGAGAGACGCGTTGCCGATGCTCACCAGCATCCCGCCGGAGGCGACCTGCGCGAACGCCTCGGCGAGCACGGAGCCCCCGACACTGTCCAGGACTCCATGGACCGGCTCATGCAACGCGCTGAAGTCGACGATCACCTCCTTTGCCCCGAGCTTCTGCAGGGTCTCTTCGTGATCCTTTCGGCGCACGCTGGCGACCACGTGCGCGCCTGCGCTGCGGGCTAGTTGCACGGCGAAGCTTCCGACGCCACCGGAGGCGCCGGTGATCAGCACCCGCCGCCCGACAATGGAGCCGAGCGAGCGAAGCGACCGAAGGGCCGTGACGGCCGCCGCCGGGAGAGTGCTTGCGGCGCCTAAGTCAACATTGTCGGGAACAGGGGCAAGCTCGGTCGTATCGACGGCACGCAACTCGGCCCACGCGCCGTTCCAGCCAGCGGTTACGACGCGCGTGCCGGCGGGCGGCCCGGATCCGTTGGCCGCCGCACGTGCGACGACCCCAGCCGCATCCCAGCCCGGAACATCCCCGAGCTTGTGCATATGGTTCAGAAAAACGAGTTCGCCCCAATTAAGCGAGAGCGCATGTACTTCGACTAGCGCTTGCCCGGCGGTGGGCTCAGGTTGGTCAACCTTCCCGAAGCACAAGCCATGTGGCGCAGACGGGTCAAAGATCAGTGCTTTCATTGTCATTGGCTGGCCTTGATGCGTCTCCACCACATTTACTTGCATTCGATGGTACAAACGGACAAGGTGGCCATTCTTGACTACACTCACCAATTTGGTTGGATAATGTACGACTTGGACGCCATCGCTACCTTCGTCGCGGTCGTCCGCACAGGCCACTTCGCCGCCGCGGCGCGATCGCTCGGGCTCCCCAATTCAACTGCCAGCCAACGCGTGGCCCGGCTGGAAGAGTCGCTAGGAGTTCGCCTGCTCGAGCGCACAACCAGGGTCCTCCGCCCGACCGGCGCAGGCGCGGCGTATTACGAGCGCTGCGTTCGAATCCTTACCGAGGTCGAGGAAGCCAATGCCGCAGTCAGGGATCTGGGCACGTCTCCGCGCGGGACTTTGCGGGTCGCAACGACGCATCTGCTGGGCCAAGCCCTTGTCGCTGCCGTCGCGGCGGTCTTTTGCCAGCGCCATCCGGCAATAGAAGTTGAAGTGATAGCAATGGATCGACGGGTGAGCCTGCTCGAAGAGGGCCTTGACGTTGCTATCGTGGTGGGCGCGTCCGAACCCGACTCGACGATGATCTCACGCGTCGTAAGCCGAGGCCAAACCTGGTGCTGCGCTACCCCTTCCTATCTGGCCATCCGCGGCGCGCCATGTCTTCCGCAGCAGTTATCAGGCCACGACTGCATCATCCGGCAGTCAGGAGCCCGTGATTATTCGCATGGCGCGATCTGGACCTTCGAACGCGACGATGAGGTGCAACGCGTCGAAATACACGGGCGACTGAGCCTAAGCTCGATCATGATGACGCATGCCGCAGTCCTAGCCGGCGCAGGCGTCGCAGCCATTCCAAGCTTCCTCTGCGCCGAGGAGATCCAGAAGGGACGTCTGGTTCGGCTCCTGCCGGACTGGATTGTCGAACGCAAGGACATCCGGATCGTCCATCCGAGCAACCGTCATCTCTCGGCGCGAGTGAGATTGTTTATCGACGCGGTCGTTGCAACGGCCCGCGATGACAAAAGATTTTCGACTGTCTAGATCCTCATTGATCGGTTTGATCGTGAAGCTAGCCGACCTTGCAATATGCGGCTTGTGGCGCGCTCCGGTCGATGCTGCGGTGGCAGATTGAAAAGAGGAGCTTCGGCGCGGCGCGTTTGGTCCATCGGCGCCCTTGCGCCTCGATCGAAAAGAGAGATGGCGCACCCGAGAGGATTCGAACCTCTGGCCTCTGCCTTCGGAGGGCAGCGCTCTATCCAGCTGAGCTACGGGTGCCTGCGCCCGACATGGCCGGCGCCAACTATGGCTATCCTAGCGATTTCATAGCTCAACGCCAAGCGCCATCTTGGCGAGCGGCGGCGCCCAAACAAACGTCTGGCGCCCTCGCGACATTATGTGATCATTCTCCCCATGATCATCCTTCCGGCGCGTCGGGCTTTACGTTCGCGCGGAAGTGATCGAAATAAAAAAGGCGCGTAATGGAAGACCTCCGCCTTCATGCTCCGGCGGCGCTGCGCAATCGCGATCCGATCCTGGACATTGTCCAGGCTAACCTTCCCGCAAGAGGGCTGATCCTGGAAGTCGCGAGCGGCTCGGGCGAGCATTGCGTTCGATTCGGCGAAAAGCTGCCGGAGCACACGATCCAGCCGAGCGACCCCGATCCGCGAGCTAGAGCCAGCATAGACGCCTGGATCGCCGCGTCTGGCCTCAAAAACATTCGCGCGGCGATCGATCTCGACGCATCCGCGCCGACCTGGCCGCTTAAGGAAGCCGCCGCCGTCATTTGCATCAATATGGTTCATATTTCGCCTTGGGCGGCGACCGAGGGTCTTTTTTCCGGCGCGGCGCGGATCTTGCCACCGGGCGGCGCGCTCTTTGTCTATGGCCCCTATAAGAGGGGCGGCGCACATACGAGCAAAGGCAATGCGGATTTCGATCGCGATCTACGCCAGGCCAATCCCGAATGGGGCATAAGGGATCTGGAGCAGGTTGGAGAGCTCGCCGCGGCGAACGGCTTTGCGGATCCGCGCGTCTTTGAGATGCCGGCCAATAATCTGACGCTTCTCTTCAGTAAGCCGCGCATGGGCGGCTGAGCGCTGGCGGCATGGCCTTCGCCGCTGCTTCAAGCAGGATTTCCCCTCGACGAAGATAGGCGCTAGAGAAAGAAAAATGCGCCCATGAATCCGCAATGAATCTGCAATCGAACCCTCGGGCGTGACGAAAGCTCTTCGTCACGCCCGCCGCTTTCCCCGGAGCCACAATGAAATTCACGCTATCCTGGCTCAAGGAGCATCTCGAGACCGACGCCGGGCTCGCCGAAATCATTGAAACGCTGACCAAGATCGGCCTCGAGGTCGAGCATGTCGACGATCCGTCGGTCGCCTTGAAAGATTTCGTCACCGCTTTCGTGGTCGAGGCGAGGCCGCACCCCAACGCCGACCGGCTGCAGGTCTGCCTCGTCGACGCCGGCGGCGAAATTCCGGTGCAGGTGGTTTGCGGCGCGCCCAACGCGCGGACCGGCCTGAAATCGGTCTTTGCTCTGCCCGGGGCCTATATTCCCGGCAAGAAGATCACGCTCGGCAAAGGCGTCATCCGCGGCGTCGAATCGAACGGCATGCTCTGTTCCGGGGCCGAGCTGGGATTGTCCGAAGATCATGACGGCATACTCGAATTGCCCGATTCGGCCCCGGTCGGCGCGCCCTATGCGGAATGGGCCGGGCTCGCCGATCCGGTGATCGAGATCAATTTGCTGCCGAACCGCCCAGACGCGATGGGCGTGCAGGGGATCGCCCGCGACCTCGCCGCGGCGGGACTCGGCAAGTTCGTGGATCGCAATGTCACGCCGGTTCCGGAGGGCGCCCGCTTCCCGATCACGGTCAAGCTCGACTTTTCCGCCGAGGACGCCCATCTCGCGCCGGCTGTCGCGCTGCGCCTCGTGCGCGGCGTCCGTAATGGACCAAGCCCGGACTGGATGCAAAATCGCCTCAAGGCGATCGGGCTCAGGCCGATCAACGCCCTCGTCGACATCACCAATTATTTCACGTTCGACCGCGCCCGGCCCCTTCACGTCTTCGACGCGAACAAGGTCAAGGGCGATCTTACGGTGCGGCGGGCCAGGCCTGGAGAGGAATTGCGCGCGCTCGACGGCCGGACCTATGCGCTCGACGCCGATATGGTCGTCATCGCCGATAGCGAGGGCGTCGAATCGCTCGCCGGAGTGATGGGCGGCGAAGCTACGGGCTGCGACGAGGCGACGACCGCGGTGCTGATTGAATCGGCGTTGTGGGATCCGGTGAATATCGCCCGAACCGGCCGCAAGCTCGGGATCAATACCGATGCGCGCTATCGTTTCGAACGCGGCGTCGATCCGGCGTTTTGCCTGCCGGGCCTCGATCACGCGACGGCCTATGTTCTCGAGCTTTGCGGCGGCGTCGCCTCGGCCGTGGCCCTCGCCGGCAAGATCCCGCAGCCGGACCGGCGCATCATGTTCCCGTGGAGCGAAGTCGCGCGCCTGACCGGCCTCGAGCTCGACGCCTCGGAAATGACGGCGATTCTCGAGAGACTTGGTTTCGAGCTTGCCGGCACGCCCGGCAATAGCGACCGCATCCTCGTGAAGGTGCCTTCATTTCGCCCGGACATCGAAGGCAAGGCCGATCTCGTTGAGGAAATCGTTCGGATCGCCGGGCTCGAGCGCGTCTCGGCGCGGCCCCTGCCCCGCGCATCCGAGCATGTCGCCGCTCCAGTGCTGACGCAGCTCCAAAAGCGGGTCAGAACCGCCAAGCGCGCGCTCGCGGCCGGGGGTCTCGTCGAAGCCGTGACCTGGTCCTTCGTCTCCCATCAGCGCGCTGCAATCTTCGGCGGCGGCGCGCCTTCCCTCGCGCTCGCCAATCCGATTGCGCCTGATCTGTCCGATATGCGGCCGAGCCTGCTGCCGGGGTTGATCGCGGCGGCGCAGCGCAACGCCGACCGCGGCCATGGCGACCTGGCGCTTTTCGAGGTCGGGCAGATCTTTCCGGGCGACGGCGAAGCCGACCAGCGAATGGCTGCGGGCGCGATCAGGCGCGGGACGGCGAAACCGGCCGGGGCCGGGCGGCATTGGTCCGAACCAGCGGGCGAGGTCGATAGTTTCGACGCCAAGGCCGACGTCATGGGCTTGCTCGCGGCGCTCGGCGCGCCGACTAGCGGCTTGCAGATTGTCTCGGGCGGTCCGGCCTGGCTCCATCCGGGCCGCTCCGCCACCTTGCAGTTCGGCCCGAGAAACACGATAGGCGCTTTTGGCGAGATCCATCCGCGCGTCTTGGAGCAGCTCAACGCCGAAGGACCTCTGGTCGGCTTCGAGCTAGTTTTGAATGACATACCAGCGCCTAAATCTAGGCCGACAAAAGCCAAACCGAAGCTCGAACTTTCGGAGTTCATGCCCGTGCTGCGCGATTTCGCGTTCCTCGTCGATCGTACTGTCCAAGCCGCCGACATTGTCAAAGCGGCGCAGGCTGGCGAACGCGCGCTCGTATCCGAGGTCGGCGTTTTCGACGTCTACGAAGGCAAAGGCATTCCCGAGGGAAAGAAATCGGTCGCCATATCCGTCACCTTGCAACCGCGCGAAAAAACCCTGACCGAAGCCGAAATCGACGCCGTCGCGGCGAAGATCATCGCCGAAGTCAGCAGGAAAACCGGCGCGAGCCTAAGAGGATGAACCCTTGCGATATGTTTCGATGATGATTTTGGCCGCCGCGCTGATCGCGCCGCCGGCCCTCTCGAACGCCGCGCCGCGCACGATCGACGATTGCGAAAAAATCGATGCGGCCGACGCCTATAATCAATGTCTCGCGGCGTTCGGCCCGGTCGCCCATACGCGTGGCGTTTCGGTCCAGGCCCAAGACGAGATCAATGCGGAGGATGGCGCGGCGGTCACGGGGCGGGCGGCTTCCGGCTCGTCGCGCCGTCGTGTCGCGCACGCGCATGGCCATTACCGCCATCACGCCAGCCACCATGTTTGGACGAAACACGCGCATGGCGGCCATCATGTAAGGGCCGCCGACCATCCGCATGGGCATGGCAAGAGGCTCGCGTTC
Organism: Methylocapsa polymorpha; assembly: GCF_045689225.1. GTDB lineage: Bacteria > Pseudomonadota > Alphaproteobacteria > Rhizobiales > Beijerinckiaceae > Methylocapsa > Methylocapsa polymorpha. The sequence continues at coordinate 1,860,510 of NZ_CP136862.1, read as the reverse complement.
ACGATTGTGTCGAGCCACACCAAGCTGCGCTAGAGCGCTTCCCGATCAGATGGAATCATCTGATCGGGAAGGAATCGCTCATATTCAAAGAGCTGGAACATGCTCTGAGCCGGGACGCGAAGCCAATCCAAAGGGCGGGACGTCGCCCCGAAAGAGGCATCTTCGGCTTTGGCCGATGCGGCTTTCCGCGGAACGTCTTGAGCCGCGACCCCTCCGACTTTCGGAGGGGCGGTAATTTGGGCGTCAGGCTTGAGCCGGCAGAGCGCTCTTCGCCTTCTCGACGATCGCCTTGAAAGCTTCCGGCTGGCTGATCGCAAGCTCCGACAGCACCTTGCGATCGATTTCGATTCCGGCCTTGGCGAGGCCATCGATGAAGCGCGAATAGGTGAGCCCTAGCTCGCGCACGGCGGCGTTCAGCCGCTGAATCCATAGAGCGCGGAAAACCCGCTTCTTGGCGCGCCGGTCGCGCGTCGCATATTGCATCGAACGATCGACCGCCGCCTTGGCGGCGCGGATCGTGTTCTTGCGGCGGCCGTAAAAGCCTTTGGCCGCATTCAAGGTCTTCTTGTGCTTAGCGTGCGAGGTGACCCCGCGTTTGACGCGCGCCATAACTCAATCTCCGGACTGCTAAAGGTGATCTGAACAAAGGATGGAGGAAACCTTCAGCCGTTCGGCAGAAAGTATTTTATGATATTATCGCCATCGCTCTTGAACAGAACATTGGTGCCGCGCAGATTCCGGATCTGCTTGTTGGTGCGCTTGATCATGCCATGGCGCTTGCCGGACTGCGCGTAGATCACCTTGCCGGTGCCGGTGATCTTGAAGCGCTTCTTGGCGCCTGATTTCGTCTTCAGCTTGGGCATTTTGCTCGTCTCCGTGGGGCGCGACGCGCCCTCTATCTATTGATTGAGCGGCGCCAGAGGCCCCGCTGCCGTTCGTTTCCGAACGAGCGAACGAACCGCCACGGCAGCCCTACAGCCGGTCGGTTCGGAAGCGCGCTTTATAAAGAAAGGCCTGCGAAAAGCAATGGCGTGATCGCAAACTTGTCACGAATCCTCTGGCTTCGCTGGACAGCGGCGCGCCCAGCGACTATTCTTGTCCAATCCCCGCGGCATTTTCCGTTCGGATCGAACGGAACAACTGCAATCATGCCGCCCGGGATAGACCTCCCCATCTTATTTTCGCCTTATCCCGCAGCGCTGGCGGCTCGCCTTTTTGGCGTCATCCGCCTTTCGACGCGCGCGATCTCGCACGCGTGGCCCTTAGGTCGAGGCCACGCGACAAGTCAGAGCTGAACCGAAGGTTGCGCGCCATGGACCTGATCCTCAAATCCAGCTCCGACACTATTATCAAGGCGAATTCCGACAAGATCACGCTCTATTACAATCAATGCCGCGCCGCCTCGCAGAGATTGTCCGATGATCTGCTTTCACACGGACATGTTGCGCAGGTTCTGCGCTGCTCCGGACTGAAAACGGACGCCCCAGACGCCGACAAACGCTGGCGCGAGACCGGCGCGCAAGAATTCTGGATCCACTATGTCGTGCAATTCGACGGACAGATCGTCGATCTGACGCGTCGCCAATTCTTCCCTGCTTGCGACAATCCCTTCTATCAATCCTCGGACGCCTTCGCCGCCGAATGGACGAGCTTCGGCCCGGAGCTTCAGAACCCCCGTCACCACGCCGCAAACATCCGCTGAATTCGTCTCTCGCCGGTTTCGTTCGACTTCGCACGCCGCCGACGCGACGCCTGCCGACCCAAGGCGTCATGCCCCGCATCGTGCGCGGCGGCATCGACGGCGGCGCGCACATCTCGGACGCCTCCGTCGGGTCGTCGAACGAACCGTCGCTCGGATCAACCAATTCCGTCGTTTCTTGATGCGATACGAGCGCGATGCCGACCTCCATCGCGCCTTACCTCATTCTCGCAGCCGCGAATCATCTGCTAATCGAGCGCTCACGCCACGGTTTTGTTAGGCGCTCCTCACCGAAAACGGTTCTCTGCATCCAACTCGGCCGACGAGCCGCTTTAGCCGCGCCTTGAGTTTAGCCGTGCCTCGATAATGGACGATCGGCTGACGCCTTTTTAATTTCTGCATCAAATTTAGTCCGGTAATACATTTATATGGCCTTAAAAAGGCGTTTCTTTGTGCTTTTTGGGCCAATACAGCTATGTTACTGCTTTACATGTCGTACAAGGCATTTTCTATTTCGATCGAAAAATCGCTCAGCCTGTTTCCGATGTCACTAATAACTTGTACGGCCAGACTAACAAATTGGCCAAGAGCGAGTAACAAGAAGGAATAACTTATGTTAGGAACTAAGTTAAGGCGCCTGATATTCAGCGCGTCCGCGGCGGCATTTACGATGATTTACTCGTCTGCTCATGCCGCAAGCACAATTTCGATCGGCGTGGATCCGACTTTTGCCAATGCGCTGACAGATATTGTTGGCGCCTTCCAAAACTATTACGTGGTTAACGGCAATCTTACTTATAATGTCGTTTTGACCATAGACTCTTCACCGAACCTAGAATCAAATATTGTAAACGGCGGCTCCTCGCCTCCCTATGATCTGTTTTTGTCATCAAACGGCCTAGCGCCGCTTGATCTGTTCGCTAATCACAATAGCCTTGTGGTCGGCAATCCCTTTCCATATGCAAAAGACTCCCTGATGCTTTATTCCACGTTGGTGGATATTAGCGCCGGCTTGCCGACCTCTTTGACCCAGCCTTTTGTGATTCCAGATCCAACGCAAGATGTCTTTGGATTGTCAGCCGCCGAAGTATTAGCTACAACGCCGGGCGCTCTTTATGCACAAAGCCATGGCTATATTCAAACACGGCCCGATGTCGGCACGACATTTGCCGCAGCTGACGGCGGGTTCTTTCAATATGGATTTGTAGCCAAATCACAAATCTGTCAGTACTACGGAAGCGCTGAACATTATGTTGATGGAACCTATCACCACGAATATCTATACAATGATTGGAGGCACCCGTACCTTCCAATTGTATTAATTGGCACTAAGCTTGCCCGCACCCGCGCGGCGGACGTCGAAACAGAGCTGACCAACTTTGTCAACTTCTTAACAGGCGTGGGCGCCACTGCCGGGACGGACGTAATCAAGCAATACTGCTATAAAACTCCCTAAGCCCATGTCCTTGGCAAGGTTGCTTTCGTTATCCTTGCTCACGTGCTGTCAATTGAGCAAGTCAAGCTCAAAACATGTAACAGCAATACATCGACCTCTTTCGCCACAGACCGTTTGCAACACAGACAATAAATTGCCAGCCGTCTTTTCGGACGCACAGCCGATGGCTTGAGGTGGATAAACTCAGAATTCGCGCACCACTAAAAGAATAAGGAAAGTCTCATGTTCAGCAGTAAGATGAAAAAGCTGATTTTTGGCGCTTCTATAGCCTTACAGGCCATGTGTTCATCCGCTTATGCAGCGGCAAATATCAAGATAGGAGTGGCGGCCAATTTTTCCAACACGCTAAACGCTATTATCTCGTCATTCCAAAACTATTACAATGGATCAGGGTATACATTCACCGTAACCGTCGATTCCACGACAAATTTGAAAAACGCCATCATAGCCGGCGGCACGACAGGTCCATACGATCTGTTTCTATCCGCGGACTTTGCGGCGCCACAAGCCTTATATACCAGTTACAACAGCTTCGTGGTTGGCAGCCCCTTTCCTTACGCCATAGGCTCGCTTGAGCTTTATTCCGGACCGGTGAATACGGTTAATATCAGCGCCGGCTTGCCATCGCCTCTAACAACGGATTTTGTGATCGCCGATCCGACCAAAGCGCCTTATGGATTGGCGGCCTCTCAAGTATTGGCTTCATCGCCGTGGAATATCACCACGATCCCGAGCGGCCATGTATTTACACGGCCGAATATCAACTCGACGTATAGCGCGGTACAGGCTGGAACTTACGCGTATGGATTTGTCGCCAAATCAGCAATCTGTCAATACACAGGAGGCTCTGAGCATTATATCTCCGGCACTTATCATCATGAATATCTTTACAACGACGCTTCACATCCGTACAATCAAATCAAGCAATACGGCATTGAGATCGCCCTGACCCGCACAACGGACCAAAACACCGAGTTGACCAACTTTGTTAACTTCTTGACGGGCGTCGGCACCTCTCTCGGGACGGCCAAAATTCAACAATACTGCTATATCCTCCCCTAAAGGCCACGTATTCAGCAGTGTCGGCTTCGACGCCAATGGCTCACTTGCCGCCAATTCAACAAGAGCGCTCGGACAAGTGGTTAGGGCGGCCGAGGCGTAGCCGCAGGCGACGCCGCCCTTTCGACTTCGTCGGCAACGGCAGCGCCTGCGCGTGTTAAAGCATTCATAGGCCTACCTCAAAATCTGTTGGCATATTTGTTGGTATAAGAACTTTTTCTTGGCGTAGTTTGGCGTTAAATTCGAGGCTTCGGTCCTGATCGTCAGGAAGCCTGATGTCCTATGCTTGCGCTATTGGGGCTACGCGTTACGTCTTCGACGATCTGCGGATGCTTCTGGCGCGGGCCTCGCCCGATCGCGCCGGCGACCGGCTCGCAGGGCTAGCGGCAGCAAGCGCCGAAGAGCGCGTCGCCGCCCGCATGGCGCTCGCCGATGTTCCGCTCTCTCGCTTTCTCGATGAGGCGCTCGTCCCTTATGAAGAGGACGAGGTCACGCGGCTCATTCTCGACGCGCATGATCCCCGCGCCTTCGCGCCCATCGCCGCCATGACGGTCGGCGAGTTTCGTGATTTTCTCTTGTCCGACGACGCGACGACGGAAACGCTGGCGGGCCTCGCGCCGGGCGTCACGCCGGAAATGGCGGCGGCGGCCTCAAAGCTCATGCGCAACCAGGATCTCATCGCCGTCGCCAAAAAAATCTCCGTCGTCACGCGCTTTCGCACGACCATCGGCCTGCCCGGAAGACTGTCGGTGCGCATCCAACCCAATCATCCGAGCGATGATCTCGCCGGGATCGGCGCCTCTATTCTGGACGGCCTGATGTATGGCTGCGGCGACGCCTGCATCGGGATCAATCCGGCGACGGATAGCGGCGCAAAGGCCCTCCTGCTGCTCGAACGGATCGACGAGCTACGGCTGCGTTTCGAAATCCCGATTCAATCCTGCGTGCTGTGCCATGTCACGACCACTCTGCAAGTCATGCGGAAAGGTGGGCCGGTTGATCTTGTGTTCCAATCTATCGCGGGCTCGGAAGCCGCCAACCGCTCATTCGGAATCGATCTCGCGTTGCTCGACGAAGCCCACGCGGCGGTCCGCGCCCTGAACCGGGCGCCCGCCGGCGCGAACCTCATGTATTTCGAGACAGGACAGGGCGCGGCGCTTTCGGCCGAGGCGCATCATGGCGTCGATCAGCAGACGATGGAGGCCCGCGCCTACGCGGTGGCGCGCCGCTATGCGCCTTTGCTCGTCAACACGGTCGTCGGCTTCATCGGTCCCGAATATCTCTATGACGGCAAGGAGATCATCCGCGCCGGGCTTGAGGACCATTTCTGCGGCAAGCTGCTCGGCCTGCCGATGGGCGTCGACGTTTGCTACACCAATCATGCCGAAGCCGACCAGGACGACATGGACAATCTTCTGACGCTGCTCGGCGTCGCCGGCTGCTCCTATATCATGGGCGTTCCCGGCGCCGACGACATCATGCTCGGCTATCAATCGACGTCCTATCATGACGCGCTCTATGTGCGTAGCGTCCTCGGCTTGCGGCCCGCGCCGGAATTCGAGGCCTGGCTCAAAGCCTTCGGCGTCATGGATTCTTATTCGCGCGTGCGGCCGAACTTGACCAGCGGCGCGGCGCGCCTGTTGGGAACCATTTCGTGATGCGGGCGCCCGCCGACTTTTGGGAGGATCTGCGCCGCACGACGCCCGCCCGCATTGCGCTCGGTCGCACCGGCGACGGGCTGCCGACGCATCGCGCGCTGGAATTCGAGGCTGGCGCACGCCCGCGCCCGCGACGCGGTTCATGCGCCGCTCGACCATGCCGCACTCATCGCCACGCTCGCCGAATTGAGCCCCATTCTCGTGCAAAGCAAAGCGAGGGATCGCGCGACTTTTCTGCAAAGGCCGGATCTCGGCCGCACGCTCGCCGCCGACTTGGCTTCCTTGCTGCCTCAAGGCGCCTACGATGCGGCGGTCGTCATCTCTGACGGGCTTTCGGCGGCGGCCACGCAAGGGCAGGCGGCGAAACTTTGCCGAATGCTGCTGGCGGCGCGGAATTTCACCTTTGCGCCGCCGGTCGTAGCTCTGCAGGCGCGGGTCGCCTTGGGCGACGAGATCGCGGCGAGACTGGGCGCACGCATGGTCGTCGCGCTCATCGGCGAACGACCGGGCCTCTCCGCCTGCGATAGTCTCGGGGCCTATATCACCTATGATCCCAAGCCCGGCTTGACCCGCGACGCCGAGCGCAATTGCGTCTCGAACATTCGCCCCGATGGGCTTTCGCTCGAAGACGCGAGCCGGCGCATTCTCGCCATCATGTCTTTGGCCCGCGCGATGGGCCGGACGGGCGCCGCGCTCAAGGAGGATGACGCTTTGGCCCTGGCGCCGCCGGACAAAGATCAGTCCTCTTGATTGGAGAGATCGCCCTGCAGCGGACCGCGCGGCGCTTTTTCGGAGCCCACAGCACGTCTCTTGCATGGCGCGTCGAACCCAAATGGCCAGGAGCGCTTGAGCGATGGATGCGACGCCTAAACTCGCGGATGTTATCCTTGAGCTTTGCAAGAATGCTCCAGACGCCGGCACGATCGATCCGGTCGATGCGGCCAAGGCTTTCGCGGAAGTGAGCGGCAGGGGACGCAGCGCGCCCTGGGAAGGCTATCTTCAGCCTGTGCGCGACAATGCCGTAAGGCTCGCCAAGGAAGGCAAGATCGTCATCTATCGCAAGGGCGTTCCAGCCGATCCCGACACGTTCAAGGGACCCTATAGGCTCGGGATCGGCAGCGGCGATTGAGCCGCGCTCCCGGCGCCCACCCAAACTGCGTCCCGCGCCGCGGCGGGTTAGAGCGCAATTGGCGAAACGAAGTCCCGTAGCGAATATTATCCGAACCCTCGGGGCGTTTCCGCGTTTAGCTCTAGGAGCCCTGGCGCAGTTAATGAAGTCGAGGATGCGCTCCCGGTAAACCAAGGCAGGAGCGGCGGATGGCGGAGTTCCACAATCCCCACGAAGGCGCGCAGCGCGTGACGGCGAGTGAGATGTCCGCTCTAAGGCCACAAGATCCCGATCTTGGCGCCGGTCTTTCCAGCGTCGAGTTCCCGAGCGGGCTTCACCCCGCTTTGGCTAAGTTCAAGGAACTTATCCACCGTTACCCCATACCGTCCGTCATCGCAGCTTTCGTGCTGGGGATTTTCCTCGCGCGACTGTTCTGATTTACGCCGCTGAAGCTTGTCGCCCGCGTCGACTGGGCGCGGCTACGCCTGAACGAAGGGGATCGAGATGGCTTCAATTGTCGGGGTGGCGCCGTTTTTCTTCGACTTCTTTGAGCCCGGAGGCCCGGATCACCTTTTGCCCGGTCGGCCGCTCGAACAAACGCAAACGGTCAATCGTCCGCGCGGCTCGGGCTTTGTCGTTGGCCTGAACTCCTTCAACGGCGCTTTCGTCACCGATGGCGGCAATACGCTCACACAGCGTCCGCTAGGGCAATTCGAGGTCTTCGCCGGCCTGCGCGATTTCAACGTGCTGGTCTGTCGGGTGAGGCTGACGGACGAGAATTCCGACGATCCGATTCGCATTCAAGTCAGCGGATGGGTCTTGTTCTTCATTTGAAGGGGCGAGCCCGCCGCGCCTATTGCCGGAAGGGCGCGAGAATGTCTTCGGCCCTGTAAAAGAGTTCATTGCTTAGGCGAAGCTCAGCGGCGGCGGCGTTTTCCGCGACCTGCTCGGGCCGGCTCGCGCCGATAATGGCGGAGGAGACGTTTTCATTGCGCAAAACCCAGGCGAGGGCGAATTGCGCCAGGCTCACGCCCGCTTCTTCCTCCGCCAGGCGCTTCACCTTCTGCACCGCCTCGAGCAGGGGCGCCTCCAGCCAACGCTTTGGGACCATCGAGCCCATGGAGGCGTCGCTCGCCCGCGAGTCCTCCGGCAATGGCGCGCCGGGCTTGTATTTGCCGGTGAGCACGCCCTGCGCCAGCGGCGACCAGACGATCTGGGTGATCCCCAATTCGGCGCAGCGCTGGATGAGGCCAGTCTGCGGATAGGGCCAAAGCAATGAATATTGCGGCTGGCTGGAAACAAAAGGCGCAACGTCTTCGAGCTCGGCCGCCAGTTCAATCTTATCGAGCGGCCATTCGCTGAAGCCAATATAGCGCGCCTTGCCCTGCTTCACGACTTCGGTCAGCGCCTCCATCGTCTCGACGAGCGGCGTATTCTCGTCATAGCGATGGCATTGATAGAGATCGACGTAATCGGTCTTGAGCCGCTGCAACGAGGCGTCGATCTGCTTGAAGATCTGCGCGCGCGACAGGCCCTTATCAGTGTCGCTCATCGCGCCATAGACTTTGGTCGCGAGAATATAGGAGGCGCGATCGACGCCTTCGAGCGCCTCGCCAAGCAGCGTCTCAGCCGCGCCGCGGCCATAGACATTCGCGGTGTCGATGAGATTGATTCCGAGATCGAGAGCCTTGCGGACGCAGGCGATCGCCTGGGCCTTTTCGACGCCGCCGGAATAGGTCAGCCAAGAGCCGAGGGAGATGGTCGAGACCTGAAGATCGCTGTCGCCGAGCTGCCGATATTTCAAGACTGAGCTCCTCTGCAAGAAGGCCAAGCCAATGCACGCCCTATGCCGCCCCGCCGCATTGCAGATTGGAGCGCTCCGCGCTTGCGGGGGACGCGATCACGACGCGCGTGGCCGCCTCACGGTCGCTTATGACGGCGGTGGCGGGCGCGGACATGCTCGAAAACAGCGCCAAAACGTCTACAGGCGGGGCCTCCTCCGAGGCGCGCACAATCGGCGGCCGAGAGCGGTCTAGGCCTCGGCTGAACATAAGAGCCTTCATCTTATCTTCGCCGATTGCGCGGGCGACGTCCTTGAAGGCGAAGAAGGGAATCAAGGCCACGAATATGACCGCGCCGGCCGCGAAGATCACTTCGAGGCCTTCCGCGCCGAGGGCGGGAAGGCTTTGGGCTATCGTCTTTCCCTCGAAGGCGCCAACGATTCCTTTCTCGAGGACATGAAACACGATGAATAGAATCGTGAAGGTAAAGGCTTGGTAGAGGATAGAGACAATCAATCTGCCATCCTTGAACCGCCGCCCGAGTTTCAGGCCTTCGGCCAACAGCATGACTTTCGCCAGCATCAACGCGTTGACGGCCGCAAAGCCCTGGGCCCGATAATTCACATGGTTCTCGGTGAGGATGATGGTCCGATACAGGTCGAATATCGCGAACAAGACCCAAAGGTAGAGGAACATCGCGAGGAATCGTCGGAACTCGTGCAAGGCCCGCTTTTTCAAAGCAGAGCCCCGCCGCGCCGAATCGCCGCCGCTGTCAGCCACCTGACACGCTCCTATCGCCCGCCGCCGGCCGCGCGCCCGCTTGCAAACACCGGCCAGCTCGAAACGGCGCGCCGGGGCACGCGCCAGCATTTGTCCGACGACCCCGAGGCCCCGATTGACGCCTCGCACAAGGCTAGCGTTCACGGCGCAGCGGCCCGCCGCGCCGCCCTCGGCCGCTTTCCTATTTCAGATGCTGGGCGAGGAACTTGTTCATCTCGAACATTGTCACCTTGTCCTTGCCGAACACCGCGCTCAGCTTGGCGTCGGCCAGGATCTCGCGCTTGTTCGCCTCGTTTTGCAGCTTGTGCTTCTTGATATACTCCCAAACCTTGCTCACCACCTCGGTGCGCGGCAAGGGCTCCGACCCGACCACCGCGGCGAGCTCCTTGGAAGGCTGCAACGGCTTGGTGAAAGCGCTGGTCGCCGGCTTCGCCTTTTTCGCGTCTTTCGCCGGCGCGGCTTTGGCCGACGCTTTTGCAGCGGCAGGGGCTGCGGCGGCAGCGCGTTTGGTCGGCGCGGCCTGAGGCTTTTTGCTTGAACTCGTCATCCCGTCTGCCTCCATAATCATTTTGTCGGTGATTTTAGCGCAAGAGCGCGTCGGCGACGCTGCTTCCGACTCATTTCTCGAACGCGCTTGACATGACGGAACCCCAACCATCGCGCCCCGTCAAGCGAAGGAGAGGAACTTTGTCGAGCCAACCGCCCGCAACAAGGCGGGTTTCGGTCGCCAAACTCTCGCCGTCCGGGCGCCGCCTATGGGCGCCGCGCCCCGGTTCGGGGAGCATATCATCTGGGTTCTTACCTGGAATTTAACCGGACTCACGGGCCAAATTCAGTCAGTTTGGCTCGAAGCGCTCAATTAAATTATTGATTTAAATATATTTTTCCGCAAAGCGCGGAGCAGATCCCCCAACTCCTGCGCCAATCGCGCGCCAAGCTCGCTCCCGCACGCGTTGGAAAACGCTGGCGGGAGGTCAGAAAGATCAAAAACTCATTGGGGAAAACTGAGCTTTCGGGCTCAAACCGGGCGGCGGCCCGACGAGAAAGCGCCGCCGATCAGATCATGGCTTCGGCGGCGCTTTCCATATGGCGCTTGTTCAGCGCCTGGCGCAGCTTTTCCAGGGCCCTGCTCTCGATCTGGCGCACCCGCTCCTTCGAGATTCCAAGGCGGTCCCCCAAAGCTTCGAGCGTTGCGGCTTCATCGACGAGCCGCCGCTCTTGGAGAATTCTTCGTTCCCGCTCGGAGAGACTCGTCAGCGCATCGTTCAGCCAATCGATGCGCCGGTTAGTGTCGATTGCGACGCCGGCCGCCTCGTCCGGCAGAGGCTTGTCGTCGACCAGAAACTCGACACGCTCGGTCGGCCCCGCGCTGTCGGTCTCGCCGATCGGCGCATTCAGCGAGACATCCGGTGCCGACAATCGCGCGTCCATCGTCTCGACGTCCGACCGCGCGACCCCGAGCGCCAGAGCGATTTGAGTGAAGAGCTCCATATTGCCAAGCTCATCGCCGCCGCGCATAAGCTTGGCGCGGATTCGACGGAAATTGAAGAAAAGCGCCTTTTGCGCCGAGCTCGTCCCGCCGCGAACGATCGACCAATTGTGCAGGATGTAGTCCTGCATGGAAGCGCGGATCCACCAAGTCGCATAGGTGGAAAAGCGAACCTCGCGATCCGGCTCGAAACGCGCCGCCGCCTCCATGAGCCCGACATGACCCTCTTGGATGAGGTCCGGGACCGAAAGGCCATAATGCCGGAAGCGCACCGCCAGGGCGATGACCAGCCGCATATGAGCGCGCGTGAGCTCGTGCATGGCTTTTTCGTCGCGCTGATTTTTCCAGCGCAAGGCGAGCGCGCGTTCTTCCTCGGGTCCGAGAAAAGGCGCCGCCATCGCCGCCGCTGCGAGTTGCCGCCCAATGCCGGGAACTTGCGCCATGATCCCTCATCCATCGAATCGCCGGCCGCCGCATCTAGCGCTGGCTCGGCCATAAGCCAGCATCCAGGCGGGTCCGCAGCGCGCCGATCACACTCGCCAGAGGCCGGCGGCGTCGCCCGCATCGCCGCCTCTTCGGCCCTCCGAATCATCGCCTCGGCCGACGGGGCGCCCCTGCTAAACGATCGCCCGGCGCAGCGGGTTCCGCTCAGGCGTCCAGCAAAAGCGTCACAAAGACGCGGCCCGCCCGATCGCCTGCCCGCGAAGGGTGAAACCGGACTGGCTTGCACGGAACTTGCGTATTTCCACGTTGACGCTTGCTCATTGGCGCAGTCTCGATCATATTTTAGAAGGATTCCGATCCGCTGCATCCAGCTCCGGCCTTGAACCGGACGCTTGGGAGAGTTCCATGTTCATTCAAACCGAAGCCACGCCTAATCCCGCCACGTTGAAATTTCTCCCCGGCCGCCCCGTCATGACCCTCGGGACGCTCGACATCCGAAGCCCCGAAGGCGCCAAGCAATCGCCGCTCGCACAGGCGCTTTTCTCTCTTGAACGCGTGTCCGGCGTGTTTTTTGGCTCCGACTTCATCTCCGTCACCAAATCCGACGGCGACTGGCAGGAGATCAAGCCCGCCGTGCTTGGCGCGATCATGGAGCATTTTCTGTCGGGCGAGCCTCTGCTCAACGACGAAGCGGGCGTTGCGCCGGCAGGGGACGGCGACGAGTTCTTCGCGCCAAACGACGCCGATACGGTCGCAACGATCAAGAAGCTCATCGAAACTCATGTCCGCCCGGCCGTGGCCAATGACGGAGGCGACATTAAATTTCGCGGCTTCCGCGACGGGACCGTCTTTCTCGCCATGAAAGGGTCGTGTTCCGGCTGTCCTTCTTCTTCCGCAACGCTGCGGCACGGGATTCAGAATTTGCTCAAGCATTACGTGCCCGACGTGCGCGCGGTCGAACAGATTTGATCGCGCATTTTTCAGGTGAAACGCAGATGGTCCGCCCGGGCGCAGCCGCATTGGGCGTGCGAATCGCAAATATTCATAGACGGGGCGTGAAAGGGCATGAAATAGCGCGCGCATGAAAATCCTTGCGATCGATACCGCGCTTCCGGCGGTTTCCGCCTGCGTTCTCGACGATGAGGCCGAGGCCGTCGAAGCGCTCGAGACCATCGCGATGGAGCGCGGCCATGCCGAAGCGCTTTTGCCTTTGATCGACCGGGTCATGGCGCGCGTCGAAGGAGGCTTCGCGGGGCTTGACCGGGTCGCGGTCACGGTCGGACCCGGATCGTTCACCGGTTTGCGCGTCGGCATCGCCGCCGCCCGGGCGATCGGGATCGCCTGCGAGATTCCCGTCGTCGGCGTCTCCACCCTCGCGGCGCTGGCCGCGCCCTTGATCCTGGACGAGAAGCCGGGCCTCGTCGGCGTCGCCATCGACGCCCGCCACGGCAATGTTTTCTTCGCCGCCTTCGGGCCTGACGGACGGGCGATTCTCGCGCCCCGGCTCGCGCCGGTCCACGAAGCGGCCCGTTCGCTTGGCGAAGGTCCCATAAGGCTCGCGGGTCCGGGCGCGCCATTGCTCGCGATCGAGGCCGCCGCTTTGGGGATGAATGTCGAGGTCGTCGGCGAGTTCGCCGTCCCCGATATTGCCTTTGTCGCTAAACTTGGGCTTCTCGCCGATCCGAGCCTGGCGCCGCCGCGGCCGCTTTATCTGAAAGCGCCGGACGCCAAGCCGCAGGATGCGGCGCAGAGCCCACCGCCTGCGCCATGAGCGAGACATGTTCAGCCTGTTCGCCAAAACGCCCGCGACCTCAACCCGACATATCGGCGCCGAGCGAAGCGCCGAATGCGCAACCCTGCACGCATCGAGCTTCGCCTATCCCTGGGGGGAAGCGGATTTCGAGCAGCTCCTGGCTGCGCCGGAGACCTACGCCGGGGGCGCCGTCGAGGCCAGCGAATCAAAGCTTGCGGGTTTCGTCTTGTCGCGTTGCGCCTTGGACGAGGCCGAGATCCTGACGCTCGCCGTCGAGCCGGCATGGCGGCGCAACGGCATTGGCAGAAACCTTCTCGGCTCGCATCTGGCGGGCCTCGCCGCCAAGGGAATTAGCCGGGTCTTTCTGGAGGTCGACGAGGAGAATCACGCGGCGCGCGGGCTTTACGCCAGCTTCGGATTTCGCCAGGTCGCCGAGCGCAAAGCTTATTACCGCAGCGCCGACGCCAGGCAGGCGACGGCTCTCGTCATGCGGCTCGACATGGCGTAAGGGATAGGATCGCAGGCCGCCTGTTTGCCTGTTTTCTCGAACGTCACAAGGCTTTAGAATAAGCGTGAGAGGCTCAGAGCCTCGAAGATCGCGGGGAAGATGTCGGTTATAGACAATTTGCATGCTGGGCGAAGCCTCTCCGCCGAACCCGAGCATTGCGCGGAAAAATCGCCACGGCGCAGGCTTTTCATACAGTCCTTTGGCTGTCAGATGAATGTCTACGACGCGCAACGCATGGCGGATCTTCTCGCGCCAGAGGGCTATGCCGATACGGCGCAGGTCGAAGACGCCGACCTCGTGGTCTTGAACACCTGTCATATTCGCGAACGCGCCGCCGAAAAGATCTTTTCGGAATTGGGCAAGCTGCGCGCCCTCAAGGCCGCGCGGGCCAAGGCCGGGCGAGACACCAGGATCATCGTCGCCGGCTGCGTGGCGCAGGCCGAAGGCGGCGAGATTTTCCGCCGCCAGAAAGCCGTCGACATCGTCGTCGGCCCGCAAAGCTACCATCGCCTGCCGGAGCTGCTGCGCCGCGCAGAAACCGAGCGCGGACTTGTCGAGACCGATTTTCCGGCCGAAGACAAGTTCGATTTTCTCGTCGCCCCGACGCCGCAGCAAATCCGCAAGCGCGGGGTCAGCGCCTTCGTCACTGTGCAGGAGGGCTGCGACAAGTTCTGCAGCTTCTGCGTGGTGCCTTATACACGCGGGGCCGAGAGCTCGCGGCCGGTCGGCGACATCCTCGCGGAGGTCGCGGTGCTCGCCGCCGCCGGCGTGCGCGAGGTGACGCTGCTTGGCCAGAACGTCAACGCCTACCATGGCGCGGACGGCGCCGGCGGCTCGGCTTCGCTGGCGGAGCTTTGCGCAAGGATTGCGGAGGCGCCAGGCATCGCCCGCGTCCGCTACACGACAAGCCATCCGGGCGACATGACCGCCGATCTCATCGCCGCGCATCGCGATCAGGCTTCGCTCATGCCCTTCCTGCATCTCCCGGTTCAATCGGGCTCGGACAGGATCCTCGCCGCGATGAACCGCAAGCACAAAAGCGCCGATTATGTCGATCTCGTCGCCGAGATCCGCCAAGCCCGGTCCGACATCGCGCTTTCGTCCGATTTCATCGTCGGCTTTCCCGGAGAGAGCGAGCAAGATTTCGAGGCGACGCTCGATCTGATCGAGCGAATCGGCTTCGCCAGCGCGTTTTCGTTCAAATATTCGCCGCGGCCTGGCACGCCCGGCGCCGACCTGAAAGATCAGGTCGAGGAGAGCGTGAAATCGGCGCGGCTCTCGCGGCTCCAGGCGCTGCTCGAGCGGCAACGCCAAGCGTTCAATCGCGGCATGGTCGGCCGCACGGTGGACGTCCTGTTCGAAAAGCCTGGCCGCCACGCCGGGCAGATCGCCGGAAAATCGCCCTATCTCCAAGCCGTTCAGGTCGATGGCGAAACCGATCGCATCGGCGAAATATTGCCGGTCCAGATCGTCGCGGCGGGCGCGAACTCGCTGTTTGGACGATTAACGCCGGGCCACGCCGCGCGAGGGGCGCCGATTTGAAACCATCCGACCGCTCCAGCCAGCTCGCCCGCCCCGAAATCAAGCGCCTCGCCGGCGAGGCCGAGACCACCGAGATCAATCTGGTCTTCGAGGACAATCGCTACGCCTCCCTGGTCTTCGGGCAATATGATCAAAACCTCGCGAAGCTGGAGCGCAGGCTCGGCGTGATCGCCAACGCCAATGGCAACCTCGTGACCATCAAGGGCCCTCCTGAAGCCTGCGAGCACGCGCGCAGCGTCCTCGAAAATCTCCATGCGCGCGTCCAACTCGGCCAGTCGGTGAGTCTTGGCGACGTCGACGGCGCAATCCAGGAAGGCGCCTTGCAGGGGTCGCTTTTCCCCAATGACGCGGAGGTCGGACGGGTCGTCTTCGAACAGATAGGCACCCGCCGCAGCGGCGCCGTGCGCGCCCGCAACGCCGCGCAAGACCTTTACCTGCGCGCGCTGAAACGCCACGAGCTCGTTTTCGCCGAAGGCCCGGCGGGCACCGGCAAGACCTGGCTCGCCGTCGGCTACGCCGTTCTCCTTCTCGAGCAAGGGGCCGTCGAACGGCTGATCTTGTCGCGGCCGGCGGTCGAGGCCGGCGAGAGGCTCGGCTTCCTGCCAGGCGACATGCGCGACAAGGTCGATCCTTATCTACGCCCGATCTTCGACGCCCTGGCCGATTTCATGGACGCCCGCATGTTGGAACGGGGGATGCAGACCGGAATGATCGAGGTCGCTCCCCTCGCCTTCATGCGCGGGCGAACCTTGAGCCATGCCTGCATTCTGCTCGACGAGGCGCAGAACGCCACCACGATGCAGATGAAAATGTTCTTGACCCGCCTCGGCGAAGGATCGCGCATGATCGTGACCGGCGATCCGACGCAGACCGACCTTCCGCCCGGCCAGAAATCGGGCCTGAGCGAGGCGATCGAGCTTCTCGCTGGCCTCGAAGGCATAGGCCATGTCGTATTTCGGGAAACCGATGTCGTCCGGCACGATCTCGTCCGCCGGATCGTTGGCGCCTATGAATCCGCGGCCCGGCGGGCGGGCGGCGGAAACGAGAAAGCGCGAAAATGAGCCCCGTGATAGACCTCGCGATCGAAGCCGACGGCTGGACCTCTCTCGAGGCGCCGTCTCGCCTCGCGGAGGATGCTATTGGCGCGGCGATCGCGCAAAGCGGCGTCAAGCTCGCCGACGGGGCGGAGGTCAGCATTGTTCTTTGCGACGACGCCTTCATCGCCGAGCTCAACCGCAAATGGCGCAGCGTCGACAAGCCGACCAACGTTCTTTCTTTCCCCTCCGGCGGCGATCCAAGCCGGACGCCTATCCTCGGAGACATTGTGATCGCCTTCGAAACCGCCGAGAAGGAAGCCCTTGAGGCCGGGAAGCCGTTGCGCGATCATGTCGCCCATCTTCTGGCGCACGGTTTCTTGCATCTCATCGGCTATGATCACATCGAGGACGCCGAGGCGGAGGAGATGGAGGCGCTCGAACGCGACATTCTCGCGAGGCTCGGGATAGGCGACCCCTATCGGGACGCTCCGGCGCAGGTCGCGAATTGACGATCATGACGACCGAACGCGACATGCTCTCCGCGAGCGACAGCGGAACAGACAGGCTGACCGTCGGCGCGAGCCCTGGCCTGTTCGAACGATTGCGCGCCTTGTTCGGCCTCGGCGGCGCCTCGATCCGCGACGACATCCAGGATGCGCTCGCGGACACGTCGACGGATGCGGATTTTTCGCCGCAAGAACGCGCAATGCTGAAAAACGTCCTCACCCTGCATGAGTTCAGGGTGGAGGACGTCATGGTTCCACGCGCCGACATCATCGCCGTCTCGCTGGATACGAATCTCTTCGACGTGCTTTCGACATTTCGCGCCGCCGGCCATTCCCGCCTGCCGGTGCATGGCGACACGCTCGACGATCCGCGCGGCATGGTGCATATCCGCGACTTCGTAGCCTATTTCGCGGCGGCGGCGGAGGTCCCGCCCGCGCCGGAGCCCCGAGCAGACTCCCAAGCAGACTACACGGAGCCCGACGCCGCGCCGCCGAAATCCGCGCCGAGCGAATTGCAAAGCCGCTCCGCGGCCTGGCTTGAAAATTTCGGCAAGCTGGACATCCCGCTGTCGCAGGCGAATATTCTTCGCCCTGTCCTCTTTGTTCCGCCCTCCATGCCGGCCCTCGACCTTCTCCTGAAGATGCAGGCGACGCGGACGCATATGGCGCTCGTCATAGACGAATATGGCGGCACGGAAGGCCTCGCGACAATCGAGGACATTGTCGAGACCATCGTCGGCGATATCGAGGACGAACATGATCTCGACGAAAGCCCCAAGATCGACGCCGCGGCCGGCGGCGGCTTCGTCGTCGACGCCCGCGCCAGCCTCGAAGACGTCTCCAACGCGATCGACGCCGACCTGACCGCGATCAGCGACGCGGAGGAAGTCGACACTTTGGGCGGATTGATCACCACGCTCGCCGGCCATGTTCCAGTGCGCGGCGAAATCATCGTCGAGGGAGGGCTCGAGTTCGAAGTGCTCGACGCCGACCCGCGCAGAGTAAAGCGAATCAAGATCCACCTCGGCAGCGTTGGCAGCGCGATCGATCGCGACCCCGAAACTGAGGGTCGAGACCGCCCAGCGAAGGCGGAGACCTCCCCGGAGGGATAGACCGCCAAAGGCCTCGGCGTTCCTGCGTCAACCTACTGATCTAATTTAATTCCTTGTCGAGCGGCCGCATCCCCGCCGGCGCGCGGCCGCATATTCTTCAGTCGGGCATCATGAAAATGCTCTGAAGTTCTGCTTTATGGCGGCGATCGACGCAATCGGGAGAAGGGCTCAATGCGCGCGCTCGCCGCAACGATCATCCGCGCCGACGGCTGGCGCCGTCGCCTGATCGCCGTCGCCGCCGGCGCGGTCGGCGCCCTCGCCATGGCCCCTTTCGATTTTTTTCCCGCCCTCGTCATCCCGATGACGGTCGCCGTCTGGCTGATCGACGGCTCGGCGGACATGAAGCAGAAATATGTCGTCGGCCGCCGAGGGCTCCGCTCGCGCCTTGTCCCGCCGCGGGCGGCGCGGCGCGCTTTTGCGATCGGCTGGTGGTGGGGATTTGGTTACTTCGTCGCGGGCCTCTGGTGGCTTGGCGCGGCCTTTCTCGTCGACGCCGACGAATTCGCCTGGGCCCTGCCTCTCGGCGTGCTCGGTCTTCCCGCCCTTCTGGCCTTTTTCCCGGCGCTTGGATTTATGTTTGCGCGCCTCCTTTGGTCGCCTGGACCCGCCCGCCTTTTCGCTTTCGCCGCCGGACTGACATTCGCCGAATGGCTGCGCGGGCATGTCCTGACGGGGTTTCCCTGGAACACATTCGGCATGGCGCTTGGCGACAATCTCGCTACCGCGCAATTGGCCTCGCTGATCGGGCTTTATGGACTCACGGCGGTTGCGATCGTCCTATTTTCCGCGCCGGCCGTTCTAGTCGACCAACGCGCCTCCAAGGAAGCCGATCGGAACGAAAGCGCGCAACGAGGACGGTTGCGGCGATGGGCGACGGCTCCGCTCAGCGTGGTCCTATTGGCCTTGCTGAGCCTCGCAGCGGTTTACGTCTATGGCGCGACGCGGCTGGCGCAAGCCGATCACGCGGTCGTCGCCGGGGTCCGACTCCGCATCATGCAGCCCGACATATTGCAGGACGAGAGATTCAGGCCGGAGAACAAGGCCGCGATTCTTTCGCAATATCTGCGTTTGTCGGAGGGCGCAGACGATACTGAACTGGATGGCGCAACGGTCTTGATCTGGCCTGAATCGGCCTTTCCCTTCATTTTGTCACGCGATCCACAGGCGCTGGCCCGAATCGGCGCCTTCCTGCCGCTGGGCTCGGTTCTCGTCACCGGCGCCGCAAGACAAGGGGATAGAATATCGGCGACCCCCGCGTTCTCAGACTGGCCGCCGCCCAATAACGCCCGGCCGCAATATTTCAACGCGGTGCAGGTTATCGCCAGCGGAGGGCGCATTATTGACAGTTATGATAAAGTTCATCTTGTGCCTTTCGGCGAATATTTACCTCTGCGATCGATCCTTGAGCGCTTAGGCCTGCATCATTTTGTTCATGTCCCCGGGGGGTTCGAGCCAGGGTCGGCACGAAAGCTCCTCTCGGTGCCTGGGCTTCCAGATGTTGCGCCGCTCATTTGCTACGAGGCGATCTTCTCCGGCGAAGTCGTGCCAGAGCAGGCCGGGGCGGAGCGGCCTGGGCTCTTGCTCAACGTCACCAATGACGGGTGGTTTGGGATGACCGCCGGCCCATATCAGCATTTCGCGCAGGCGAGGCTGCGCGCAATCGAGGAGGGGTTGCCCCTTGTCCGCGCGGCGAACACCGGAATTTCCGCAATTGTCGATCCCTATGGACGGGTTCTCGGCCAATTGGCGCTCGGAGCGGAAGGCGTATTGGACGGCGCCCTTCCGGAACGGATCGCGCCGCCGCTTTTTGCCCGAGCGCCATTCGCGAGCGCTTTTTCCGTCTGGTTTGCGGCGCTGCTCGCCGCCCTGGCGGCAAAGTTTACGATTTGACAACTCGTAATAAGTGATTTCTATTCACATACGTTTTTTCGTATAATCTCGTCTGTATTGCTATGGATAATTGGCGCAACCGGGTTTGATTTCGAGTTCAGTTGCGGCAAGGCGCTCGCACCTATCTCTGGTGGAACCCATCGCGGAAAGTTTTACAATGACTGAAGAATGTCTCGCTATGAGTGAACCAAGTCTGGCAATGGGCAAGATGAAGAAGGTCCCCAATCCGATCGACCGCCATGTCGGGAGCCGAGTCCGCATGCGGCGCGTCATCCTCGGCATGAGCCAAGAAAAATTGGGCGAAGCCTTGGGGTTGACGTTTCAGCAAGTTCAGAAATACGAGAAAGGGGCCAATAGGATCGGCGCAAGCAGGCTGCAGCAGATCTCGCGAACGCTCGACGTTCCGCCGGCCTTCTTTTTCGAAGGAGCGCCGTCCTTTGAAACGGTCCCCGGCAGCGAAAACGGCCATATAGGCGTGGCGGAGGACTCCGGTTCGAGCTATGTCGCCGATTTTTTGTCGACCGCCGAAGGTTTGCATCTGAACATGGCCTTCGCGCGGATCCATGATCCCAAGGTCCGCAAGCGGATCATCGACCTCGTCACCGCCCTCGCCGGCGATGAAGCGCATGGAGAGGCGAACGGGCGCGACCGAGCGGATGAAGAGGCCTCGGATTAAGCCGACCTCGCGCATGACATGCGTTCGATCTATCGAACGCAGCGGGGCAAATAGCTTGACAAAACGAACGGGATGTTAAAACGTCCCCCTCGTGATCAGGCTGGAGCCAGCTCGCCCTAGGCGAGCAGAGCCGGCTCCCGGCCGCGATCCGTCGGATCTTTATCTCGCCCATTGGAGACATTCCTTGCCTCGCGCGAATTATCTTTTCACAAGTGAGTCGGTCTCGGAAGGGCATCCCGACAAGGTTTGCGATCGGATTTCAGACGAGATCGTCGACCTGTTTTTCCGCGAAGGCGAAAGGGCCGGGGTGGACCCCTACCAGATCCGCGTCGCCTGCGAAACTTTGGCGACGACCAACCGCGTGATCATCGCCGGCGAGGTGCGCGGCCCGTCGATCCCGACCGACGCCATCGAGGCCGCGGCACGCGGCGCGGTCAAGAGCATCGGCTACGAGCAGGAAGGCTTTCATTGGCAGCGCGCAAAGGTCGAGGTGCTCCTTCACGCCCAATCGGCCGACATAGCGCAAGGGGTTGACGCCAGCGGCAACAAGGACGAGGGCGCGGGCGATCAAGGCATCATGTTCGGATACGCCTGCCGCGAAACCCCGGAGCTGATGCCGGCGCCGATCTATTACGCCCATAAAATTCTCGAGACCCTCACCAAGGCGCGCAAATCAGGCGAAGGCGACGCCGTCAAGCTCGGCCCCGACGCCAAAAGTCAGGTGACCGTCAGATATGTGAACGGCAAGCCGGTCGGGGCGACGCAGATCGTCTTGTCCACTCAGCATCTCGACGAAAATTTAAGCTCCCAGGACATTCGAGCCATCGTGGAGCCCTATATCCAGGCGACCCTGCCGGAAGGCTGGATCAGCGAAGAAACGGTCTGGCACGTCAACCCAACGGGCAAGTTCGTCATAGGCGGGCCCGACGGAGATTGCGGCCTGACCGGCCGCAAGATCATCGTCGACACCTATGGCGGCGCCGCTCCGCATGGCGGCGGGGCGTTTTCCGGCAAGGACCCGACCAAGGTCGATCGTTCGGCGGCCTATGCCGCGCGCTATCTCGCGAAGAATGTCGTGGCGGCCGGTCTCGCCGATCGCTGCACCATCCAGCTCTCCTACGCGATCGGCGTCGCCGAGCCTCTCTCGATTTACGTCGATACCCATGGCACCAATCAGGTCGCCGAAGAGAAGCTCGAAACGGCGCTTGGCCAAAGCATGCGTCTTTCGCCGCGCGGCATCAGGGAGCATCTGAAGCTGAATCGGCCGATTTATGCGCGCACTTCGGCCTATGGGCATTTCGGCCGCAAGCCCGATGCGGAAGGCGGCTTCTCCTGGGAAAACACCGACCTGGGGGAAAAGCTCAAGGCTCATCTCGCTTAAGGACGTGGCGCAAGGCCTTCGCGAGCAGAAGCCGGTTTCGCGAAAGACAGTCCGAAAATAAAGGATTTCGGGCGCGACATCGAAACAGTCGCCTCGGCGCATGAGATGAAGCGACAAGGTCTATCCGATCGACCGGACATTGAGGCTGCGGGCCCCGGCGCGCCGCCTCAACATGAAAATCCAGCAAGCATGCCGGAGCATCCGACGGGCCTATTTGGCCGTCGCAAAGGCAAGAAGCTTCGGGAGCGTCAGGCCGAACTCTTGCGGACGGCTTTGCCCGGCGCAACATTTGACGCCTCAAGGCCTATCCTCGACGCCGCCGCGCTTTTTCCCGAGAGACCCGCTGCGCTTTGGCTCGAAATCGGCTTCGGCTCCGGCGAGCATCTCGCCGCCGAAGCGAGCCGGCATCCCGACTTTGGCTATATCGGCTGCGAAGCCTTTCTGAACGGCGTCGCCAAAGCCTTGACGCTGATAGAAGAAAGCCAATTGCGCAACGTGCGTCTTTACGAAGGCGACGCCCGCGCCGTAATCGAGGCGTTGCCGTCGAGCGCGCTCGACGGGGTTTATCTTCTCTATCCGGATCCCTGGCCAAAGCGAAGGCAACGCAAGCGTCGGTTCCTGTCCGATGAGATGCTGGGGCGTCTCGCCCGCGTCATGCGTCCGGGCGCGGAGCTTCGCTTCGCCACCGACATCGACGATAACGCGGGCTGGACATTGACGCGCGTCCTACGCTCGGCGGATTTCACTTGGACGGCGCGAAACGCCGAAGACTGGCGAAGCCCCTGGGAGGGCTGGAGCGGAACAAGATATGAAACGAAGGCGCTTCTTGTTGGGCGCCGAGCCGTCTACCTCACGTTCCGGCGTAACTGACGCCTTCAGCGCGCCCAAACTCGCTCAGGCCAAGCCGCCTCGCGCATCCCCCGCCTTGCGCCGCAGACCGCTTCGCAGCGCTTCAGCCCGGAGGGAAACCAACGATAGGCGATCAATCGATCAGCCGGCCGGTCCGATCCTTTTTGTGTCTTGAGTCACGCGCGCGCCTAAAGGATCCGCGTTGGCCTGGCCTCGCGAAAGGGTCCGAGTCCTACGGCGCCGGACGGATTGTCCGCCAAGCATCGGCGTTAATGAGGCAGGGGTGTTGCTAAACGAGTTTCTCTTGAAGCGAAAGCGCAAGGCCGGACTCGTGCTCAGGATCAGGCCACAGAAATAGCCGAGCTGGAGACTTGTGAGCAAAATCACGATGGCGAAAAACGATCCAAGTAGGCTCTGCCCGACAGGAAACGGGCCGACGAGAGCAAGGACGATGATGACCGCGGATGTCGGCACGAGGATATAAAATTTAAAAAATTGAGCAAGAACAACGCCGAATAGGATGCTTCCAATGATATAAAGACTCATCGCGCCGCCTCCCAGCAACGAATTTTCGTTTAAGAGTTATCCTGACACAAAAATAGTTACCATCAAGACATATTATTCACAATTCTGACATAAGTGATAAGCTTGTGCTTGTTTTCCGTCATGATCAAGCTTTGACGTTTCTTTAAGTTACCAAATCCTAGCTAGACCTTGGTAAATTGGTCCCATTTCCCTTGACGCCCCGCGCTCTACAAGCTTGACCGCGAAACCCGCCGGCATCCTGCATCTGCGCTTCCTGATTGCAACAACCCAATGCAAATCTAAGTAGTTGTTGCGTCTTTGTGAGTTCACCGCGGCTCGGTGTTTCACAACCTCTTTCGTAGACTTAGGTTCCCTGGCGCCATGCAATTGCCTGATTATTTACAAATGTTGTATAGGTTAAGCTCGTAACTGTGTGAGCGTATGTGTTGAAGCGAATGTAATATGACCATGCAAGGCGCATCCGAACATGCTTTGAGGGCCCCACATCGGCCTCACGCTTCGACCCCGGCGCTGCGCGCAGGCTCGACGCGTGGCTATTTGGACGGTCTACCGATCGAACTAAGCTTTTTATCGGCGGATGGAGCAGCCCCGGCGGCCCTCGTCGCCGCCCAAGCCCAGGCCCGGGCGCAAGGGATCACCCCCGAGGCCGCCTTGCTCGCCCGCGGCGCCATCGACGAAACCTCCTATTATCAATCCTTGGCGCGCCATCTTGGCGTCATTTTTATCGATCGAGAGATCGCGCTTGGCGCCAGCGCCCGCTATCCACATTCGATTCATGCCGGCATCGCTCCGCTTGGCGGAGATAGCGGCCCGCGCTGGCTCGCCGCGCCGCCGGGCGCGGCGCTCGCCGATCTCCTGCACCGCGCGCGACGCGGCGAACTCGCTCGCATGAGCCTCGCGATCACCACGCCAACGCATTTGTCGCGTCTGGTGCGCGCCTATGCGGCGGCGGCGATTGCACGCGAAGCTAGTTTTGGGCTCGCCAGTCTCGATGCGAGCTTTTCCGCGAAGGAAGGCCCGAACCGGGCGCAGTTCCGCTTCGTCATAGCGGCGATCGGAATCGCGGCCCTTGCTCTCGCCCTGGCCCCTGCGTCCGCTTCAATACTTCTGTCGATGGCGGCGAATCTCCTTTTCCTCGCCGCGATCTTGCTTCGCCTTTTCGCCGGCGCAGCAAGCGTCGGCGCAGCGCGAAATCTGGGTCGGGTCCCGACCGAGGATCGCCAGCTTCCGACCTATTCAATTGTCGTTGCGCTCCATCGCGAAGCGCGCGTCGCGGCGCAACTGGTCGCCGCGCTCGAAGCGATCGACTATCCCCGGGGCAAGCTCGACATCAAGCTCGTCATCGAGGAGGATGACCGGGCGACGCGCCTGGCGCTCGAGGCGTTGCGCCTTCCTCCAGCCTACGAAATCATTGTGGCGCCGGACGGCGCGCCACGAACCAAGCCGCGCGCGCTCAATGTCGCCCTGCCGCTCTTGCGCGGCGAATTCATGGCGATTTTCGACGCTGAAGACGCGCCCGCGCCGCATCAGCTGCGCGAAGCCGCCGAACGATTCCTCCGCGCGCCGCGCCGGCTCGCCTGTCTGCAGGCGCGGCTAACGATCGACAATATCGAGGATTCTTGGCTGACCCGGCTGTTTTCGATCGAATATGCGATGCTGTTCGACGTCCTGCATTCGGGGCTCGCCGCGCTTCGCCTTCCGCTCCCTCTCGGAGGTTCATCGAACCATTTCCGCACCGATGTCCTGCGTGAGGTCTGTGGCTGGGACGCCTGGAATGTGACGGAGGACGCCGATTTGGGCCTCCGTCTCGCGCGTTTTGGCTATCGCACCGGCACGCTGCCGTCCAGCACGCAGGAGGAAGCGCCGAGCGGCGTCATCGCTTGGCTGACGCAGAGGCGGCGTTGGGCCAAGGGCTGGATGCAAACGCTGATCACGCTCAGCCGCGATCCTCGCCGCGTGCTCGCGGAGATCGGAGCGGCTGACGCTTCCGCCCTGGTTCTCATGATGACCGGTTTGGTGATTGCGCCGCCGCTATGGCCCTTCCTGACCGCCTTCATGATTCATGAGCTCATGACGATCGGCCTGGCGGCTGAACCCTCCTCCGGACTGGCGCTTGTCCAGGTGACGCTATGGGTCTCGGTTGCATTGTTCGGGATAGGCTCGGTCCTTTGGCTCTCCTTGCTCGGCATGAAGCGCCGAAAGCTTCTAGGGCTTTGGCCTTTTTTGCCGCTGCTCT